>NZ_CP111044.1:320538-641076 GCF_026250525.1 Chondrinema litorale
ATGTTTTCATGATGTAATTGTTAAAAGCTATCAAAAACAACCTACTCAAAGGGAAATCTTTGAGTAGGTTGTTATATGATATAATGATTTTTAAAGAATATTAGTGAGTTATGTAAAGATTAATTGATATCAGTTTTTTATCAATCTAATTTTAGTTTTACATTTTCTTTCCAAGTTTCTATATCATTACCATCCCAAGAACCATTTAAATTTAATTTAAAATCTACAGATTCCCCATCATGATCATATAATGTACCTTTGGCATTTACACTGAAAGTATTTCTGTTTTTAGAATCTTCTCTTTCAAAAGAGGTTTGGTCATTATCATTTATAATAGCAAATGCCTCTCCTGAAGCATAAGCAGGTTGATCTTCTAGTAGCGTACATATATTTTCATTAAATGGATCAATAGTACCTTTTAATATCTCAAAATGGATATCGCCCTTCCATTGAATCTTTGTACGAGTTTGTTCATTATTAGGAATGTTTACACTCTGAAATGGGATTAATTGGAATGGGAAAGTGGTATTTGTAGGGTCACAACCCATCTGAGCATAGAGTCCGATAACAACAGTTAGTTCTTTTTCATAATCTACTATAAATAAGGCTGTATTAAAGTTGTAACCTTCCCCCCTTGTAACAATAAAACCTGATTGAGATGGAGGAGAGTCAACTTTTTTCGATTTTCTTAAAAATGATTTTTCTTCATCTTCAATAGGAATAATAGAATCACTCTCGCAAGAAAAAATTAGAAACAAAAAAGAGGCATAGTAAAAAAGGCTTTTCATAATGTTTAAGTTTAGATTTATGTAATGATATTAATTTTTATAATTGCTAATAGGAGATGTGATTTAACTACAATAGATCGATGATCTTATCAATCGACAATGAGACAAATAAAAGTTGAATGGTATTTATTTAATTGTCATTATGTTCAAAAAAATTGGTCATTTGTTCAGGTTGCTAAAAAATAGAAGGTATAAGTGGAGCTAAATTGCATTTCAAAATATTCATTGATAAACTATCAAGTGGCTTTAACTTATTAAAATAAAAGCTAGGAATTATATTTCCCCCTTTCTGAATAGAAGTTATTGCGAAATATGCTCAAATCATGAAACCTGCCATGATAAGATAATCACAATAAACCCTAAACCAAGCATCAAAAATCAATTCTTTAAATAGTTTCTCTATACTTGAAAAGCATTTTTCCAAAATTCAATATTTGGAAATTATCAGAAATTATGATTCTTTTATATAGTGGCCAATTTGCTAGCTGGAACTGAAGAATACATATGAAAAGTGAAAATTTGATAGATATTAACGATCAAGGTCTGTGGGATCAATTAAAAAATGGAAGTGAAAAGGCCTTAGAGATTATCTATCAACAAAATTATCAGATACTCTTTAGTTTTGGTTATAAATTTATTTCTGATAAGAGTACTGTTAAAGATGAAATACAAGAGTTATTTACCAACCTTTGGAAAAATCATCATAAACTGAGCAAGGTAGAAAAGATAAGACCATATCTTTTAAAAGCCTTATATAATTCGTTGATTAAGAAAAAACAAAAGAGTTCTAAGGAAGTGGTTATACAAGACTATAATGAATTCAAATATGAGGTTATATTTTCTATAGAGCAGAATATAATTGAACAAGAAGAGAGTGAAGGAAGATTAAAGAAAATACAGGAAGGATTAAATCTATTATCGAAAAGAGAGAGGGAAATTATTTACTTATTTTTTTATGAGGGTTATAACTATAATCAAATAGAAGATATTACGGGATTAAAATATCAAAGTATAAAAAACTTAATGCATAGGGCCATTCAACGATTAAAGAATGTAATTTATTTAGCGTCTCTTTTGCTTATATCGCAATTAATTTGGCAGATTACATCTCCTTTTATTTAATATTTAAAGCTCTATTAATCATATAAAAGCCTTAAATATTATTTCTAATTTGGGTTTCAAAAATTGATTTTTTAAAAAATCTGAAAAAAAAATAAAAAAAGTTGAGTACCTAAATCAACTTTTCAGATCATACCTACAAACAACCCAAATAAATGGATTATAAAAGTTTCGATATAGAGGATTTCATGACAGATCAGTCATTTTTAAATTATTATTTAGGTGCAAATCCAGCAGATGTTAAATTTTGGGTAGAATGGTTAAAAATAAATCCAGAGAAAGCTGAAATAATAGCTCAAGCAAAATATAAATTAGATATTATATATAATAAACTACCTGATAATGAATATGATGAGGAGTATGCTAAATTTAAAAAAAATATTAGCTTAATAAAGCCTTATAAAAATATCGATGATACAGTAATTAGGGAAATGCCTGGTTGGAGATCTTATTCTAGATTAGTTGCAGGTTTATCTTTGCTAATAGTGTTTAGTCTTTTGTATTATACTTGGCAATCTCAAAACTCAACTGAAAGTTTGTCGGAGTCTGAATTACCTAAAAGCAATATGATTGAGAAGTATGCGAATAAAGGGCAGAAAAATACAATTGTATTAAAAGATGGCTCTAAAATTAAATTAAATTCGGGTAGTAAAATCAGGTTCCCAGAGAATTTTGAAGAGGATAAAAGAGAGGTGTTTTTAGAAGGAGAAGCTTATTTTGAGGTTGAGCATAATGCTTCCCAACCATTCATTGTAAATAGTGGAGGAATTAGAACTAAGGTACTTGGCACATCATTTAATATCAAAAATATTGAGTCTCATAACAAAGTGGAGATTGCATTAGTGACTGGTAAAGTGGAAATTGTAAAAAATGCTTCTCACGAAAAAGTTACATTATCTCCAAATGAACTTTTAGAAGTTGATAATGAAACAAATGATATGTCTAAAAGAAGTTTTGAACCTAGTAAAGAGCTGGGCTGGAAAGACGGTATTATTCAATTTAAAGAAGCAAAAACAGATGAGATCACAGAAGTATTAGAAAATTGGTACGATACCAAGATAGTGATTAAAAATACTCCTTCTAATAAAGGTTTTACTGGAGAGTTTGATAATGAAAGCCTAGAAACAGTACTACAAGGGCTAAGCTTTTCAATAGGTTTTAACTACAAATTGGAAGGTAATACTGTGATTATTTATTAAATTAATATAAATCATAATATTAAAAAATTATGCCTATGTAAATATAACTTTTTCAATAATATATACTAACTAAAAAACTCTTAAGCCAACGGGTTTGGTAGACAGGTTGAACTTAAGAGTTAAGAGTTCTTGATTTTTTCAAACAAAAACATTTAAAAATATGAAATTGAAAATACTAAGACAAGTATTACTTATGTCTAAATATGGATTTTTAGGAATATGCCTCCAAGCATTGTTTTGCAGCCTATTATTGGCAAAAGAAACAAATGCCCAAAAAGTAAGTATGGAGGAAATTTACATTACAGCAAATCTCAAAGATGCAACTATTAAAGACGCTTTTGATTTAATCTCGCTTAAAACGCCTTTTAAATTTGCCTATGAACTTACAAATGCAGATTTAAAAGAGAAAGTAGACTTGCAGCGTCTTAATTCAAATTATCATAAAGAAACACTGGCAAATCTTTTAAGAGATATCTCCAAAACCTCAAATCTTAAATTTAAACGCATTAATAATAATATTTTTGTAAGTGCTAAAGAAGCTTTTGCAGATCCTATAGAAGAAATTATATCATTAAATAGTTTCCAAGTTAAAGGAGTAGTTACATCTTCAGATGATGGCGAACCATTGCCTGGTGTAAGTATTCTAATAAAAGGTACTCAAACTGGTACTACAACTAACTTAAATGGTGAATATACCTTAGATGTAAATGAAGGAGATATACTTCTATTTAGTTTTATTGGCTATCAAACTCAAGAAGCAACAATAGGTTCCAAAACAACCTTAAATATTGCATTGGAGTTTGACCAAGAGCAGTTAGAAGAAGTAATTGTGATTGGATATGGTACGGTAAAGAAAAGTGATTTAACTGGTTCTGTATCAGCGTTAAAATCGGAAGATTTAAATCCGGGAGCCAATGCTTCTGTAGATCAAATGATGCAGGGTAGAGCTGCTGGTGTTCAAATTTCACAGAGTAGTTCGGAGCCAGGTGGTGGATTATCAATCAGAATTAGAGGATCAAGTTCAATTAATGCTGGTAATGAGCCTCTGTATGTAATAGATGGATTTCCGATTGACAATAGTTCTAATCTATCAGGAAGTGGTCTTTCATCAGATCCAAATAATGTTGGCGCAGCACAAGCGATTGGCTCTAATTTATCGCCCAAAAATCCTTTAAACTCATTAAATCCAAATGATATAGAGTCGATAGAGATTCTTAAAGATGCTTCTGCAACAGCAATTTATGGCTCTAGAGGTGCAAATGGAGTTGTATTAATTACCACCAAAAAAGGGAGCAATGATAAATTAACCGTAAGTTATAATACATACTTTGGTACTCAATCTGTTGCAAAACAAATTGATGTTATGGATGCTGAACAGTATATGAATTTTATTAATGATATTTCGGCAGACAGGGGTAACTCAGAAGTATTTTCAACATCAGATATTTCAACAATAGGTTCTGGTACAACTTGGCAAGATGAGATTTATAGAAGCGCTCCTATTTCTGATAATAATGTTTCTTTATCTGGTGGAGTTGGCAATTCTAAAATTTATGCTTCTATCGATTACTTTAATCAAAAAGGTATTCTCAAGAATACAGGTATAAAAAAATATATTGGAAGGCTAAATCTTGATTCTAAGTTAGGTGAAAATACCAATATCGGCTTTAATATCAATACAAGTCATATTGCAGATCAAAACGGAATAGATGGTGTAAATACAAATGAAAGTGCAGGCCCGATTTATACTTCTTTGTTATACGATCCTACAGAACCAATTTTTAATGCAGATGGATCTTATGCTGTGTCTGAGAATCTTACAATAAATAATCCGATGAGCTTAATTGATGGTGTTAAGAGTAAAAGCCAGACAGATAGAACTCTTGCTAACTTTTATGTTTCGTATAAAATTATTGATGGATTAATAGCAAAGCTGAATTTAGGCTCAGACATTTCAAATGTTAAAAGAGATGTATTTGTGAGCACACTTACAAATAGAGGAGAAGCCCTTGGAGGATATGCTGATGTAACATCGTCCAGACGGTCAAGTATACTAGGTGAGTATACCATGAATTACTCCAAAGAAATAAATGAAAACCACAGATTTGATGTACTCGGTGGAGTAACTTACCAGAAGTTTTACTTTAGTGTTTTTAATGCTAATATAAATGGTTTTCCAACTGATGATATTGAAACAAACAACCTAAGTTTAGGTGATACCAATACTGACAATTTGTATAGTAACAAAGAAGACAATACACTATTCTCTTATTTAGGAAGGATAAATTATACTTTGTTTGATAAATTTCTTTTGACAGGTTCAATTAGAGCAGATGGTTCTTCACGCTTTGGAGATAACAATAAGTATGGCTATTTCCCATCATTTGCTTTCGGTTACAAAATGTCAGAAGAGGCTTTTGTTCCTGATTTTTTTGAAGAACTTAAATTTAGAGCAAGTTGGGGACAAACAGGTAACCAAGAAATTTCGAACTATGCCTCCCAACTTACTTTTGGTACAGGATCATTTGTAGTGTTTGACGGCCAAATACAAGGAAGTACCAATCCATTAAGAATAGCAAATCCTGATTTAAAATGGGAAACAACCACCCAATTTAATGTGGGTCTTGATGCAAGTATGTTAAGTGGCAGAATAAACGTTACTTTAGATTACTTCTCTAAAAGCACAACCGACCTCTTATTTAACTTAGCTTTACCACAGTCTTCTGGTTATTCTTCTATCTTGACTAATGTTGGTGAAGTATCTAATAAAGGTGTAGAAATACTTATAAATTCTACGAATATCTCAACAAAAGACTTCTCGTGGAACACTTCTCTCAACTTCACCTCAATTAAAAATGAAGTAGTAGATTTAGGCAGAATTGATCAAATTACTACAGGTTACTTACAAGTAGTTGGGGGCAACTCTGCTATAATTAAAGAGGGATCGCCACTAGCTTCTTATTATGGATATGAAATTACAGGCATCCAGCAAGAAGGCGATGAAATACCAGGCTATCCGAAATTCAAAGATCAAAATGGTGATGATCAAATTACTACAGCAGATCAAACAATCGTTGGAGATCCTTTTCCAGATTTTACCTATGGAATTAATAATCAATTTGAATATAAAAATTGGGGTTTGAGTTTTTTCTTTCAAGGAATGGAAGGGGGTGATTTATTTAATGTAATGGCAGCGGAAAGCATGTATCCAGCTAATGACAGAAGAAATCGAATGACAATGATGATGGATAGATGGACACCAACAAATACAGATGCTGCATGGCCATCAGCTACAAATCCAAATTCTTATCCGGCTGGTTCAGCAGGCAAGGTAAATTCACTAACAATTATGGATGCATCTTATTTTAGATTGAAAAATGTGCAAATCAGTTATAATGTACCTACACAAAACATTAGTTTCCTAAGCACATTGCGCTTATATGCCACTGGACAAAACCTGTTTACAATTACAGATTATCCAGGCTACGATCCTGAAGCAAATGCATTTGGTAGAAACAATGTGAAGGTTGATTATGCGAGCTATCCGTTGGCTCGTACATTCATGGTAGGCTTAAATGCTACATTTTAATAATTTGCCAATTTAAACTATATAGAAAATGAAATCATATAAAATATATATATTATTTGCATGGGCATTTTTAAGTGTAACAGCTTGTGAAGAGCCTTTAGATGAAAATATTTACTCTCAGTTAACACCATCAACTCTTTTTACAACAGAAGATGGAATTAGTTCAGTAATGAATTCTGCATATGCTTATTCTCATCGAGCAGGAGTGGTAGAAACTTGGTCTGCACTTTATTTGGGAGCGAGTGCAGCAGGCGAAATTTGGGGTGCAGGTGGAAGTATTGAAGCATTATGGACACAGCTACAAGATTTTACTTGGACAGCCACTCATGCACAAATTATATCTCTTTGGCCAAACTATTATTATGGTATTAGAGATGCAAATATAGTTTTAGATAATATCGAAAATTCGGCATTTAGTGATGATTTTATCAAAACAACTACAGCAGAGGCACTTTTTGTAAGAGGTTGGTGCTATTCAGAATTATTCAACCTTTATGGACCACTTCCATTGTACACATCATCAACCGACGATCCTTTACAGGCAAGAGCCACAGAGGCTGAAACAAAAACCCAAATTGAATCAGATTTAACCAATGCACTAGCAAGTTTACCAGATGTTTCTGAGTTTGGTAAAGCCAATAAAGGAACGGCTCGCGCTGTACTGTGTAAGTATTATTTAAACTCAAAGCAATGGCAAAAAGCAGCCGATATGGCACAAGCAGTAATCGATATGGGTACTTATAGCCTACAAGCTAACTATAGTGACATATTTTCACTTACAAATGAAGGAAATAGTGAGATGGTGTGGGCATTACCAAAAGATGGTGCGGTGCAAGATGTAGCTAACAACTATCTGGCACTAACCTATCCTAATAAGGCAACTTATCCGGAGCCATATCCAAATAATAACTCTTATGCTGCGGTAACTTATCTGTTTGATGACTTTGTGAATTCTTTTGACCCAGCAGACATAAGGAAAGAGCTAATCGTGACCTCATGGACCAATGTTTCTGGAGTTCCTCAACAGGGTTTAGGTAATGATAAATCAATCCCTGGCAAGTATCCTTGGGATCCAAATTCAGTAAGTGCCAATCAAGGAAATGATGTTCCTGCAATCCGCTATGCAGATATCTTGCTTTCCAGAGCAGAAGCATTAAATGAATTATCAGGTCCTACACAAGAGGCAATTGATCTCATTAATCAGGTTCGTGAAAGAGCACAGGCGCCATTATTACAACTTGCAGATTATGATCAAAGCTCTTTATTGAATGCAATTTTACAGGAAAGAAGATGGGAGTTTTTTCATGAAGGAAAAAACAGAGAAGATTTACTAAGACATGATATGTTTATATCTGATGCAGTAGCAAGAGGAAAAAATGCTACGGCTTATCAAGCTTTATATCCTATTCCGCAATATGATATTGATGCGAATCCTTTATTAGAGCAAAACGATGGTTACTAGTATTTGATGGTTACAATTTTAAAAATAATTGCTTTATAAAATATTAAGGCAGCAGTATCAATTGCTGCCTTTGATTACTTTTTCTAAAGAAAATGAGTAAAAGACAAAAAAGAATATTGTTTTGGTATTAATATATATAATTTGGGTTTCTACGAGATGGGTTTTCCGAAATTTATTAAATATCTAATTTAAATAAGCTTTAGTTAGTATGATCTAAAATCTGCTAGACGAATAATTACAGAGATAAATAGGAAAATCACAACAAATAAAATAAACTATTAGATGAAGACTACTAAATATCAAAAAATTTTATCGCGGCTTGCAATTCCATTAGGATTCATATTGGGTTTTATTGCTTGTACTACTCCAACTAAAGAGCCAAGCGAGGTACCTAATAAAGCCAATGGAAAACCGACAAACTTTATAATCATCTTTGCAGATGACCTTGGTTATGGTGATTTAAGTACATTTGGACACCCTACTATTCGTACGCCTAATCTAGATAGAATGGCAGTAGAAGGCCAGAAGTGGACAAATTTTTATGTTGGTGCAAGTGTATGTACTCCAAGTCGTGCAGCTTTACTTACTGGCAGATTACCAATAAGAAATGGTATGACTAGCCGCGTAAACCGTGTACTTTTTCCAGATTCTAAAAATGGACTTCCACAAACTGAGGTAACCATTGCCGAGCAAATGAAAAAAGCTGGTTATGCAACTGCTGCAATAGGAAAATGGCATTTAGGACACAAAGAAGAATTTCTGCCAACAAGCCATGGCTTCGATTACTATTATGGCATTCCATATAGCAACGATATGGATAATATTATTCCATTTAGATCCGCTCAGGGATATTTTGACTTTTGGAAATCTCCAGAACGAAAAGATATAAAAACCTTTAATGTCCCATTGATGCGCAATACAGAAATAATAGAAAGACCAGCCGATCAAAATACGATTACAAGAAGATATACCGAAGAGGCAATGAAGTTTGTTACAGAGAACAAAGAGAAACCTTTCTTTCTATATCTAGCTCATAATTTACCCCATGTGCCATTATTTGCATCTAATGATTTTGAAGGAAAAAGCCCAAGAGGTTTATATGGTGACGTAGTTGAAGAAATCGATTTCTGGATAGGTGAGCTTTTAAATACGCTTAAAGAGAATGGTTTAGACAAAAACACAATGGTTGTTTTTACTTCAGACAATGGCCCATGGTTAATAATGAATCAGGAAGGTGGAAGTGCTGGTTTACTTCGAGATGGTAAAGGCTCTACTTGGGAAGGAGGTATGCGTGAACCAACTATATTCTGGGCACCAGGAAGTATTAAGCCTGGCATTGTAACAGACTTGGGTACTACTATGGACCTTTTTACCACTTTAAGTAATATGGTTGGTGTGCCAATTCCTAACGATCGAATAGTTGATGGTTTAGACCTTAGTGGAACTTTGTTTGAAGGAAAGAAAAGTCCTAGAAATGATATGTTTTATTATCGTGGAGACTGGTTATATGCAGTTAGGGTGGGAGATTACAAAGCACATTTTATTACTCAAGAGCCTTATGGCAGTGAGGTAATTAGACATGATCCACCTCTGCTTTATAACTTAAGTGTAGATCCTTCTGAAAAATACGATATCGCTAAAGAAAATCCGGAAGTAATTGAACAAATAAGGGAGGTAATGAAAGCGCACGACGAAAAAATGGTGAAAGGTCCAGATATGTTGAAAGATAGGGAAGGAACTTCTTCGAAGTAATCAAAAGTTTTTTTCACTTATGAAATCAACCTATAAATTACTACTTATTACAAAGATTTATCTCTTGAGCATATTGCCTCTTGTTACTCATGCTCAAGAGAGTGATTTACATCCCAACATTCTCTGGATTGTCTGCGAAGATATTGGTCCATATATAGGTGCATATAGTTATAAAGGTGTGAAAACACCGAATATAGATCAGTTAGCTCGGGAGGGAGAACTTTACACTAGGGCATATACTACAGCAGGTGTATGTGCACCTAGTAGGTCTTGTTTGGTAACGGGAATGTATCAGACGTCAATAGGCACAATGCATATGAGAACGTTGAATTATGATAATCCAAAAAACACACCGGTACCAGATTACTCAGCAGTTATTCCTCCTTTTGTTAAATGTTTTCCTGAGTATTTACGAATAGCAGGTTACTATACAACAAACAACGAGAAACAAGATTATCAATTTGAACCTCCTGTTACAGTGTGGGATGAAAATAGTGCAGCAGCTTCTTGGCAAAATAGAGAGAAAGGTCAACCATTTTTTTCCATATTTAATTTAGCTATCTCACATGAGATGAATCTTTTTATAAGAGAGGATGAAGCATATACAGTCGATCCAGATAATGTTGTAGTTCCTGCTTTCTATCCACAAACAGAAACTGCAAAAAAAGCTGTTGCCAGACAGCTTACCAATATCGAAAAAATGGATAGCCAAGTAGGCGAAATTATAGCTAAGTTGAAAGAAGATGGTTTGTATGATAATACATGGATATTTTTTTATAGCGATCATGGAGGAGCGCTACCTTGATGAAACGTGAGTTATTAGAAAGGGGAACTCATATTCCATTAATTGTAAAATACCCTAATGCAAAAAATGCAGGTACAGTAAATGATAATTTGGTAAGTGCAGTAGATTTTGCTCCATCAGTATTATCAATTGCAGGCGTAACTATTCCAGCATATATGCAAGGGCAAGCTTTTTTAGGAGATCAGAAAGTTGATTATCCAAGAAAATATATATATGCTGCTCGCGACAGAGTATCGGTAAAATATGATAGGGTTCGAGCTGTAAGTGATGGACGCTTTAAGTATCTCTATAATTACATGCCGGAGTTGCCTTATTATCAAGATCTAAATTTCAGGAAAAGCATTCCATTAATGAAAGAAATACTAGCTCAAAAAGAGAATGGTGAGTTAAATCCAATGATGATGAAGTGGTTCGATACCAAACCAGTAGAAGAATTATACGATACTCAGACTGATCCGGATGAATTTAATAACCTTGCTACTGACTCAAAATATGCAGATAAATTGAACGAGATGCGTGCTGCCTTTCAAACATGGAGATCAATTACCGGAGATATGGCAGAAAAACCTGAAAAGGAAATGATCGAAGATTGGTGGAATGGTAAAAATGAACCTCCTATTACTGCGCAGCCTGTTGTTTATCAGGCAGATGCTGGTATCAAGCTTTTTTGTGATACTGAGGGGGCATCTATTGGTTATCAAATATTAAAAAAAGGAGAACTCATCGATGAAAAATTAACTCACAAAATTCTCTCTTGGGATTTTGCCAGTATACTAGGTAGAGTAGGAAAAAATGGTGAAAGCTTTGAGTCAGACAGACCGTGGAAAGTTTACGAACCAGATAAACCAATTATACTTGAGAAAGATGAAAAATTGGTAATTAAAGCAAGAAGAATAGGCTACAAAGAATCAACACTAACATATGTTGAAAAGAGTGAGTACTAACATTAGACTGCTTGCTCATAGAATTAAATTCATAAATTGGGATATTATATAAATTAAAAATGCTATTTTAAAGAAACCATAAATAACAAAAAAGAAACTGGAACAATGAATACCCAAAAACTAATTCATACTACATTAATAGGTTTAGTTTTCATTACATTAATTGGATGCAAGACGGAGAAAACTGAAGTACCGCCACCACAAAGGCCAAACATACTTTTTATAATGAGTGACGATCATGCCTACCAAGCAATTAGTGCTTATGGTGGTGAATTGGCTGAGGTCGCACCTACACCCAATATCGATCGATTGGCAGATCAGGGTATGAGGTTCAACAATTGTTTGGTAACAAACTCGATTTGTGGGCCTTCTAGAGCTACAATTCTCACAGGTAAATACAGTCATTTAAATGGTTTTATAGACAATACCATCGGTTCGGAATTTGATTTTAGTCAACAAACCTTTACCAAAGTGTTGCAAAAGTCAGGCTATCAAACAGCAATTATTGGTAAATTGCATTTAGGTAATACACCAACTGGATTTGATTATTTCGACATTCTTCCAGATCAGGGAGACTACTACAATCCAACATTTATTAATCAGGAAGGGCGATATAAACTAGAAGGTTATGCTACAGAAATCATCACAGATAAAACCATCGAATGGCTAAAAGGTAGAAAGGATTCAGACCAGCCTTTTATGGTAATGATGCAGCACAAAGCACCTCACAGAGCTTGGGAACCAGGGCCTAATGAGTTAGGCATGTATGAAGATGTTACTTTTCCAGAACCAGAAACACTTTTCGATGATTATTCTGGTAATAGAGATGCTGCTGAGCTAAATAATATGACGATCTCCAAGACCATGTATATGGATCGAGATTTAAAAATGTCTGATGAACCAAGACGGGGGTTAAATGAGCAGCAATTATCACTTTGGGATTCGGTGTATAAGCCAGTATTAGATGAATTTAAAAAGACCAATCCTACAGGAGAAGAACTGGTAAGGTTTAAATATCAGCGCTATATGAAAGACTATCTGTCATGTGTTTCGGCGGTAGACAAAAGTGTAGGAAAAGTATTAGATTACCTAAAAGAAAATGGGCTAGATAAAAACACAATTGTAGTTTATACTTCGGATCAAGGATTCTATTTGGGTGAGCATGGTTGGTTTGATAAAAGATGGATGTACAGAGAATCGTTACGCACTCCATTGTTAATAAGCTGGCCGGGAGTTATTAAAGCAAAAACAGTTAACAACGAACTAGTATCAAATTTAGATTTTGGAGAGACTTTTCTAGATATAGCAGGAGCAGAGATTCCAGCAGAAATGCAAGGTAAAAGTATGTTGCCAATATTAAAAGGTGAAAAACCAAACGATTGGAGAGAAGCACATTATTACCATTATTACGAGCATCCATCAGAACACAATGTAATGAGGCATTATGGCATCACAACAGACAAATATAAACTGATTCATTTTTATTATGATATAGACCATTGGGAATTGTTTGATCTGGAAAAAGACCCAGAAGAGATGCAAAATGTATATGGTGAACCAACCTATGCAGAGATTCAAGAGCAATTACACAAGCAGTTAGAAGAGCTTAGAGCAGAGTACAAAGACAACGATTCATTAAATCAGCAATTTATCGATGAGTATAACGAAAAGGTAAAAGCCAACCCATTAATAGAATACTGGAAACTCGCTCCAGATGAAATGCAAAGGTTGTATAGAGAATACATGCAAAAGCAAGGGGAAAAATAGCTTGTAAATCGGTTTCAATCAAAAATGACATTATCTAGAGTTTGGGTAATGTCATTTTTATTGGTTTATTGATTTTTGAATTTAGGGATTTGATACAAAGTATTAAATTGTACTATTGACATTCCGTTAGTATCACAATTAAATACTCAAAATACAGAGTAATAATTTCCTGTAGACATAAAAAACGAGAGGTAAATGTACCTCCCGTTTTGTAAATAGAATCCAAAAAGTATGAACTGAAAATTAGTTGTATCCTGGGTTTTGTTCCAGAACTGCATCTTTATTAAGATTAATTTCTGTTTGCGGAATTGGCAATAATAAATTGTGCTCATCTAAGCCATTGGTAGTTTCAATATTGCCATCTGCACGAGTTGTAGTTCCATTTAATGTAGTAGCTCTTTCTATAAGAGTTCCGGTACGAATTAAAGTCATACGACGGTTTTCTTCTGCTAAAAGCTCTCTGGCTCTTTCGTCTAAAATAAATTCTAGTGTAATATCACTAGCATCTACAGTAGAAGCATTTGCTCTTTCTCTTAGCATATTAATATCACTTGCAGCTCCACTTGCATTCCCTTGTTTAAATCGGGCTTCAGCTCTCAAAAGATATGTTTCTCCTAATCTCATTAAAATAAAATCTTTCCACATACCATAACCAAAAGTATCTCTACTATCAAAATGTCCCCATTTAAGTGTGTAAGGAGTAAGTTTATAGATTGTGTCAGAGGCAAATATTTTAACGCTTTCTCCATTACCTAAATCAAACTCAGCATCTTCTCCATAAGGTATAGCTACTCCTCTAATTGCATCATACTTTGTGTCTGGATTATTGAAATAATGCTGACGGTGGATGCTGAACTGAGAGTTTCTCATATCTCCATTTTCATATAAATCATATAAAACCCAATCGTTTAATCTAATTCTTCCTAAACCACGACCACCCAAAGTATCGATAGGAACCATACCTGTAACATCGTGATAAGCAGCACCCCAAATTCTTCTTTGTTGAGGATTACCACTACTACCACCAGTTACATCAGTAGGATTTTCTTGTTCCATAACCCAAATTGCTTCTGTGTTTCCTTCTGATCGACGTTGGTTACCAAATAAAAACATATCAGAAAAGGCATCACCTTCTTCGCTACTGTTTACGCCATAGCGTTCGGTTACAAGACTAAAGTTTCCACTGTTGATAATAGCATCACATTGCTCTTCTGCTTTAGCTGCTTCGTCTGTTCTTAAATAATATTCAGCAAGTAATTGGCGAGCCATTGATTGATTTACCCTTGCTTCATATGTTACTTCATTTATATTTGGCAAGTTAGTTATTGCATATAGAAGATCTGATTCTACTAAAGAGTTTACTTCGGTTACGGAGTTTCTAACAAAATCTGTTTTAGGAGCAGTTAAAGGCTCTGTAACTACTGGCACTCCACCATAAAGAGTAGCAAACATGTTATAAGCGTAAGCTCTAAAAAATTTTGCTTCAGCATTATAAGCATTTAATTCTTCGTCTGTCATTCCAGTAGCTTCTCCACTTTCTGCATTTGAAATTAACACATTGGCATTGTTTATCATTTTAAACAAGTAAGTCCAAAGTTTACGAGCTGCCTCATCTGTAGAAGTAAGTGTAGAATAATCGAAATAGGGACGAGCATTACCATTTGATCTGCCTGAAGGGGCCCAAACAATATCGGTTCCCAATTGAAACATGGCCAGTAAAGTTTGGTCGTCTGTGGTAGTTAATAATGTACTAAAGTGGTTGTGTAAACCTATTGCGGCTGCTTCAAAACCAAGTTGGTCTGTAAGAGTTTCTGGTGCGTAGGCATCTAGTACTTCTTCATCTAAAAAGTCATCACTGCATCCAACAGATAGTGACATAAAGAAAGCAATGCTTATTAAATATTTTATATATCTATTCATTTTTTGTATCGATTTGAAGTGAAACATTAAAGTGAAAGATTAAGACCTAATGAGAAGGTTCTAACCAATGGATAGTTGTTTGTCCAGCCATCTGAACCTCTAGAGCTGTAAGACATTTCAGGATCCCAACCAAACCAATCGGTGAAAGTATATAGGTTTCTACCCGCAGCGTATACAGTTAAGCCTCCAATACCCATTTTTTCCAATGCTGTAGATGGAAATACATAGCTTAAGCGCACATCTTTAATTCTTACATAACTGTAGTCTTCTGCAAATTGGTAGCCTCTATAGTTTTTATAAGCTGCTAATGAAGGCCAATAGTTATCTTGGTTTTCAGGTGTCCAGTATCCATAATCTTCTGGTAGGTTTCTTCTCCATGCTTCATCTGCATAAGTTAAATCTCTATTACTGCGTAATCCACCGTGAGACACTTGTAGAAAAACACTTAGGTGAAAATTTTTGTATCTAAATGTATTAGTTAAACCTCCAATCCATTTAGGGTCTCTTTGCCCAATTACCACTTTGTCGTCAGCAGTGATCTGGCCATCTCCATCTTGATCTTTAAATTTTAGATCACCAGCTTGTGCTACTGGGTCGGAAGAGGCAATGTCTTCACCTTCTTGCCAAATGCCTGTTTTTTCGTAATCGTATATAATTCTTAAAGGCTGACCAATAAACCAAGCATTACCAAGATCATCTTGTCCATCTCCGTATAAGTCTAATAGCTTATTTTTGTAAGTAGAGAAGTTAAGGCTAGTTTGCCATTCAAAATCTGGTTTTTCTATGTTTACTGTTTTAAGAGTTAGCTCAAAACCTACGTTTTGCATCTCACCAAGATTTGCCCAAACATCGTCGTAACCAGTAATGGTTGGCAAGCTTCTTTCTAGCAAAATATCTTTTGTTTTAGTCTTGTAAACTTCAACAGTACCACTAATTCTACTTTGGATAAGTCCAAAATCTAAAGCAAGGTTAGCAGAGGTAGTAGTCTCCCAGTTAAGGTCGGCATTACCCAATGTATTATATAAAACCCCTGTTAGTGCAGAACCTCCAAATGGTTGCTGTACTGTGCTAGCGATAGAAGCTGTTTGGTTTACACCAATTGCTTGGTTTCCAGATTGACCAATAGATAATCTTAATTTTAAGTTATCAACTATTGGTACGTTATTCATAAAGTTTTCATTGCTGATGTTCCAGCCAAGCGCCATTGAAGGGAATAAACCATACTTACTAGTGTTTGCACCAAATGCTGAATAACCATCGCGACGTGCCGTAAAGGTGAACAGGTAACGACTATCGTAAGAGTAGTTAATTCTACCCATTTGAGAAAGCAGTGAATAACTATTGCCAGACGAATTGTTCGAATGTGTATTACCAGCACTCATGTTGTAATACAGTAAAGCATCATTAGTGAAATTCTTAGATTGAGCATCAGTAAAGATGTAATCTACTTTCTGAGCGCTATACAAGGCCGTTACATCAAAATGGTGTTTCTCAATATCTTTGTTGTAAGTTAAGATATTCTCAATTACCCAGTTAGCTGTTTCAGAGTTAGAAACATAAGCAGTACCACTTTGGTCGTTAGCGGCTCTACCTGTGTAAGTTGCATATCTATTAATATTATAGATGTATGACCCGTTTAGTCTGTATTTTAATCCATCTATAAAGCCAGGAGTAAATTCAGCATATCCGCTTCCTGTAAGGTTCTTTTTTCTATCTACTCTTTCGGTAGTAAGACCTAATAATGGATTTTTAAATAACTGTTCTGGCTCCATTGGGTAAATAATATATTCACCATTTTCATCATAAGGAACAGAATAAGGACTCATTGCTGTAGCCTCTAAAAAGTTTACTCTACCACCATCGTAGTTATTATCTGTAAAAAATACTGAAGTACCTACTTTCAGATATTTATTCACTTTTGCATCAATATTTGTACGAATGTTTGTTCTTTGAAATTGGTAACCTTTTACCACACCTTTTTGGTCAAGTCTACCCAATGATACATAGTACTGTATGTTTTCGGTACCACCTGAGATGTTAAGGTTGTGTTCTTGCAAAACACCTGTTTGTGTGGTTTCGTCTAGCCAGTCTGTAGTTACCCCATCGTTGTAGTTTTCAACTTCAGAGGCATTTGGTAAAATAGCTGTTTGTGCAAGACTGTTAGCTTCCATGTAGTCGGCATATTTCTGTACATATGCATCTGGACTCATTGGAGTAAGTTTATGGGCGATACTTTCTACACCACCATAGCCACTATAGTTAATTTTTGGTTTACCATCAGAGTCTGCACCTCTTTTAGTGGTAATCAAGATAACACCATTTGCCCCTCTAGTACCATAAATCGCTACTGCCGATGCATCTTTTAATATCTCGATAGACTTAATGTCATTAGGATTAATATCATTTGTAGTTCCAAAAAATGGGATTCCATCTAAAACTATAAAAGGACTTGTATTCGCATTAATAGAATTTACACCCCTTACCTGTATGGTTGACTCACTACCCGGTACCGAAGAATTTTGAGTAATATTTAAACCTGCGGTTGTACCTTGTATGGCATGCATCAAGTTGGTTACTGGCAAATTGGTTAATCTGTCTTTTGGTACTGAAGATACAGAACCTGTTACATCCGATCTTTTTTGAGTACCATAACCAACTACAACAACTTCCTCTAACTGTTCTAGGTCTGGTTGAAGACTAATATCTATTACACTTTGTGTGGTTACTTCAACCTCTTGTGTTACAAAGCCAATGTAACTAAACTGAAGGGTTGCTCCATCTGAAGCATTTAAAGAATAATTTCCATCAAAATCACTAGTAGTACCCGTAGTTGTTCCTTTTATAAGGATGGAAACACCCGGCAAAGGTTGGTTATCATCAGCAGATTTAACAGAACCTTTAATAAGGTTCTGAAAGTTTTCAAGCTCAACAATATCTCTTACTGCTTGTTCCTGATTCTCCTTTTCAGATACAAAAATGTTCCCATTAATTCTTTTAAACTTTAGGTCTTCATTTTTAGAGATTTCTTGAAGAATCTCCATTAAGGAGCTATTATCAAAACGTGTTGAAATTCGCTTTTTAGAAATACTTTTATCATGGTATAAAAAGCTGAACTCGGTTTGAGTTTCTATGTTTTTAAAAACATCTTTTAATGCTTTATCATTACAATCAAGTGTAATGTAGATTTTATCTAGACCAATATTTTGGCTTCTGCCTTCTTCTGCCAAAAGCATACTTGCGAATATACTTTGTAGAAAAATGCCATATAATGCAAACTTTGACATCATGTAAACTTGACGTATAATTTTCAATTTCATATTTTTAGAAAGTTTTATGGAAATATATTTTCATAAGAGTTCTGGGTTGCAAAATTTCCAGTTGCCGCTACCAACGAGATACTGGTTATATTGCAAGTTTCCAGAATAATCAGGGCCAGTTTTCTTAACAGGGAACTGGCTTTTTTTTATTAGGCTAACTGGTATTCATGACGCTTTATATTAAAAAATTATTTATTTATGGTTACGGTATTTGATTTATGATCTATTGTAAAAGAAAAACCCGATGAAAAACTAATGCCTTCCAATACGTCTGCTAAAGTTTTTCCTGTGTATTTCCCACTAAAATCCTTTACTTTATCTGGTTTGTGTTTAATGATGAATTTTACATCATACCAGCGCTCTAGTTTATCTATAATCTCTTCGAATGAGGCATTCTTAAAATAAATAATACCATCTTTCCAGGCAGTAACCTCAATGGGATCAAATGCAGTTGTAATACTTTTTCCAGTTGCTTTTTTTAAAGTAAACATTTGGTTAGGAGAAAGGAGCACAGGCTTCTCTATCGTGTGTTCCACAATGTTATGAACTTCTAATTTGCCAGTAACCAAGGCTACTTTTATTTCCTTTTTTTCAGGGTAAGCATTTATGTTAAAAGAAGTACCCAATACTTTTGTAAAGATCGATTCGCCTACATAAATGGTAAATGGGCTGGTAGTATCTCTAGCAATATCAAAAAAAGCTTCGCCTTCCAGATAAACTACCCGCTCGTGTGCAGGAAATTTTTCTGGAATTCTTAACTTGCTTTCTGAATTGAGTTTTACTGTTGAACCATCAGGTAACTTAAAAAGAGTTTTTACTCCTTTGGGACTGTATTTAGATAAATATTTAATTTCTTCGGTTTGAGTGGTTTGCTCTTGTTGGAAGTATTTTTCTTGATTCTTGAAGAGATAAACAGCAGCTACAATAAAAATGATAGACGCGGCAATTCTAACAGTTATATTTGAGTACCAATTAGAGGAGTTGCGGTTTTCTAATTTTTTATGTTCAATACCTTTTAGTATTTTTTCGAGTACTTCGCTAGTCTCTTTTTTAGTAGGGGTATAAGAATTATAGGAAATACCAAGTAAAATGTCTTTTGCTTTTAGAATGGTATCTTCTTTTTCTGGATTGTTTTCAAGCCAGTTATCCCAGAAAAAGTCTAATTCTGGGGAATGATCAGGATTTTTAACCCACTCTATAAATAGAGTATCCTTTAAAAAATCTTCAATTTCGTAGTCTTTATATTCCATTTTCATATGTATTCAATCTACGAAAGCAAAAAAGCGATAAAATGCCGCTGCAATTTTTAAAACTTTTTTGTAACTAATTGAAATACAGAGAGAAAAAATAAAATTGAGTTGAAGTATGGTGTCTATTTTAGTAAAAAAGTGGCTAGAGCCATAAGTATAATTACTACCAAAGCAAGATCTGTAAAAGTGATACTACCTCTGAGCGATTCTATTGCCTTATAGATTAGTGAGCGGGCAGACTTTACTTTAGTCATCCCCATAAGTAATGCGATTTCTTGATAGGAGAAGTTTTCATAAAAAAAGTAGTATATCGCTTCTCTTTGTCTTTTAGGTAATTTATTAATGGCAGTGTTCAATCTGGATTTATTGTAAGAAACAGTTTCTTCACTAATTAGCTGCATCTCCGGACTGTTCTGCACTTGAAAAGTTTTGTCGTTTTCATTGCTTCCATAAAAAGAAAGCAGGCTATTGTTACAAACCTTGGCAATCCTTCTTCTTAAACTTCTATATAGGTAAAATTTAATAGAAGTTGTTTCGCAAAGATTTTCTTTTGAGCTGGATAAATCAATAAACAACTCTTGTATGCAATCTTTTATAACATCGGTATCTTTAGTAAACTGTATACCATAATTGCAAAGTAATGGGAAGTATTGCTGATAAATGTAGATGAGTGCCTTTCTATTGCCTTTCTTAAATTCTTCCCAAATCTCTTTATCCGTTTTATTCTCAAATAAAACATTAATAGAGTGGTTAAAACTTTCTGTTAATTCAAAATTAGCGTAAGATACTTTCAATTTTCTCATCATTCATATTTTATTAAGCTCATCTAGTAAAAATGGGCTTTATATTAAAGTAAATTTATTAAATAAAATGAAGATTAAAATCTAAACCAGATTTTTAAGAATAGGATTATTCGTCTAAGTCACATTACAAATAATTTGCTTATTAGACATTAGATTTTCCTTCAGGCATTCTTTCTAATAAATTGTCAAGTATAGTTTCCCTAAAATTACTTTGGATAAATCTAAAAAAAATATTCGTTTAGCTAATCATTCAATACTTTTTTTATCATAATAATAAAGTGTACCACGCAGTAAATTTTTCTAATTCCTGTTTTTTTACATAACTCTTACATTCTTAATAAAAAAATCAAGGTATATCCTCTACCAATATTGAAATAGCAGAGGATATTCATAATTCAATTAACTTGTACCATTGCATCTATGGTTTTAATCTTGCCATCGGAATCATACTCCAAAGGCACAACTTTTACACTTCTTAAATGTGTTTTCCCTCCTGATAATGAGCTATCATGAAAGAATAAATACCATTGTCCCTGATGTTCAACTATAGAGTGGTGATTGGTCCAACCTAGCACAGGTTTTAAAATTACTCCTTGATAAGTAAATGGACCATAAGGGCTATCTCCAGTAGCATAGGCAATGTAGTGGGTATCGCCGGTAGAATAAGAAAAATAATATTTACCATTATAATAGTGTACCCATGCTGCCTCAAAAAATCGACGGTTATTGTCACCTGTTAAAATAGGAGATCCATTTTCATCTATTAGTTGTACATCTTTTGGCTCTTCTGCAAATGAAAGCATATCATCAGAGAGTTTTACGACTTTAGCTGATAAAGCAGGTTGATCATCAGCAGGATAGGTATCTTCTTTTTGATAGGTGCCAGTTTGCCAACGTTGTAGTTGCCCACCCCATATTCCGCCAAAGTACATATAATAGTTTCCATCATTATCTGCAAATACAGCCGGATCGATACTGAAACTTCCCGTAATTGGTGTTGGCTCTGCTTTAAATGGTCCTCCAGGATTTTTTGATGTGGCTACACCTATTTTAAAAATGTCGTTTTCATCTTTTGCAGGGAAATAGAGGTAATAGGTGCCATCTTTTTCTGTGGCATCTGGTGCCCACATTTGTCGTGCTGCCCAAGGAACATCTTCAACTGAAAGCGCAAGACCATGATCGGTAATTTCTCCACCAACTTTATCCATCGAAAAAACATGGTAATCTTTCATATTAAAATGGCTCCCAAGATCATCTTCAGGAATGCCAGATTCATAATCATGTGAGGGATAAAGGTATAACTTTCCATCAAATACATGTGCTGAAGGATCGGCAGTATATATATCGGTAATTATTGGAGATATTGAATCTGTTTGTGTTGTTTTTACTTCTTGAGTATTCTCAGTAATTGCTTCATTTTCTTGTTTTTTTTGAGCACAAGAAACCCAAATAATAAGCATGAGCGGTAGAAGTGAATTTAGTCTTAATTTTCGCATAATCATTGATTTTTTAAGCAATCTATTGTGTAAATTTATTTAGCTAAAAAAGGGGTATAATTCTTAGTATATGATAATTATATACTTGAATATGTGCAAATATTGTCAATTTCAAAAAGAGAAATGAAATTATTTTATGCAATCGATTTCATAAAAATAAATATTTTGTATATTCAAATAAAATTAGCTGACAAAAAATGTAAAATGAAACTTAAAGAGTTACTCTTTATCAAATTTAGTAAGTATGAATATGAATAGAAGTTTACTAATCCTAGTTAGTTGTTGGAAGATGCAAACTACCTTGATTGCATGTATTATAATTGTCTTTATAGTATCAACTCCGACTTTTGCACAAGACGTTAGTGCGCCACGAAGTGGTGCTTTTCCAGTGGGTGAAAATCCCACCAAGGTAATTGACTGTTCACCTTGAAGAAAAACAGACAGTTGTATCCGTGAGGGTAATGCTGAAGCTTTGTTGATTCAAATAATCGAGCTGTAATACGAGAGTGTGAACCCATAGTAGCTTCGAGATGTGTAACCGCAGATTTGGGGAGGTTTTTAACGGTGCTGAACCCATAGCCGTCAGGCTAATAAAAAGATGCTTAAGTTAGTGTCATGAAAGATAGACAAAAGCCCTTTAATATTGATGTTGATCGTCTTTGGACAAGCCTTCAAGCAGCTCTGGGGAATGATTTTGAATCCTTGGCCAGACAAAGTGGTTTTATTACTCGTTCAAGTTCCCGCCTCACTGGAGAAATGATGTGCTATTTGAATACCTGTTTGTTTGAGGATACGCAAGGCAGTAGCCTTAATGATTTATGTGTTGAGCTAGACGATCGATTCGGAATAGAGATGAAGAAGCAAAGCTTGGACGAACGCTTCAATACCCATGCAGTCAGGTTCATGCGGAGTATTTATGAGCATGCCTTTCAAGCCTATGGTACTTCTTTAATAAAGAATAGTGATGGGAATCATGGTTTCAGTCAGGTGAAAGTGCTAGATGCTACCAATCTGACACTACCTGGACACCTGAGTGCCTTTGTGGTGGTAACAGCAGTACATCCTGTGCCAAGATACACTATTGCATAGAGCTTCTACAAGGAAAGGCTGATGCATTCTATCTGACCGATGGGGCAAGTAACGATACAGCCTATTGGGACTCAGGGCAGTTCCAGATAGCCCAAGGTGGGTTGGTTCTGTTTGACCTTGGCTATTGGCGGGGTAGACAACTAGGATATATCGCAGAACAAGGAGCCTACTTTTTGTCGCGATATAGGGCCAACATATCGCTCTACAAGCAAGTGGTACAGCAAGACAAACATGAAAAAATAGATTTGATTCAACTATTGGACCGTGTGTCAGATATTGAAGAACACCAACTGTGGATTGGCCAAGAGAAAATCGGGATTAGACTCATTGTGGAACCAGTTCCCGAACAGGTCAGGAAAGCACGTCATACAAGGCTCAAAAGGGAATCTTGCAAGAAAGGAAGAAAATCGAACACTGATTTGAGGAAAAAAATGTGTGGATACAACCTGTGGGTTACAAATGCTCCTGCAACTATATTGCCCAAAGAGAAAACAAGGGAATATTATAGGCTAAGATGGCAGATAGAACTCATGTTTAAAATATGGAAAAGCTTGCTGAAAATAGATAAGATAGAGCGCATGAACATATTCAGATTTGAATGTTATCTGTATGGCACACTCATAGCAATCATGTTCTCTACGGAGATATTTTCTTTTCTACAAGCATCCCTACTCCATCAAACCGAGAAGTCATTAGAACTTAGTGAGTGGAAAGCTATCAAAATTATTAAAAAAAAATCTTTCTGATATGGAAAGCCATTAAGACAGGAAGCAAAAAGAAATTCAAAAAGGTGATTTTGTGGATTAGCAAAAGATTAATACGGTACGCAAAAAAAGAACGAAAAAAGAAAGGAGATATTTATCAGAAATCCCCTTTCCTAATACTGAATATCTTAACCTGACGGCTATGGGAGTGAGTCCATCTGGTTATTATTTACCAGTATCGGGAGAAACGCCACGTACTCATGAGCTTATACAAGCTGGTTGGGGATATGCCATGATAGATCCTTCATCTATTCAACCAGATAATGGTGAAGGGTTAACTTGTAGTGGTATAATTGGTTTGGTAAATAAAGGAAAACCTCGCAAGCCAGACGATTGGGGTGCTTTGAGAGCTTGGTCATGGGGAGCTGCTCGAGGGTTAGATTACCTACAAACCGACTCAGCAGTTAATGCAAAATATATCGGCATCGAAGGGGTTTCTCGCTATGGTAAAGCCGCTTTGGTTACCATGGCTTTTGAGGAACGATTTGCTTTTGGGCTTATCGGTTCTTCTGGAAAAGGAGGAACCACGCTTCACAGAAGAAATTTTGGAGAAGCAGTAGAGAATTTATCTGGTGAATTTTATTATTGGATGGCGGGAAACTACAATAAATACAGTGCAGAAGAAGGAAAGTTAGGTCATATGGATGCCAGTGATCTCCCAGTGGATTCTCATCAATTAATCGCGTTGTGTGCTCCAAGACCTTTATTTATAAGTTATGGTATTCCAGAAGCTGGTGATGCACACTGGTTAGATCAACAAGGGAGTTATATGGCTGCCATCGCAGCAGGCCCCGCATATAAATTGTTAGGAGCTAAAGACTTAGGAGTTTCAAACAATTATTTAACTGAGAAAATGCCTGTTGTAAAAGAAGGATTATTAGATGGTGAATTGGCATGGAGGCAACACGATGGTGGGCACACAGATGCACCTAACATCAAACATTTTATTGAATGGGCAAATAAACAAATTGAGTCTACTAAGGCGAATCATTAATTTTCGCTTGGCAAATAATACTAACAGCTTTTTAATATGAAGATTAAATTTTTAACCATTACTTTCTTAGTCTTTTTCTTTACCTCTTATAATACATTGCTTGCTCAGGTGAGTCTACCATCGATTGTAAGGGATAGTATGATTATCCAAAGAGATGCAAAATTAAAGATATGGGGTTGGGCAAAACCGGGAGAAAAAGTAAATGTCAAATTCAATCAGAAAAATTATAAAACTCGCACTGGTGAAGATGGAAATTGGCTAGTTTGGATAGAACCGACTAAAGCAGGTGGTCCATTTCAAATGGAAATTAAGGCCAGTAATAATATTATAATCAAAGATATTTTAGTAGGAGATGTGTGGCTTTGCGCAGGTCAATCTAATATGGTTCATTATCTAGACTTACATAAAGAAAGATATGCAGATGAAATTGCAGCAGCGGATTATCCTCAAATAAGGCAATTTTTAATTAGTCCAAAAACTAGTATTACAGGTCCAAGCGAAGATCTGCCTGCCGGAAATTGGAAAGCGGCTAATCCTGAAGATGTGAAAAGGTTTTCGGTAGTTGCCTACTTTTTTGCAAAAAAACTATACGATAAATATCAAATCCCCATCGGTTTAATTAATGCAAGTGTAGGAGGAACATTAATTGAAGCTTGGACCAGTGAAGATGGATTTAAAGAGTTTCCTGAAATAGAGAAAACTATCCAAACAAATAAGGATACAGCCTATGTAAATAGTACAAACAGAGCTGCTACGGCTGTGTTGGAAAGTCGCAAGCAAAAACAGGAAACGGATAAAGGTTTAACTGAAGAAGTTAAATGGTTCGAAACAGACTATTCTCCGAAGAATTGGCGCAATATTAATATTCCGGGTTATTGGGAAGATCAGGGTGTAAGAAATTTAGATGGCGTAGTTTGGTATCGCAAAGAAATTGACATTCCAGCTTCTATGGTTGGTTTACCTGCAAAAGTGATACTGCTGGCGAAATGAAACCTTCTATGCAACGATTCTGTCAGGATATTCCATCAATTTCCTAAAAGCTGAGATTCTGGTCCTCTCTCTTGGTCTTTCTTCCAGCCAATAATAAATTCTTGAAAAATTCATAGCTGTGGCTATAATTACATTTTGTAAGTTTGCCTTACAAAGACCTATATATCTACTTCTCCTCATTCCAAAGGCTCTTACACCCAAAGATATAGTTGCTTCTACTCCTGCTCTCCTATTATATGTTGTAATATAATCACCTCTACTCTGTCCGATCCTAGCTTTTATCATCGCTTGATACTCCTCTTTTGGCAATAAAGTGAGCGTGCGCCGTTGAGCTTTGGTGCAGAACGCTTTACTTTTACATACTTTACAATCTTTCATAGAGAACTTTACTTTTATCATTTCTTTTTTACGTTTATCATAGGCTATTGTCCAACTTTTACTGGTATGACCCTCAGGACAAATGGCTTCCTGTTTGTCCAAATCGACCTTAAAGTTTTTCAATGCAAATCCTTTTCCTGATCTGGCTTGCCATTTTTGATCGGACCGGGTTGGTCCTAAGAGTTCAACGGCATATTGTTTTTTACTGTTTACCAATAAAGCAGAATCAATATACCCTGTATCTACCAAGTGGGTCTTAGGAAGTCTTTTATCTTTTTTTAGATCATCATGGATGCCATCGGTCATATTACTATCGGCAATGGGACTTTTGGTTGTAACCATATGGGTAATCAAATAAGGAAGATCTTCCTGACATGTCTCTGTAATATGTACTTTATAGCCTATCCAGGATGTGGTATACTTCTTGGCATAGCGGGCATCTTTGTCATAAGGTGAGCTGATGAACTGTAAAGCAGGGGGGATGCCCAATTGCTTGTCCCTATAATTTATTTTGTCTTCCTGAAGATAAAATTGTTGTACCCATACATTGCGGAGGAGTTTAACGGCAGGAAGGTTTCTTAACCAGCCCTCATCGTCTTGTTGATATATAATATCCAAAAGGTCATATCCATCTTTTCCTATCTGTATTGCAAACCCTAGTTGTTTTAATTGACTTTGGGGAAGGCGGGTACTACCTATTCGGGAGCTATACCTTTTGGTCCAATCCGGTATGGCATGTTGCCTCATCCAATCAGGAGCAACTGTGGCCAAACTGTTCAGTGCTGCTCTAATTGTTTCACCTATGCAGACCAATCTATTGGTCGCTCTTATAGCACCTAGCATATGGGTAGAATCCGTCCGGATAGTTCCCCTCTTTTTGATCCATTTACGCTCTTCGCATTTTTTTAGTAATCTGTCCAAGAGTAGAGTTACTGGAGCTCCCTTGATCAATCTACTCCTAAATTCGCATAAAACACTATTATCATAACCTGTTGCAGTGAGTTCCAAGCTCAATAAATATTTCCAATCAATCCGGGACGCCATAGCCTCTACAGCTTGTCGGTCAGATAAACCTTCGATAAATTGCATAACAGTAATCATGGCCAATCTCCAAGGATCTGCTGCTGGCTGACCTTTAGCGGGAAATAAATCTGCAAAAAATTCATTTTCATAGATTATCCCTAGTTCATCTTTGAGGGTTATATAAATATTCCCTTTAGGAAAACTGGCATGGGCAACTTGTTTGGTCAGTATGGGAATTTCAGGGATCTTATTTGGCTTTAACATGATCTTGTATTTAAATATTTATTGTATGATTTCCGAATCTAATAAATATTTGAATAGGACTTATAGCATTTCGCCAGCAGTATCAAAAGTGGCTTTGGGTAGAATTGTAGATGCAGATAAACTATACATTAATGGAATAGAGGTTGGGAGTACTACTTATCAATATCCTCAAAGAAGATATAATGTGCCTCAAAATGTATTAAAATCTGGGAACAATCTATTTGTGATTAGGGTGGTAAACAATACTGGGAAAGGAGGTTTTGTACCAGATAAACCTTACTACATTTCAGCCGGAGAGCAAACAGTTGATTTAAAAGGATATTGGCAGTTTAAAGTAGGAGATGTTTTTATAAAGGAAGAAAATTTACCACAAAGTATTGTTATACATAATCAGCCAACTTCTTTGTTTAATGCAATGGTAGCGCCAATTACCGATTATGCTATCAAAGGAATTGTGTGGTACCAAGGTGAAAGTAATTCTGGAAATCCAGAAGCATATAAAAACTTACTACCTGCATTTATAAAAGATTGGCGTAAACAATGGGGGCAACCTGAGCTCCCATTTTTAAATGTACAATTGCCTAACTATATGGATGTAGACTATTTGCCGGTAGAAAGTAATTGGGCTTTAATGCGAGAAGCACAACTTGAAGCAACGAAACTACCAAACACAGGAATGGTTGTGAGCATTGATCTTGGAGAGTGGAATGACATACATCCAGGAAATAAGAAGCCGATTGGTGATCGACTTGCGCTTATTGCACAAAAAATGGTTTATGGTGAAGATGACATTGTTTATTCAGGTCCAATTTATAAATCTGCAAGAGTAGATGGTAATAAGGTTATTCTTACTTTTGACCATGTTGGAAGTGGATTAATTTCTGGAAATGAAGAAGCATTGAACCATTTTGCCATTGCTGGTACAGACAAAAAGTTTAAATGGGGCAAGGCAGTTATTAAAGATAATACAGTAGAAGTATGGCATGAGAACATTAAAGAGCCTATGTACATTCGCTATGCTTGGGCTGATAATCCAGACTTTGCCAATCTGTATAATAAAGAAGGTTTACCTGCTTCTCCATTTAAAACAGGTAAGCTAAACGATAATTAAACTTGTCTTTCAATCAAAATCAACTACTTTCCAATAAGCATCTTTGGGTTTGTTTTCCTGATCGAAAAGTAATGGATAGTCTTTCCTGTTTTTTACAGGAAAATTATCTAGCCAGCTATATTGGTCAGACACATTCCAAAAAGTGACAGAAGACAGTTTATCTCTGTTTTCTCTAAATACTCTAAAAATCATATCGTATTGCTCAATTTGTTTTTGCTTCAAATCTGCTGTAAATGTGTCGTTATCATCTTCATGTTTTTCTCTGGCAGAATGTTCTTTATGATATATTGAGACATCCAATTCAGTAATTTGTACTTGTAAACCGAGCCCTGTAAATTGTTCAATGGTTTCTTTTAATACCTTTTCAGATGGTTCAAAAACAGACCAATGTCCTTGAATACCCACACCATCTATGGGTACTCCATCGGCTTGTAATTTTGTTACCATCTGATAAATCTTTTCTCTTTTTACTGGATTGATTACCTCATAATCATTATAAAAAAGCTGTAAATCTGTGTCTGCTGCACGGGCAAATTCAAATGCTTTGGTTATAAATTCTTCCCCACAGATCTGATACCATTTAGAATTTCTGTAAAATTCATCTGGTTTGTCAGAGATGGCTTCATTTACAACATCCCAAGCATAAATAACATTTTTATAGCGTGTTACTACTTCTGTAATATGCTTTTCTAACCTTTGTAATAAAACTTCTTTCGATACTTCATTTCCTGCATCATCTACAAAAAGCCAATCAGGAGTTTGGTTGTGCCAAAGCAGTGCATGACCTCGTAGTTTCATGTTATTAGCTTTTGCAAAGGCAGCAATTTTATCTGCGGGTTCCCAATTATATGTATCTTCTTTTGGATGTATCGGTCCAGTTTTCAATACATTTTCCGGAGTCATACTCACAAAGTTTTTTCTGATGAGTTCAGCTTGTGTTCCAGCTAGAGCCCTTGGAGAAACTGCTACACCTATTGGGAAATATGCTTTATAATGATGGCTTAACCCCAGATACTCTTTGGCTGTGTTATTTTCGCTTTGTTGTTTAGTGGTATTACAAGCTACCAAATTGAATAGCATACTTAAAAGCAGTATTTGTTTTAGCGTTCTTGCTTTAATGTAATTTAGTTGGTTATTCATAATTTACTGTGCATTGTTATTTAGAAGTTGTATTTCATTGGTAATTTCCTTTATGAATATTAAATATATGTTTTATTCAAATTAAAAAGCAATCGATTGCATTATTTTTAATAAATTTTTATTATTATTGGATGAAATAAATTGTACATCTATCTTTAAAGCTACAATAATCACATGCTAGTTATTTTTGAATGAAAAAAAATAAAGAGACCACAATATATGATATTGCAAGTGAACTCAAAATTTCACCTTCAACTGTTTCTCGAGCATTAAATAAACACAAAAGTATTGGGAAAAAGACAATAAAGAGAGTTCAAGATAAGGCCCTTCAATTAGGTTACCGACCGAATCATGTTGCAGCAAATTTAAGAAATCAAAAAACGCATACAATTGGTGTAATTATTTCGCGAGTAGATCGCCCTTTTATTGCCACACTAATTGGTGGGATAGAGTCTGAAGCAAAAAAGCAAGGTTATAATGTTATTTTTACTCAATCATATGACAAAACCGAATTGGAAATTGAAAATGCCAATGTATTGTTCAATTCGCGTATTGATGGGTTGATAGTCTCTTTAGCAATGGAAACTACTAATTACGATCATTTCAAATTATTTACTGAAAAAGGTATTCCACTTTTATTTGTAGATAGGGTTACAGAATCGCTCAATACAGATTTGGTGGTGATCGATAATACCCATTCAGGTTACATGGCTACCAAACATTTGATTGAACAAGGTTGTAAAAGAATTGCCCACTTTGCAGGAGCTCAGCACAGAGATGTTTACAAAAACAGAAGAAAAGGTTACGAAAATGCCCTGTTAGAACATGGAATTGAAATAGAAGAAGACTTGATTGTTGTATTGGATATTTTAAGTGCTGAAGATGGCTATAAAGCAGCAATGGGTATGTTATCTCAAGAAAATCGACCAGATGGTATATTCACTTCTAACGATACTACTGCGGTAAGCGTAATCCAATGTGCAAAAAAATTGGGAATAAAAGTTCCAGAAGAGTTGGCCGTAATCGGATTTAATAATGATTCTATTTCTACGATTATAGACCCACCTTTGTCGACAATAGATCATCCAGCAGCACAAATGGGAAAAATAGCTGCTAGACAATTACTTAATAAAAAAATTCATCCTGAAATAGATTCATCTAACATAGTGAAGCTCAAGACTAATCTCGTTATGAGAGCGTCTAGCAATAGATTAGGCAAAATACTTTCTGAAGACTAAGCTGTTTAAATAATTTCAATTTGTGATTGAAGTATCAGATAAATACTTTATTTTTAAACAATCGATTGCATAAATCTATTCTTTTATTTAGATAAGATTTAAATATGAAACTGAAAAAACACCATTTAATAGTAATACTTTACTTTTTTGCACTTAATGCTTGTAAGCAAGAAAAACACTTCATAAATGAAAATGATGATTTAGTAAAATTTGAGCAAGTTGAAAATTATTTTCCTGTATTTCTAAATGATCAAATTGCAGATATTTATGTATCCAATGCTCAAGATGAAGGTATATGGATGGCTGCTAAAAATCTTCAAAAAGATTTATACAGCTTAACAGGTCAAATCCCTAAAATTACTCGTAATATTGATAATTTAGGATCAAATCCATATATAATAATTGGTGCTATTCAGACAGAAGATATTGCGAAGTTGTCTTCTGAACTACCAAATAAGTTAAATAATAAGTGGGAAAAGTTTATTATTCAGGGAGTTTCAGATCCTTTTGAATTGAATCAACCTGCATTGTTAATAGCAGGCAGCGATAAAAGAGGCGCGATATTCGGTATTTACGAACTTGTTGCAAAAATGGGCGTTTCTCCTTGGCATTGGTGGGCCGATGTTCCAGTAATTCAACAAGAAATAATTACAGTAAATACAGAGCCTTATACTTTAGAAGAACCAAAAGTAAAATACAGAGGAATATTTATTAATGTAGGACTTACGCATTTAAGTTAAAATGATAATTGGATTAGCAAGAATCTGTTTAAGATAGTTGCTGAACGGAAGTACTTTGATTTGATAGAGTGTTGTTTTCAACTGTTTTGCAAGGAGTTTCAGCCCTATCCAAGCCTGGTAGCAGCAAGCTAGATGGTTCCTCTGGGAGATTGCCTTTCGGCATTGGCACTTCTCAGAGCCTGTAAGCTGTTTGTATTCCCTGTGGAACTGCTCAATCTGCCATCTGATCTGGGATTCGTTTTCGGCCTCAAATACATTCATCCTGTCCGATAGATCATTTGTGATCACCCATTCAATGTCCCCGTTTAGGGAGACTATCTTGAATAATTTGACGGGGTAAGGGTATTTTTTGAGTTTGACCTGTACGCCTTCCAGCAGTTGCCTACCGGAAAGCTCGACTGTGCCCACAGCCTGCATCCCTGTGTCTCTGGATAGGCTGACTTGGCGGTTGCTCTTCAGGGTAGTGAAGAATGTCCAGCCGCTTCTGTGCACAAGCTTAAGGTTGTCCATGGAAGCATACCAGCTGTCAAAAAGTATCTTTTTGGCTTTCAGGTCTTTACGCATGGTCATTCGGGTGAACATCTCCTGGAAATGGTCATTCTTGGTCTTCTTATCCGTTTCTGGGTGGTAGATTCGGTAATCGATAGGATAGTAATCCCCATCAATGCCATTGCTGTGTACCATGTTTACCAGATTGATCCCATTGACTAGGCCATGCTCATTGCCTGAGTACTGCCTTTTGGCCAATTCTATATACCGGGAATACCTCTTTGCCTGAACACTGTCATCGACAAGGATAAATGAGTCTGCGCTATCTTGGAGATGGCCCTTGACAATATCCCACAGGTCGGAAGAGGTAAATTTAGAATGGGCTAGAAAACGTGTGACTTGGTCATGACTGACATCCATAGAATGGGCTGCCATGTGGGTACAGGTATAATTCCCGTGAGTATGGAGAAGATATGATATGTACAGAGATTTATCCATATAAATTAGTATTAAAAAAAACAATCTCTCAAATTTTGAGCATTTTTACTAGAGAAATTTAATATTGCGTAAGTCCTATAATGATGAAGCTCCCGCATTGGCAGGTTGGGCTCACGAAAAATTTGGCGGTTTTAATAGTGAGTTTTATGAGCATGTATTTGAACTCATACTTAGGTTAAAAGGAAATTATTTATGGCCAGTCATGTGGGGACGATCTATCTACGAAGATGATCCCAAAAGTCCAATATTGGCCAATAAAATGGGAGTTGTTTTAGGTACTTCTCATCACGAACCACTCACTCGTGCCCATGTTGATTGGAGCAGGCATGGAGAAGGGCCTTGGAATTATTCCCAGAATAAAGAAAAATTACAAGAGTTTTGGCGAGAAGGTATGGAGCGAATGGGAGAAAACGAAAGTATTGTTACTATAGGAATGCGTGGAGATGGAGATGAACCCATGACCGAAGGCACAGCGATTGAGTTGCTTGAAACTATCGTAAAAGATCAGCGAAATATTATCGAAGAAGTTACTGGCAAACCAAAAGAAAAAACGCCTCAAATGTGGGCATTGTATAAAGAAGTTCAGGAATACTACGATCGGGGAATGCGGGTTGACGATGATATTACTCTGTTACTTTGTGATGATAATTTGGGGAATATCCGCAAACTGCCTGCTTATGGAGACAGCACTCGAAGCGGAGGATATGGCATCTATTATCATTTTGATTATGTCGGTGGCCCAAGAAATTATAAATGGATAAACACCACTCAAATATCACGAGTTTGGGAGCAAATGACTACAGCTTATGATTATGGAGTAGATCAAGTTTGGATTGTGAATGTAGGAGATATTAAGCCCATGGAGTTTCCGATTTCATTCTTCCTCGATTTAGCTTGGAACCCCAAAGCTATAACTGCTAGTGATATTCCTGATTACGGGGAACAATGGGCAGAACAGCAATTTGGAAAAACTTATGCTCAAGAAATCGCGACGCTACTTGAAAAGTATACTTTGTTTAACAGTAGAAAGAAGCCAGAATTACTAGATCAAAATACTTATAGTTTAAATTATTATAGGGAGTTTGAGACAATAGTTACAGACTATAAACAATTGGAAGAAAAAGCATTAGCGATAAAAGAAAAGCTTAATGCTAATTATCACAATGCTTATTTCCAACTAGTTTTGCATCCAATTGCTGCAAGTGCCAATTTACATGAAATGTATTTTGAAGCTGCTAAAAATGAAAAATATACAAAACAACAAAGAGTACTTACTAGCGAAACTGGGCTTAATGTAAAAAAACTATATGAGCGTGACAGCCTGTTAACGATTGATTATCACCAACTTAATGATGGCAAATGGAACCATATGATGTCACAAACTCATATTGGGTATACATATTGGCAACAGCCAGAAAAGCAAACCATGCCCAAAGTTATCCATGAAATAAAGTTGAAAGAAAGTGCAGCTCCAGGTTTAGAAATAGAAAACTCTGAGAAATGGTGGCCAAAAGATCAAGCAGTATTTAAACTTCCAACTTTTGACTCAAGGAATGATCAGTCTTACTATATTGAGTTATTTAACAGTGGCAAGCAAGCTTATAACTATCAAGTACTTACAGGAAATCACCCATTAAATGTCGATAAGCCTAAAGGCGAAATTAAAACGCAAAATAGGATTTATTTGACAGTAGATTGGAATAGCATTAATCAACAAGAGTACACAGATACACTAAAAATTTTACTTGCAAAAGATACGGTGTATTTAAAATACCAAATCATAAAGTTACCAGAAGAAATCGATGGTACTGTTGTTTCTGATAAGATAGCAAGTATACAAGCTACGGAGTTTGATGCAAAAGTAGAAAATGATGAAGTAAGTTGGATAGAAATACCTCAATTAGGCAAGACAGGTTCTTCGGTAATTGCGCAGCCGAGTTATGCTAAAACAGAATCTATCAATCCGAATACGCCTCATCTAATTTATAATGTTTACTTAACGGAGAAGACAGATAGCCTTAAAGTGAAGGTTTATACTTCACCTACATTAAATTATCATAATGATGAGGGTTTAAGTTATGCGGTTTCTTTTGATGATCAAATCCCACAAATAATCCAGATACATTCTGAAAAGCATTATTTAAAATGGGATAAGCAAGTTTCTGATAATGTAGCCTTTACAATTAGTAATCATCAGCTAGATTCAGGAACACACCAACTTAAAATCTGGCACATAGATTCTAAAATTCCTTTTCAAAAGTTTGATTTGATTTTGGGAGACTTTATGGGGTTTTAAAAAGACCATTCCAAACAACTCTTCCATTTTCCTGCCTCCTAGGAGAAAATTGCCCCCTTTTCAACCTCAGTTAACTATAATTTGATATTTTTTTCTTCACTGCCACAATGTTCCTTAAGCGTTCTCGATCATCATTTTCATGCAGCTTAGGATTGAATTTCTCTTTATAAACCAACATTCTGTAAATAATTACAGCTAATTTTCTGGCGGTAGTAGTAATAGCCGCACCTCTGCCTTTTTTGTAAGCAATTCAAGAAAAAAACTTTTTAAGTGGGTGAGTTTTACTACTTTCAGCTTGATTTTCTAGGTTTTCAATCAGCTTAACAAAGCTCAATTGCATTATTGCAGGAAATTCGATTTCTTGTCCGTTGTAAATCATTTCGATTTAATGTTTAGTAATGTACTTAACTAATGGAAAAACCGGAGAAAAGTTTACCATAGTTTCCGGAGAAATATTTACCACCTGTTAAGCCATTAAATAGCCAAGGATAAATAACTTATGTCCAAAAAGGCTATGGCTAATCATAGGACAGATATGGTAACTATAAAACAAATCATACGATTATATAAATCTGGAAAAAGTCAACGGAGTATAGAGCGGCAGCTCCATATATGCCGCTCTACAATAAAAAAATATATCCAAGCTTTTCAGGAAAGTGGTTTCAGTCCAGAAGAGCTGTTGTCTTTGTCAGAAAGTGATCTAGAAGACTTATTTGGTCGTGCCCGAAAGTCTATAACTAGAAAGAGTGTAGCTAATATTTCTGAGTTAGAAAAACTATTTCCTGATATGGAAAAAGAGCTCAGAAAGGTTGGTGTGAGTAAAAAGCTTTTATGGCAAGAATATAAGAATAAGTATCCAGAAGGTTTAGGTTATAGCCAATTCTGCTACCATTTTCAGCAGTGGCAGGAGAGACAGGATGTATCTATGCATATAGATCGGACTGCCCTTTAGGTTTGTAAATATCAAGATTCACTCAAAAGCCCGTAACTTTAAAAATAAAAGTAAATACCTCTGGAACGAGGGGTGAACTATGGACTGCCGTAAACATTAAAGGTTTAAGGCTCGATACAGTCCCTTTGTTTCAGTTAGGTTGAAATAGTACCAATTAGAGTTTTAAGCAATCAGGCTTATTAAAGGGCATAGTAATTTCAACTTAAAGGTATAATGGTTTAACTAAACAGAGAATGAAAATATGAAATACGATTGGTTTATCGGAATAGATATTTCTAAAGCTACTTTCGATGTAGCTTGCTGTAATGAAGTGCATCCTGAAAAGTATATCCATAGAAAGTTTAACAATACCTTATCAGGTTTTGGGAAGATGGAGATATGGCTTAAGCAAAAAGGGGTGAATTTTAGTAGAACTTTTATTGGTATGGAACATACAGGGATATATGTGTTGCATCTATGTACATATCTAGGACAAAAAGGGATTGCTTATTCATTGGAAAATCCATTAGAAATTAAACGTTCTATAGGCATACAACGAGGGAAAAATGATAAAGTGGACTCCTGGAGGATTGTAGATTTTCTATTTAGCCGAAGGCACAAATTAACTTCCAAACCACTTCCCTCCAAAACGATACTAGAGATTAAAAACCTTCTTGCCTACCGTGAAAGGGCGATTAAAACAAAGGTCTCCCTAGAGATTAATATCCAAGATATGAAGGATACTAACGATTTGATAGACAATAGCTTGTTAATATCTATGTCTGAGCAGCAACTGAATATAATAAAGATCCAACTCAAAGAGCTTAACAAAAAACTGCGAGAAATAGTAGCCAGAGATGAAGACATGAAGAAAAACTATAAACTAGTGGTCAGTGTTCCAGGAATAGGATTAATAACTGGGCTGTTCTTTTTGGTTTATACCCAAAACTTCACAGTCTTTACAAATGGGAGAAAGTTTGCATCTTATAGTGGTGTTGCTCCTTTTGAGCACAGCTCAGGTGTTAGCATTAGAGGTAAAACAAGAGTAAGTCCTTTAGCAAATAAAAAGATGAAAGCCTTATTAAGTAACTGTGCTTGTACGGCCATACAACACGATTCTGAAATGAAGCAATATTATCACCGCAAAAAAAAGCAAGGGAAAGAAAGGTGTGTAGCACTTAATGCTGTAAAAGCGAAACTAATCAATAGAGTATTTTCGGTAGTAAAAAGAAAATCAGAGTACTTGCCTTTTAACGAATATAGACATGTAGCTTAAATAGATATTTTTGATTATTTATGGCTAAACTCCCCTCTCAAGTACAACTTGAAGAGGTAGTAAGAATATTTCCGATTTTTGCCATTGCTGACAAGTTGCTCCCCAGTAGAGCTTGTTTTCTCTATTGGATAACTATATAATATATTGGAAAAATGAATTTAAAACATTAAAATATTTGCTTTTACCTTAGAGTTCGACGCAGCATAAGGCTGGGGATAAAGTTTTTATTGATTTTACTGGTAAAAAATTATGTGTAATCGATAAAGCAACTGGAGAAGAAAAGCCTATGGAAGTGTTCGTAGCTATACTTCCTGCAAGTCAACTTACCTATGTAGAAGCTGTTAGAACTCAAAAAAAAGAAGACTTTATAAAAGTAGTTGAAAATGCATTATGGTATTTTGGAGGTGTTCCTTCTGCTATACTAAGTGATAATCGCACGGCGACCGTCTTAAATCCGCTATTAAATTAGCAAGTCATTATGAGCCGGTAGTTAATGCTACTTTTCAAGATTTTGCTTTGCATTACCAAACGACTGTACTTGCCACTAGAGCAGCTAAACCCAAAGATAAAGCCTTAGTAGAAGGAGCTGTCAAATTAGTATACACACGCATTTTTGCACCTCTACGTCAGTGTGCCACGAGGTGGCTTATATCCAGTGGGTGAAAATACCATCAGGGCAATTGACTGTTCACCCTGAAGAAAAGTGGACAGTAGATATCGCGAGGTATCAGCTGAAGCTCCGCTGTTTCAAATAATCTAGCCGTAATGCACGAGCGTGAACCCGAAGTAGCTTCGAGAAGTGTATCAGTAGATTTGGGGAGAGTTTTGACGGTCTCGAACCCTGCTATACTGCAATGATAAACAGTCGTATGAGATGCAGTAAACTACCGGAGTCATAGGGATGGCGAGATTATAGATGGAGATAGGCCAAACGTGGGAGGTCTTTTGGGATAAAGATTGGCCATCTTAAAAGGAGGTATATAAGCATAGCGAAGTTACCTTCTGTCCCAAAAGAAGTCGGAGGGGGCCATATTACCGAAAACGGTAAGGACAACATAACCTTATCCAGGGAAGGGCTCCTACTTTAGTAAAGTTTATATGGAAAATAGAATGACAAGTATTGATGCAAATCTACTAGCTAGTCCATCCGAACAGGATGAGCGGATTCGTATTCTCCAAAGGAAACTATACATTCGAGCCAAGCAAGAGCCTGAATTCAAGGCGTACAGTCTCTATGGGAAACTCTGTGAGGGTATGACCTTGGTCACGGCCTACTACCGCGTCAAAAGCAACTACTCGGAAGGAGTAGGGGTCGACGGTGAAAGTTTCGAGACCATCGAAGAGCGAGGATTGAAATCATTCTTAGAAGAGATACAATATTCGCTGATAAGTAAGGGCTATAGAAGCCAAGCCGTCCGACAGGTACTGATTCCGAAAGAAAAAAAAGGGGGAGTATCGTAAGCTAGGGATTCCAACGATACGCGACCGTGTAGTCCAGATGGGGGTAAAGATGTTGATAGAGCCCTTGTTTGAGGCAGACTTTATCGAGACTTCCTATGGATTTCGACCAAAACGGGGAGCCAAGGATGCAATAAAGCAGGTAAAACTGAATATCTATGAGGGTCATCAATTCATTTACGATGCGGATTTATCGCGTTACTTTGATACGATACCCCATGATAGGTTGTTCATCCTCCTAAAACAACGGTTGACAGACGGAGGGATATTGGGTCTTCTCCATCAGTGGCTGGTCTCACCGATACAACTCCCTAACGGGGAGTTGCTATTGAACAGGCAGGGCAGTCCACAAGGTGGAGTGATTTCACCCTTGTTATCGAATATCTATCTCCATGCTTTTGACAGAATCGTGAACGACCCACAAGGAAAGTTTGCGAAATCGGGCATCAGGATAGTTCGCTATGCCGATGATTTCCTATTGATGGGCAAACAGTATTTCAGTAAGGATATACTGGGCTATATCGATAGGATTATGGAAAATATGGGATTGAGCTTGAACAAAGAGAAAACAAAACTGCTCCATAGTTGTCGGAGCAGCTTGTTCTTCTTGGGATTCGAGTTCCGTTACATCGCCTCCAAGTTCACGTGGAACAGGAACAAATACACAGATGTCCGGCCGAGTATGAAATCTCGCTCGAAACTGTTCTGCAAACTTCGTGAACTGTTGTCCAAGCGTCGACATTGGCGTATGGAATGGATAGTGTGGAAAATCAACCGTTTATTAATCGGTTGGTTAAACTATTTTTCAATAAGTAAAGTGACCCATGTTTGGGAAACGGTTAAAATCATCAAACTACATCTTAGCTATAAACTGTTCAAATGGATGAAAAGTAAAGGAAGGAAAGCGCATCGGAAGCTACGCCAGCGACCCTATGAAAACCTGGTTAAATCCTATGGATTACTGGACATAGAGAAGTATGCACGCTTGAAAACCCTTGCGAAAGCAGAATGAAGAATACTATCGGTAAGCCGTGTGAGGGAAAACTTCATGCACGGTTTGATGAAGGGGGCTCTGACAGTCATAAAAAAAAAAAAAAAAATTACTATCTTGTTATTTTAACAAAGTAGTTTAAGACTGTCAGGCTCTACTCTACTCAGCAGTTTTTTTCTTTAAAATAACTCAACCAGGCAATCCATAATAAATTGATGGAGCATAACATGGCTAACTTTACTGGTAGAGATTATAGTAGATTATTACTATTCAATCAAATCGAAAAAAGCTTATTATCGGCTTTACCTCAGGAAAGATATGAGTTTAAACAGTTTAAGCAAGCTACTGTATATAAAAGCTCCCATATCTGGTTGGGAGAGGATAAACATTATCGGGCGCCGAGCGCTATAGTGTCCCTTATCGATTTTTAAAAAAGAAAGTGAAAGTGGCTTATTCATCTTCCAGAGTAGAGATTTTTTACAAACATACTCGTATAGCTTGTCATCAAAGAGATAGAAGAGCCTATCAATATACCACTCAAAAAGAACACATGCCTTCATCTCACAAGTTTATTGCCGAATGGAACCCCAATAAATTTATCGGGTGGGGCTTAGCGATTGGACCAGCCACTGGGGCTTATATCGAGAAGTTACTTCATTATAAACTTCATCCTGAACAAGGATATAAGGCGTGCATTGGTATATTAAAATATGCAGACAAAACCACTATAGGCAAAGAACGATTAGAAAATGCTTGTAAAAGAGCCGCGCCACGGTGGCTTTGTTTTATGAAAGCTATAGCTATCGTATAATCAGTAATATTCTTGAAAAAGGACTAGACAAAATAGATATGGAGCAAGAAACACACATCAATTTACCATCGCATGAAAATATACGTGGTAAAGATTATTATAAATAACTTATACTTTAAACTGATGAATACCTCTGTAATAAAAAATCGATTAAGTGAATTAAAATTCTTTGGTATGCAACATGCCTTTCAAGCTTATTTGCAAACAGGTCAAGATCAATTATCTGGAGTTGAACTCTTGGATCATCTACTTCAGCAAGAATGGGAGTTCCGGCAAAACCGGAATATATCTACGCGGATTAAACAAGCACGCTTCCGCTATCAGTCTACTGTGGAGCAAATCGACTGTACAGCACATAGGAACTTGTCTAAGGACTTATTACTAAGACTAGCTGACTGTTCTTTTATTGAAAAAAAGGAAAACATCTTGATTACTGGCCCTACTGGTGTTGGAAAAAGTTTTATTGCTTCCGCTTTAGGTCATCAGGCTTGTATGATGGGATATAAGGTATTGTATTTTAATGCTATTAAACTCTTCTCACAACTAAAAATGGCAAGAGCTGATGATACTTACTTAAAGGAATTAAAACGTATGGAAAAACACCAACTCTTAATATTGGATGACTTTGGATTACAAGTGCTAGATCATAATACCTGTTTAGCTTTACTAGAAATTATTGAAGATAGACATGGTAAAACTTCTACAATTATAACTTCCCAAATGCCGGTAGAAAAATGGTATGATCTGTTAGGAGAAAAAACTATCGCAGATGCTATATTAGATAGATTAGTTCATGCTTCTCATCGAATAAAATTAGAGGGAGAATCCATGAGAAAAGTAAAAAACTCTACCAACTAAAATAAATACAATTTATATTTAAGTAATTGATGGGATTAACAGGCATTTACTTTTCTAAAAAATACTGGTAAACTTTTCCCCGGATTGAGTGGTAAACTATTACCAGAATATACAACTAAAGTTAGCTGATTTAGATTCCTTATCAAATATTATAAAAGTAAGTACATATCAAATTCTTTTTTTTACTTGATATTTAACTTTAAATGCCCAAATAGCTTCAGATGAATATCAATTAACTACAGAATATTATATTCAATCGATTTTAGGAATTCAGTTTTTTGCCATATATAGTTTCAGGTTGTCTCACATATTAATATTTAAATAAGCATATACAAGGTGCCAAAAGTAAATAATCAGGATTTTCAGGTATTATTTTTTTCTAATAATATAGAAATACCTAGGAAAATACCATTTGCAAAAGCTGGCTGTTGCGTATATTTTTAGTGTAATTGTAAAGCTAGACTTTGTTTATTATTTGTGGGTGAATAGATTCGTAACTTCAAGTTGATGAAATGGCAATCGATATAGAAATAAAAAAATCCCTTTTAAAGCTTTATCCTTTTTCGGAACAAAACCTAGATATTTTTGCGGATAAAATAACTTTTAAGCACCATAAAAAGAAGGAATTTCTAGTAAGAAAAAATCAGATTTGCAGGGAGTTAAATTTTGTTATAAGCGGGAGTTTTAGATTATATACAGAAACCGAAAAGGGCGAATTAACCTTGCATTTTTTCACCGAAAACAGTTGGAGTTCAGATCTTGAAAGTTTATTAAATCGTAAGCCTTCCAAAAATTTTATTGAAGCAATAGAGCCATCAAAAATTGCAGTTATTTCCTTAAAAGACATTCATCAACTCATGAATCTGCATTCAGATTTTCATATGTTAAATGGCTTATTAGCAGATTTTTCCATATCGTCTTCTCAAATAATTTCCATAAACACTAAAAGTCCAGATAAGCGTTACAAAGACCTTTTGAAAAATCATCCTGACTGGATAAATCGTTTTCCTCAAAAGTATATCGCATCCTATTTAGGGATAACACCTGAAACATTGAGCAGAGTACGAGCAAGAGTGGTATAATTTCTTGATTACAATCAATTAAAATCTGGGGAATAGAAAGCAATTTTGTACGTGAAACTAAAAGTCTAATTTTGATTAAATTTTATGGAAATGCTAATTGATATTAACCCAAAATTGCCAATGCGAAACAAAGAAATCACAAAAACATTTTACTTGCAAAAATTGGGTTTTAAGGTATTTGGTAATGCTGATTATGATGGATACCTGATGGTAGAAAGAGATAAAATCCAAATTCATTTTTTTGAATTTAAAGAACTTAATCCAAAAGAAAATTATGGACAAGTCTATATTAGAACTAATAATATTGAACAATTATACCAAGCTTTTATAAACAATAAAACTGAGATACACCCAAATGGAGCTTTAAAAATGAAACCCTGGGGACAGAAGGAATTTTCAGTTCTTGACCCTGATAATAATTTATTGACTTTTGGACAAAGTTTAGGTTGAATAAAGGCTGAGAAATCAAAAGAAGTAGGGGGAAGGCCAGATTTTAGGTCTTCCCCATTTTAGGCAAAAGTTTTGAAAATCAATTGAAAGATTTAATGTCAAATTAATTATGAAGTTTACCCATTTAGTCCCCAATGTGTTTTACAAAGACATAAAAGAAGCCTTAAAACTATTTATTGATTGCCTCGAATTTAAAATTGAGCATGATGAAATACATTCAGCAAATCCATTTTGTGTGATTGAAAAAGATGGTTTGCGCATCAGTCTTTTTGAGGACAATAAGTTGGCAATGGAGCATAACCCTGAGTTTAGACTTGTTTCCAACAATATAGATGAAGTATATAATAAAATAAGTAAATCCCATCCCGAATTTCTGCATCCAAATCTGAGCAAAATAACCCTTCGTCCTTGGGGAGCAAAAGAATTTGCCTTAAAGGATAAACAACTGGGAATTGTAATACAGCAATGGTCGAATGATTAGCTTTTAAAAAATGGTATTTGATTATAACCAATTTTTTTTTAATGGTTTCCATTCGTCAGATGTTCGCTTTATTTCTGAGTTATTAGCCCCTCTAGGATCGTTCTTGCAGTTGTTATATTCTGAAACTATCAGCCTCGCTAATTCTTGATATTGGCTATCAATTGGGCTAATGTGCCTGTCGTAACGGAGTTTGATCTTCTTGTAGTAGTTCACAAAGTGTTCATCAATTGGCTTTTTCAGAATATTCAGAGCATAAAAGTTAAGTACGAGTTGTTCGGGAGTTTGCCCAAAACAAAGACCAAAGAGAAATATGAGATTAAAAGTTAGGATGAATTTCATAAGGGAGGGTATGACTGCCAATGGTACAGTGTATGAGCAGTGGTGGTTTTTAAGCACTTACTGTTCAGTTAAACTGATTATTCCGGACTAACGTGGTTCATCATCATTTTTGGTGGGACCAATCAGGAAGTATCCAATACTCTAATTTTCAGTAAATCAAATCCAGCTCTACCATACATTTGTCTTTTTATATTCTTGAGTCTATTTACTTGCCCTTCTACTGGCCCATTGCTCGGGGAGTCCCACTCCAGTTATATGTAGCCGCAGCTTTTACTGCATCATAATCCCTACTTATAGACTTTCCAAACCTTTTCATGATTGCTATATCACTTTGCTTACATGCATCAATCCATTTTAAAAGTAACTCACCTTTTCTTTTAGCAAGTATGTTTCTGAATTGGATTGATAAACTCCTTGCTACTTGTATGTTTGGTTGAATTTGGCATAAGGCTTTAATGTATTTGTATTCTTTGACTTTCATTTCCTTTTGATAACTTAACAATAATCTGCTTACCTTCCTTGAACTCCAATTGATTATAACCGTTTTGGGTGGACTCTTTTCTTTTTCGCCAAACTGATTTACTATTGAATGAACACTTCGATAGGTAACTGGAATACCTTGTTCAACTAATAACTTCCATAGCTTTGTTGGACTTTTTTCTCCACAGCTCCAATGATATTTAAGTTCATTATAATAGTTCCGAGCTGAGTTCGATTTAACTGTAGGTAAGCTTTTTTCAGGATACTCTTCAAATTGCAAATATCTTTTAACTGTATTCTTGCTAATAGATAGCTTTTTAGCAATAGTCTTTTTTCCCATTCCTTGAGAAAACAAAGTCTTTACTTCTTTAAATATGAGTGCGTATCTACTTGGTTGAGAGGGTTTCTTTTGTTGGGATTGTTGAAGCAATTTTTCCTCTTCAGCTTGTAGTATTTTTTGTCTTTCCTCTTTTTCCAATGACCAAGATGCCTTTCGTAAATCAGAATTATGTTTCTCTAATAATTTCTGCAAACATTCTTTTAAATTTTTCAGTAAATGCCAGTCTGCGAGACCCGTCGATCTGCAACTTGTAAAGCATCTGGTGCGCCTTGTTTGGCAGCTTCTGCATAGGCTCCTGAACGATCTCTGCTAATAATTTCAATTCCAGGGTGAGCTTCTAACCAATTTTTTAAAGTTTCTGAGGTTCTATCAGGCAGCAAATCTATTGGTTTGTTTTTTTCAAGATCAACTAAAATTGTCCCATAATTATCTCCTTTTCTAAATGCCCAATCATCAACACCTAAAACTCTTGGTGTGGAGAAATTTTGAAGCTTTTTACTATGCATCAATCTTAGCAAAGTACTACTACTTACATTCAAAAATAATTTTTGACATAACTGAGAAGCTGGATTAGCACCTATTTTAAGAGCTATGGCTTGCATTTCTAGTTTTACGCGAGTGGTTTTACGTTGATATGCTTGTATTTCAGGTCCTAATCGTTCACAAAAAATTTTAAACCTGCATGCAGGATTTTGACAATAGTATTTTCTGACACCCAAATTTAATTTTAATTGAAAGTTGCATATAGATAAATCCTGTACTGTTCTGCAATAATAGCTATGAATATAATGACTGTTTTTCCCACAATGCGGGCATGCTACTGTAGTAGCTGTTCGTAAAATATCAATTGCCAACACAGGATATTTTCCTTCAGTATCTATTGTGAATTTTTCAAATTGTATTGCAGGAACTTTTGGTAGTAAGGATTCTAGTAGGTTCATCTTTTTATTGTTAAATCTACCAGAAATTCAGATTTTTAATTTCCCACCAAAAATGATGATGAACCACATTCACCGGAATATGTAGTTAAACACGAAGAAAGAAAAATTCCTAAACTTTCAGACTTGTGATTAAATCGCTATTGCTTATACACATTTTGTTCTCTGCTGGCTTTCTTTCATACTAGTTGTCAATCAGTGTTGGAGAAACTATACTCTATGGCAAGTTTTGGTGATGCAGTGAGTAATGTGACTTGCAATGTGTATTGTTTAAGAGTCGGTGTTCTTTTTTTTCCGTCCCTCCATCATCGCCCACATAATAACATCTCGAAAATCAACTTTGGCACATTGAATCAATTCAGCTACATCATTTACATTTCCTTTAGCTAATTTTAAAATAGCCTGTTGTGTATTTAGTAGATTTTCTTTTGATGCCGCCATTGTATTATTTTGCCTAACATACGTCATTTTAAGAGATGCAAGCTCATTAATAACAAATGGTACTTCTTCCGATGTAAACTGCCGGTTAATGGTATCGATTATTTTTTGATCTAAATCCATGGCGTTTTCGTGTTTTATTTGTCGTAATATATCCTACGACTTTCAACGGTCTTAGTATAGTCGTTTAGATCTTGGCGCAGTATTTTTGCCCCAAGAGCCAGACTTTCAGTAGTATCATCTCCAAATTTTTTATCGACTATCGTTAAAACATAATCAACCATGTACGGATGTGTAAAGTCTGATTCTTTTACCTCGACAGTTAAATTATTGATGGTATAGAAATATATCCAACTTGTTACAATCTTCTGAAACAACTTTTCTTGTTCATTTGGTGAGAGTGTGTAAGTCAATGCCGTCAACTTAAGTCATTATAGTGCTTTTTTCTTATTAAGATGAAACTTTCTCCTACTTCTTTTGAACTTATGTCTTTTGAAGGAGCGATTGGGTACTACAGCATTTTTACTTCTTTTTATCTGCTCTTTGAGTTGACTTAATCGGTAAGCTATATCTTTTTGAGTAAACAATAACTTAATCAGTTCTCCCCTTAAGATACCTGTGGCTACTACCTTGTTTATTTGATAGTGATATTTATTACCTTTTTTTCCTTTTAGTGCATCAAGTTCTTGCTGTGCTTCTGTTATTAATAGTTGGATTAAGTTACTGGTAAGTAAACTGGCATGATAATCTTGTAATATGCCTTCTGCAGTCTTGCTGGAAAAGTTTTCCAATTCTAGTGTATGCTTTAAGTAATCGTAATAAGTTTCTATTCCCCAGCGCATACTATAAAGTATTTTAAGCTCTGTGGCAGGTAGCTCAAGATTGGTTATCAAATATTCTATTTCACCTCCAGAAAGTGGAATTTTTACAACTCTTATGGTTAAAGGTTGAGTATGTATGCTTTCTTTTTTCACACCTTTTTTTGTGTACCAAACCTTTGCTGATAAAATCACCCGAGCTTCTAGTTTATCAGAAGCTGCAAATTGCGCTACCTCCTTACAAAAATTTCGCTTGCAACGAATCAGGAAACTACCACCGTTCATTTCTATGGTTTTACATAGGTCATAAGATGGATAAGCTCTATCCATAAGCCAAATAACTTTGGGTCTGAGCTGAGGCAGGTACTCAGAAATTTGGTGATAAATGACCCGAAATAAGTTTTGCTCACTTTCTGAATTCCTCGCTAATGCTCCTTGAATTACTACATGATTGAGCACATCATATACTACACAAGACCTACCCATGGGCATACCCGTATCAGTATGATTCTTCCAAAGGCCAAAATGTTTTACTATAGCCGGTGAAGTTGGAAGTTGGCATAGACTCCCATCCACAGCAAAAACATAATAAGTGTTTTGATAGAGACTGCTCAAAGATGTTTGATAAAATCCCTGTACATACTTTCGATTCAGAGCTATAAAGGCAGTATGCTTCAACTTTTTGCGGGCTTTACTGAAAGCTTGTTTACTGCAAGTCGAATAACTGCCAATGGTGTTAAAAAAATTACTCACTTCAATACTGAGGTTCTTTACAACCCGATTGATTAAAATAGCGGCTATCTGTGAGAATCCCAATAGTCGTTGCCGAATAAAATCTTGTGACTTCATACTATGTTGCTTTTGAAAGTCAACACTAAAAAGTTCAGATTTAAGTAGCTCAAAAAAAAAGTAGCATATGTTTCCATCTTTTAAACCGATTACTTAAAGATAACAATCTTTTATCAGCTTAAGTTGACGGCATTGAGTGTGTAAGTCTTACCGTTAAGATGTAATGGTTCAAAATCCAGATTAAGGTGTCGGTTAAAGTCGTTATATATTTTGTCAAAACGCTCGCAATCAAGGTTGCTGAATAAACAGTTTATATTTTTATTTTGAACACGTAATTTTCCTTTCTCATCAGTTATTATGAACAGCTTTGAGGTGTCAATTTGCGGTAGGAATGGTCTAAAAAAGTATATATTCTTCTTGCTTGCCATTTTTTTTTAAGTTATCATTCAAAGTTTTGTTAAACAATGCACCTTCAATTTCATTCTCAAAAGACATTTAACTATCAAATCATAATACCGATGTTTTAGCAGTGTGATATTATCTTTCTCACAACACCGTGAATCTTCATTAGTAATTCTATTTTCATCTACGATTTTGTTTAAATTACGTCTATTACTTTTTCTAACATATAATGTATTACAGAAACAAAAACGGCAATTACAATAAGCACTGTAAAACGTATAGCCCTTGTATTTTTACATTGTTTTAGTTTCTTTTTCAGATGAAAAAAATCAAAAAGTATAAATAAAATAGCAATACATAACCCTACAATTGTATCCCCCCAATAAACCAGCCTATTATATTTAAGTCTCATTGCCTTATTTAGCTGAAAAAGTAATTATGCATACCTCTAAAGAAATGTTTCCAGTAGTGGAAGACTGGTTGGCTAGTGGCTTGACTCAAAAAGCATATAGTCTACAACATAATTTACCACTTCATATCTTACCTTACTGGGTATCTCGATATCGCAAGCGAAAGTCTGAGTCAACTCCAAAAGAAAAATCAGCAAAGTTTATTCCTGTAAACTATGAAAAGCCAATACTTCAAGGCGTAGAAATAGAATTCCCCAATGGCATCATCCTCCGTTTTTCAAAAGCAGTATCACCTACTTATTTACACCAAGTCTTGAAGCTATGTTCGGATTAAACTCCCAACAACGCTTCTTTCTGTGTGATCAACCGGCGGATATGCGCAAGGGCTTCGATGGATTGAGTGGTTTGGTAGAAAACTATATGGGACAAAAAATCTATTCAGGAGATGCCTTTATATTCTTAGGCAAACGACTTGATCGTTTAAAGGTGCTTGTTTGGCCGGCACCCCGGTGGGAACCCAGTGGTTTTATTCTTTACTACAAGCGGTTAGAATCAGGTGGCCGGCACCCGGTACGTTTAAATTACTAACAGGTAAATCCTCTTCTATTTACCTGAGTTATAGTGAGTTTTCTTTGCTACTTGATGGCTTGGAAGTGGCAGTTACAAGACGTAGAAAACGCTATGAAAAACCACTAGAATAGTTGCTAAAATCATTGTCTAACTGACTATTGAGTAGTATTTTAGAGTTATGACAGGAACAGGAGATACTACTTTATTAGAGCAAAATGCTGCATTAATAGAAGAGAAAAAACAACTCTTGGAGCAGGTTGAATCACTTAAAGCTGAGCTATCAGAATTAAAGCGTTTGATCTACGGTAGCAAGCGAGAACGATTCATTCCTAGTGATACCAATAGTAAGCAGCTCACTTTGCCATTAGATGAAAATGTTTCTGCTGAAACACCTGCCAAAGTCAAACAAACCATTAGTTATCAAAGGGCTACTCAAGGTGAAAAGCTGCCCCAAGGCTCATCTCGCCAGCCATTACCAGCACATTTACCTCGCAAAGAGGTAGTGTTAGAACCTGAAGTGGATACCACTCACATGCGCAAGATTGGAGAAGAAATTACTGAGGAGTTAGACATGACACCTGCTAAGGTATTTGTTCGTCGCTACATCAGACCTCGTTATGTGAGTAAAGAAGAAGAGTTTTATATAGCCAACCTACCAGCCAGACCAATTGACAAGGGTATCCCAGGCCCAGGACTACTAGCCCATATTCTGGTGGATAAATTTTGTCACCACCTACCATTTTACAGACAACAAAAAAGGTTTAACCAGTTAGGGATAAAGATTGCTCCTAGTACTTTAGGTAACTGGTTAAAGCCAGCTTGCCAGTTACTAGACCCTTTATATGAGGCATTGAGGTTTGAGGTATTGAATAATAATTACCTGCAAGTTGATGAAAGCCCAATTAAGGTGTTAGATGATACCAAAAAAGGAAAGACTCACCGAGGTTACTACTGGCAGGCACTCCTGTGGGTGTACTATTCTCCAGAGCAACAAGTTGTATTGTTTGATTACCAAAAAGGCAGATCTAGAGAAGGTCCAGTCAATATGCTACAAGGTTATGAAGGCTATATCCAAACAGATGGGTACAAAGTCTATGATCAACTCCTTGAAGAAGAAGGGATGAACATCATCCTTGTTGGATGCATCCGGGTGCCGGCCAGGCACCTGTGCGCCGCTACTTTGAAAAAGCTTTAGATAACAATGAATCCAGAGCCAGGCATGCCTTGCTATTATTCCAGCAATTGTATGCTGTTGAACGTGAAGCAAGAGAAAACAAACTAGATGCTTTACAGCGATATGAGCTTAGGCAAGAAAAATCTCGTCCAATCATGGATATATTGGGACAATGGATTGTGGATGAGTATCCTAAGGTATTGCCCAAATCTATCATTGGTAAAGCCATGCATTATCTGGCAGGAAGATATAATAAGCTGTATGTATATCTCAATGACGGCAGGTTAGAAATAGATTGCGCGGCAACCGTAACAACTTGATCGAAAATAATATTCGACCAGTGGCTATTGGCAGAAAAAACTATTTGTTTGCTGGGTCACATGAATCAGCACAAAGAGCAGCTATGATGTACAGCATATTAGGCAGTTGTAAATTACATCAAATCAATCCATACGAGTATCTGCAAGATATATTTGAAAGACTTCCAGAGCATCCCATCAACAAAATAAATGAGTTGCTACCACAAAACTGGAAAACCACGAGCTAATAAATACTCTTATTTTTAACAATAGCTACTTGGTGAGGTGGATACAAAAAAGTGATCAAGTACCAATTGGTAATATTACGAAAATGCAAGCCGATCAAATCCTGAAACAATGGGGAATACGTTAAATGTGGCTGACAAATGCTTTGAATGAATGGGATTTAATCGGTCAGGAAGTTTTGTGGAGATTAGAAAGTCCGCCACAAGTTTTAAATTTAAATCAAGTCGAGGTTATGTGCGAGACGAGAGGTTGGTTCTTTCTAATTCCCACTAATCATAGCTATGCGATATCCGAGATGAGTTATAAAGAAAAAAAGAAATTAAATTATTAGCATAACAATGAAATATTCAGAAGCCAAAAATAAGGTTTTAGAATTCTTAAATAGAAATGAAGAAAACATTAGGAAAATGGTATATGAGCCAGCTATAGAATTTGAATATGGCTGGATATTCACATTTGATCAAGAAGGAGTTTTTCATCCTAAGATAGATGAGGTATTAAAAAAAATAAAATCCTTGAAAGACGCCAATCTTACAGACAACCAAATTTTTGAGAATTTAAGTGATGAAGATCTTTCAATCTATGAAAATTCAATAGGACTGGTTGGGCAAGCACCTGTTTTTATTGATAAAGAAAATGGAGAAGTCTCTTATTGCCTAAATCCTTCTATAGAGCTTGAAATACAAAAAATAAAGGAGCAAAAAAGAGGAAAAAAATTTTATTTGAAATTATATTTTATCGAAGATATCAGGGGGAACCCTAATAAAATCAAAGAATTAAAAAATCAACTTGGCTTTACAAATTCCGATATTTTAAAATTCTTTCATAAGAAAAACAACGATGAGCCAATTTTTGAACTAAAATATTATGAAAAATTACTCTTTTACAAAGGTATATTCGAAGAGAATTCTATTAAAATAAAGATAGAGGAACTTGAATTGAAGGAATAAAAAAACTCGAATGACATAGCTATACCCGCTATATTCCGCTTCGCCCCATACGGCGGGTAGCTCAGGCATTGTATAAAATTAATAGCAATCGAGCTAGATATCATTGATTTTAAATTCTAGATTGAGTTGCAACCTGCCTCACTAGTTTTTGGAGGAGAATATAAAGATGCTTCAGGTCAATTGATTTAAAAAAGATTGGTAAATTTAAGTGTACCCAGTTGTCAGATTATTAGAAAGTTTCATGAAATCCATAATAATAAATGGAACAGAGTAAAGATTAAAAAATCTAGCTTAAAAGGATATACCGCAGAATTTATTTGGGATGTAAAATGGGAACAAGAAGAAACGAATTCACATTTAATCCTTAAATTAGAGAGAGATAAATGGTTTTGGGATAAATAGAAAACAGGTTTTGATACAAAATGCCAGCTTATTCGTATTGGCTATTTTTTTTTTGAATAATCAGTTAAATGGTGGATTAGCTGGTTTTGGCAGGGTCTGATTGGACGAATTATGAAACTTTAAAAGACTTTTTAAAACTAATCACAATAGATTTTCAATCTAAAATTTTTTAAATAATAGAGTATGAAAAACATAATTCCTTCAAAAAAGGCTGACCATTATTTCTTTTCGGTTATGGCTATTTATTATTTAACTACAGCTTTATTGGGTTTTGGATATTCATCAACAAATATAATTTCCAATGGAGGAGAGATTCCACTTAGAGCTATAATTCACGGAACATTAGGAGGTATCTGGTATTTCCTCTTCTTTCTTCAGGTTTTATTAATAGTCATTAAAAAGAAAGAGTTACATAGGAAGCTTGGCAATACATCAGTACCAATTATTTTATTAGTATTTATAACAGGCATTTATGTAGTCTTGCTGAGAAAACCTCTATCTTTTGAGCCGGCTCCATTTGCTTTTATGGGAGGTGAGTTAGCATTGTTATTATTGGGAGTAATCTTTACTGTTCTTGGTTTTATGTATAGATACAACCCACATTACCATAAAAGATATTACCTAATGAGCATCATTGTTCTAAGTGGAGCAGGTATACTTCGATTTTTTAATTTTCTAGAAGTTAAGATGTTTAATGATCTAGTAGTTATCTTTTTCATTCCCTTCCTTTTAATTTTCTTATTTGACTTGATTGTATACCGAAAACTTTTCAAAGCTACGTGGATAGGTTTTCTACTCTACATTTTCTTTCAGTTTGTGTTAGCAGGTTATTTAAAAATGATTGCTGACTACCTAAGGCCATTGATGAAATCTTAAATTATAAAGAAAAAAGGGGGAGCTTTCTTACTTAAAAAAACATAGACAAGCCTTTGGTATAATTACCCCAAATCGCAAAGGTTTTCGTTTATAACATATGAACAAACCAATTTTCTATTTTGATAAACCCGGTAAATGGGATTTAATAACTATTCTACTTTATCTCGGGCTAACTGCATTTATCTTCCTAACTAGCATCTCAACAAAAAGATTTTGTAGGCTTGTTCAAAGAGTATCACCAACTTATTGAACAGGCTTTCATTAAGTCCATTACTTGCTTTCAATTCAGGTATCTTTATAAGGAATAGCGATGTTTATCATAGAGATAATAATCTTTGATAATCAATTAGTTACCTTAGAACAAGTTAATTCATAAAAAGCAATTGAATGGCTTATTAGATGGTTTTGGTTAAATTTGGCGGGTAGAAGTAAGTATATTACTATCTTAACAGCTCTGCACTATACTTGAAACTATGGGACTGATAATTAATTGGATTGCAATCATTTTATCTCCTGTATTCAATTATTTAATGTTTCAGGTTTTAAAAGAAAAACCTAAAGCACAAAAAGTAACTTTGGGAATATCGGGATTTGTTGTACTCATCTTTCTTCTTGGTCAGTTGATGTGTATTGTATGTACAATGAGAATTATAAATGAAATAATACTTGCGGTTTTCTATTTGAGTTGTTGTCATCTATTTTGGCAAGTAAAGAGGATAAAGGGAAAACTTATTAGGTATTTGTTTATGGTAACTGGATTAATTCCAATGTTACTCGGGCTGCTTTTGGGAACAATAGGAGTTATAGGCTTCGGATTAGGATATGAACAATTGTGGTCGGACAGGCAATATAAAATTTCTAACAATCTGAGATTAGAAATTGGTTCACTCAGCAATTCTCTGGAACCTGGGGGGATAAAGGTCGATATTTATCACAAATATTCTTTACTGCCCCTTCAGCAAAAAATAATATCGAAGACTTTTGATGATTTTTATATTGACTTAAGCAGTGTAAGTTATATATACAATGAGGCAAGTCAGGAAATTAAAATTTGGACGGAAGGGGATAGATCGAAAAAACACTTGAATGAAGTAATAAAAATAAAAGGTAGTTAACAAATCGTAAAAGAATGTTGGGATAAGACTTACTGAAGGGCTTTTCATTACTGAAATTAATCGTACCATGAAGATACTTTTTTGCTGTTAAAACTGCATAGTTTTTATCTTAGCATTACAATCCAATACAAACAAAATTCAACAATTGCTGAATGGAAGGAGACGATGTTAAAAGGATTTCGAGACTGACTGCGATTTTAACACAGTTACAGTCCAAAAGAAGGTTGACAGCAGCAAGTCTTGCTGATAAATTTGGTGTGAGCACTCGAACGATTTATCGGGATATAAAAGCACTTGAAAAAGCGGGTGTTCCCATTTTAACTGAAGAAGGAAAGGGCTACACCTTAATGGAAGGTTATAGAATTCCACCAATCATGTTTACTGAAAAACAAGTAAACGCCTTGATACTGGCAGAACAGCTCGTTTTGAGAAGCAAGGATGCCTCATTTGTACAAGATTATTCAGAGGCTATTGATAAAATTAAGTCCATTCTAAGATATACTATTCAAGACAAAGCCAATCTATTAACAGATAGAACGCAATATAAAGAGGCACTTAATCAGGAAAGAAGCAGCAGTAATTTGTCTGAGCTACAAAACGCGCTTACCAACTACAAGCTGGTCAAAATAAAGTATATCAATAAAGAAGGTTCCACTACAGACAGAATTATCGAACCATTTGCCATTTTGAGTGCCGAAAATTGGTATCTAATTGCTTGGTGCCGCTTGCGAAAAGAATTTAGATTTTTTCGGCCAGACAGAATTCAAAGCATGGAAATTCTATCAGAAAATTTTGAGCCTCACAAATTGACTTTACAAGACTATTTTGACAAATACCAATAATTCTTACTACCCTTGACATAAGGCTGTCTAACGTCAGTCATACGTTTGCATCAAACATAAAAATGACAAACGTTTTGAACTCAATTCTTGCTGAAACAGGATTTCCAAAGCCTACTACAATTTCGGTCAATGGTGTAGAACTAGAAGTCTTTGAAGCAGGTCGACAAAATGCAGGAAAACCGATTGTATTATGTCATGGTTGGCCAGAGCATGCCTTTTCTTGGCGTTATCAAGTGCCAGCTTTTGTAGAAGCAGGTTACCATGTGATTGTCCCAAACCAACGGGGTTATGGTAATTCATCTCGTCCGATAAAAGTTACTGACTATGACATTGAGCACTTAGCTGGAGATCTTATCGCACTGCTCGATTATTACGGATACAAGGAGGCTACCTTTGTAGGACATGATTGGGGAGCGATGGTTACTTGGTGGTTAACACTGTTACATCCAACCCGTGTAAAGAGAATTATTGCCTTGGCTGTACCTTACCAAGTACGCGGAGAAAGACCTTGGATCGAGTGGATGGAAGAAATATTTGGTGGCGATTACTATTTTGTTCACTTTAACCGACAACCGGGAGTGGCAGATGCCATTCTAGATGAAAATGCTCCACAATTCCTTCGCAATATATTCCGTAAGAACATTCCCCAAAACATACCTGAACCAGGCATGGCTATGATCAATCTCGCCAAAGCAAAAGAAGCACAGGGTGAGCCTGTTATGAGTGAAAATGAACTTGCTGTTTTCGTCTCATCTTTCGAATCAACAGGCTTTACAGGAAGTATAAATTGGTACAGGAATCTTGATCGCAACTGGCAATTATTGGCGAATGCAAACCCCATCATCCAACAACCAACACTTATGATCTATGGAAATCAGGATGTGATACCAAAGTTTGAAGGATTATCTGCATTTGTGCCCAATGTTGAAGAAGTGAGTTTAGACTGTGGCCATTGGATTCAGCAAGAAAAACCAGAGGAAACCAACAAGGCAATCTTAAAATGGTTAGCACAACAAAATGGATAAGGATATAGAAACATTTTATCCTCAAAGCCAAACAGACTGGCGCAATTGGCTGGAGAAAAATCATCAGTCAAAACAGTCTGTTTGGCTTGTTCAATTTAAGTCATCTACGAAAATTGCTTCCATAAGCTGGAGCGAAGCGGTAGATGAAGCTTTATGTTTTGGTTGGATAGACAGTACAAGAAAGACGATTGATGAAAAGAGTTACATGCAATATTTCACCAGAAGGAAACCAAATAGTACATGGTCAAAAATAAATAAGGAAAAAGTAGCCAACCTCATTAAAAACAACCGAATGACGAAATCAGGCTTCGATAGTATAGAAATTGCCAAACAGAATGGTTCTTGGTCAATGTTAGATGAAGTTGAAGCACTTATTGTTCCAGAAGATTTAGATAAAGAATTGGTAAATTACGAAGACGCAAAAGAATTCTTTGATAGCTTAAGTAAGTCAGCTAAAAAGATTTTATTGCACTGGGTCATCTCAGCAAAAAGACCTGAGACAAGGCAAAAGAGGATACTAGAAATTGCACAAAATGCTAGTAAAAAACAGAAACCAAAACAATTTAGATGAAAATAACTTATTTGGATATTATGCAAAATGGCTAAATAGTGAGGTTATTAATTTCAACATAAGTTTTACTATTTACATTAAACACTATTTCAAACTAACTGATGTATAAAATAGAACCCATAAATAAAGAAATTGCGGATAGTCTAAAAGCATATGAATTAACAAATCGAGCTTTTACGAATATTGCCTTAACCTTTACAAATGGTAATAATGATTTAAAATCACAATTAGATAAAAAATCAATTGAAGAAAGAACCTTATACTATGTTTCAATTTTAGATATGCAAGTCCTTAATGGAGGTATTTACCAGTTCTTCAGTAATTATGGGAATCAATATGATACAGAAATTATTAATGCCATAGAAACAATAGACAGAAATGAACTAGCAAATGCTTTTAAGAAAATTTGTACGTTTGCAACGAAGGAATTTGAACAAGTAAAAGGTGACTATGATAAATTCGATAAGTCTTAGAAGTTGTCTAAAGTAGTTATACTGTAAAAATGCTTTTAACCAAAATATTATTCTTTTCCTCAAAAAGACCTGTAATCTTATATTTTCGAGTTCGAAAAAAAAGCTATCATTTGAGGGAAGTAGAATTTTGAAAAGTAGTTAACAAAACAAATAATCCATTTTTAGTAATTATGCCAAATTATATATAAATCAACTAGATTAATTTGTTATTTTTTATTTTAGACAACTTCTTACTATGAAAACGACATGAACAAATCAATGGACGAATATTTAAAGGAATACATTCTTACAAATATTGAGGCTTTTGAAACAAAATGAAGTATGCATTTAAGGAATAAACTATTACCAACTGCAACAGAAGATCGAATTTCAAGAATCCTCGGTCTGATCAAGGAAATTGAAATCAATATTGATTCTGGAAAGTCTACTGAAAATTTCATTATAAGATTCAATAAAATAACTCAAAGAAATTATGATCGAGAATATTTCCAAACCTATTGGAATTCACAGAGCATAGAGGATTTTGCTAGAGAAGCTTCACAGCCACTGCCAGAAAAAATTGAAGATATAACCAAGGAAGAACTCATAGAGGTCGTTAATAGAATTCGAAATGGCGATGAAAACACGACTTTTTATCTTGAGTTGTTGGATAGAAATCTTCCTCATCCTAGAATAAGTGATTTAATATTTTACCCAGAGAGTGATGGTTTAACTGACGAATCTACATCAGAGGAAATTGTTGAGAAAGCAAAAGCCTTTAGAGCGATACAATTGTAAAATTTGCAAGTATTGATATATCGTAAATAAGGTGTTTATTGGTTTATGAAAGTTTCAGCTGCTGCCAACTAGAAAAGTTATTACAACTTAATCCTAACTGATAATCATGCTTATAATATGGAAGAATGGATCTGATGAATTAAAGTAAAATTACCTATTAAATAGGTTGACCAAATGGGAATACTATGACATTGAAAGAGGCAATATTGAATTGTAATCAGTACGGAGAAGCTGAAGAATTGATATATCAAGTTTTTGCTAAAAGAATAGTTGGCAAGTTTGAGAGTAATTCTGAAGCTATTGTTTTAGCACTTACTGAAGTCGAATCAGAGCTTAATATTAAAGAAATTGCTGAATCTAAATGCCCGGGTTTTGATTATTTTCTTGAGTTATACATTATACAAGAAATATTTCAAAACATGGAGGATACTGATGAATATAAATCAGATGAAGCCAAAGTAAAAAGGACAATTTACTATGCAGAATTTGATGCTTAAACATTATTATCATGTCTAAATAGCAAGCTATAATCTCCGTAAAAACCTTATTACTTAACATAATATCATTTATGATTTTTTGTGACTTAGGGCAAAATAGGGGTACACAGGATAAAAATTAAAGACGATGAACCGTAAATTATTTATCCCCGGAAAGTCAAAATTAAGTCCATTAAGTTTAGAATCCGCAGTATTATCATATCGGTTAGGAATGTTTTCGGCGGCAAAAGTGATGAGCTGGTATAAAATTTCTATGAATAAATTACGACAATTAAATAGGAATTACTATTTTCAGTTAGAAAAAACTTTTGCACCGATGAAACAGCCCAACTTAAAAAGTGATAAAGCCAAAGTAAAGCAACTGGAAGCAGAACTAAAATTGTTACAGGGCAAATTGCAAGATGCTGAACTGGAATCGAAAGTGTGGAAAAAGATGGTAGAAATAGCAGAAAGAGAATTAGGAGTTGGTATAAAGCTTGCAGCCGCAAAAAATTCTGGTATTCGACGTCAGCTGAAATAATTCGTGAATATCCTTTATCAGGTGTTGGTAGAGTTTGTAATATCTTAGGAAAACAGCGACAGGCTTATTACAAAGCAGAAAACCGCACAGAAAAGAGTGAATTTAAGGGAGAGTTAGTCTTAGAGGAAATAGAAAAAATCCGGCAGTTACAACCACGAATTGGATGCGTAAAATTGCACCATCAATTACAAGATTTTTTACAGAGTCATAAGATCAAACTTGGAGAAAAAAAGCTGAGGGGTTTACTCAAAAAACATGGTTTACTAAAGCCTCATAGAAGAAAAATAGCTAAAACTACCTATTCTGGCCATGGTTTTCGGATTTATAAAAATTTAGTAAAAGATGTAAAAGTAACAGAATCAGAGCAAGTTTGGGTTAGTGATATTACCGCGTCGCGTAGACCTATGTGAGAAGTAATCATGACTTTAGTTATTTGAGTTTGATTACAGATGCATACTCAAAAAAAATAGTTGGATGGTCAATACGAAATGATTTAGGCTTAGAAGGGCCATTAGAGGCCTTGAAGATGGCTATAAAAAACAGGAAATATCCAGAACGAGAATTGATTCATCATTCTGATCGGGGGCGCCTGCAAGGTATTCAATATTGCAGCAAAGCATATATCAAGCTATTAAAAAAGCACAAAGTCAAAGTTAGTATGACTCAAAGTGGTAATCCATATGACAACGCCTTGGCAGAACGGATGAACAATACGATTAAAAATGAATTTTTAGAAGGTAGAGGAATAATGGATTTATCGTCTGGTAAGCAGCAACTAGCTCAAATTATATGGGTTTACAATGAATGCCGATTACATTGGAGTGCCCGGCACCCGGTCTTGATTTTAAAACACCAGAACAAGTTCACCAGCATGATTTAAAAGTGAAGAAACGTTGGAAAAAAGTAGACTGGGAACTAAGAAAGAAAAGGAAAAAAGAGATTGATTTAGAGAAAATGCAGTATTATCGTTATTGAAAAAGTACAACTTTTGTCAACATACAAAACTATTGTTTAACCTAATTCCTGTGTAAACTTTTTTTGCCGCAAGGCATTTTTAGATATCAATTTAGAAATCCTTTTAGGTAACTTAAAATTGTTTCTGTTTGCATCATTACACTTACATGACTTTGAGAAGGAACAATTGCCAATTGAGATTTGGGCATGGGTTGTATATCTGCAGTAACACCTCCACCCAATAGTTGATATGTTTTCATCAATTCAACTTTATCAACTCCATCATTATCGCCTGCAATGATTAATACTGGGGCGGTAATTTTTGCGATGTTGTCGTCTCCACAGTTAAATGGTTCTTTGGCAAAATCAAACATCACCTTTAAAAACTTTCTCCATTTGGTTTTATCAGGTGCCGCTGTATTGTATGCTGTTTGTAGCGGGGTGTTATCAAAATATTCAGGCTTAAAATCTTCAAAAGCATTGTTCACGATTGGCAGCCAACCCTCAGTTTTGTAAGTAGAGGAAATGATAACCAATTTTTTTAAACGCTCAGGACTTTGTACAGCAAACTGATATGCCACAGAGCCACCCATACTATAGCCTGCTACATCAGCACTATCGATCTTTAAGTAATTCATTACTTCTTCCACATCATTTGCTAAGGTAGCAATGTCTAATTTTCTGTCTGAGTGAGGTGAATGCCCGTGCCCTTGCATTTCAATGGCAATTACTTTTCTAAACTTAGCCAGTTCTGGAATTAACTCAGCCCAGTTCATCTCTATGGTGTAAAAGGCACCGTGCAATAAAATTATAGGCTCACTTGTAGGCTCACCATATACTTCGTAATACACTTTAATTCCATTAACGGGAGCATAGCCACTTTCAACAGGTTTAATCGACTGCGCATGTAACTGAAATATAGAAAATGAAAGCATACCAACAACTGCCAACAGCTTTTGGGCTTCGCTTTTTTTAATTGCTTTTGCCATCTTTTTTATTTTTCTAATAATGTTTCTAATGCGTCTAAAGTCTGTGTGAAACCTTCTTTGAAGCCCATTTCAATCATTCTTTCCATGCGCTCCAGAGAATCGTTATAGATTGTTATGCTCACCGAGGTTACTCCATTATGTTCACTGAAATTCAAATCCCAATTTGAGCCAGGTAGATGAGGCGTTTCGTCTTTGTCTGCAAAAACATTAAAAAATTTAAAGTTGGTTTTTGGGCTTATAGATGTATAGTCTTGTATTTGCCAACCTAGCTCCTCTCCTTCTGGGCTCAACATTACATAGAATCTTCGGCCTCCCTCTTTAAAGTCCATCAATTTGGTTTTGGAAATAAAAGGCTTGGGAGCCCACCACTGATCAAGGATTTCTTTATTTGTAAATGCCTCCCAAACAAGTGGAAGCTCAGCATTAAACTCTCTGGTTATAAATACTGTTTTGGCGGCTTTGTCAACCGTAAAATCAAATAGTAAACTGTTCATTTTTTATTTTTTTTCATTGTTGATAATATGTCATCTAATTGATTGAATCTTGTCTCCCAAATCTTGCGATATTGCGCTAACCATTGATCAATTTCTTTCAGCTTTTCTACTTCAAGTTGGTAATAAATCTCGCGCCCCTGTTGCTCTTGGCTTACCAGTTCACACTCCGACAGAATCCGTAAATGCTTAGATACTGCTTGTCTTGATGTATTGAAGTTATCAGCAATAGCATTTGGTGTCATTGCCTGTAATGCTATTAAACCAATTATGGCTCGCCTTGTTGGGTCTGCAATTGCTTGAAAAACATCTCTTCTCATTTCAGTATTTTTTAAAATGAAACCATTCGATTGCGAATATATACGCAACCTTTCGGTTTCTCAAATTTTCACAAGCTTTTTTTTCAGAAAGTCAAAAAATTTTAGTGGGATGGAGGTTTGTGGAGGAGATAAAGGAGGTGATTACTTCCTTAGCAAAATTTAGTGGGTAACACTGTATTACTATTCATTTGAGCCGATATACTCTAAAGTTTTATCCTCTTTACTAATCTTAATTACAAAATGGAAAGTGCCATCGTCAAGTCGAGTATTAGACCTTATTTCTTTTGTGTAATCGTATTCATTTTCAAATTGAACGGTATCTATATGAGTGTTCAGTATCTTATAAACCTCTCGCCAATCTTTAAACCCAAGATAATTAGGACTTTTTTGAATATCGTTAACTAATCTAGTATAATCGTTTTCAGAAACCCGAAGTTTGAAAATATGATAATAATCTCTGAGTCCTCCTGCTTCGTTTTCAATTAGTTCAAAATCATCATTTAAGTATATTCCATGTCCACTCAACAAATTTTTTGCATCTGATTTAGTAAACATCCAATCTTCGATCCAAGGACTTAATAATAGAAAAATAACACCAACAAGCAAAATACTTGAAACAATCCGTCCGATCTTTTCACTCCCATACATTTTAAACAACCAATACGGAACATGAACTATTGAAAATAAGATTGTAAATAAAGTAAAAAAGGGAAAGAAAAAAACACCAAATTCGGAGTCTAGACCAACTAATGCTAATACTGCCAAAAACCCGCCAATGAGTATGCCTTGTTTCTTTTTTCCATTTTTATATGGTAAATATCCATTAAGGACAGATATCACTAAAAAGATTAAAAAGGCAATCCAAGCTCTCTCATTCATTTATCTTTATTTATGTGGTAAGTTAGTATCTTTTATTTTTTCATGTATTGATCCAAATCCTCAAGTTTTCCATCGAATGGTTCTTGTTCTGTTAAGTTATCCCAAAACTGTGAATTCATTAAATCTTCTGGAAGCTTACCTGTAAATACATAATAAGGTTGAAGTTTTTTGCCATGTTTAACAACTCTAGTATTGTAATATCTTGTCTGGCTTGAATCCAACAAGTCTATATACTCAATTTTGTTAGTAAGTTTTCGTACTCCATCGAATTCCTGTCCACCGATCATTATCAATTTTCCTTCGCATTCAATGATATAATGATCTCCTTCGTCATTGTAGCTCTTAATTTTGATATATCGATCAATATTTATTTCTCGAACTAAAGTAATTCCAGTTTCAATTATCGCTTCTTTTTCTTTGAGAAATCCTGGCAAATAAATTAAATCCTTGACTTCCGATATTAGAATCCATACCATGAAAAAAGACACAATAGATAATGGAATAATTAACCATAAGCTTGGGAAAGTGTAAATGGCAACCACAAATCCGATCAAAATAAAAATCTTAATCAGGACAGACTTTTTTGTTTTAGGAAAGAATGATTGAGTTACTTCAATTTCTTTCCTTAATACTTTCTTATCCGCTTCTGAAAGCTCTCTTTCATATTCTTTTATCAAGTTATAGGGATTTTATTATTTTTTAAAACATCCTTCAATTCTTTATAAACCTTTCATATTCTCTTGAAGTCATTGTGGTAGACCGATATGGTGCAGAAGCATCTACGTCGTCTCCAATAATTACCAAATTACTTTTATGTTCGGTTGAATAGTAGTTCACATAGTTTTTCTCTTGTTCTACAAGTTCATATGTTCCTTCTTTTCTAAATTCAGGCTCCTTACAACCATGCTCATGAATTGTAAAACTAAGTTCATTGGGAAACTCAAGCTCATTGTTATGTGGAAAACTAAAGCTTAAATCTGTTGAATAGCAATCTGATGCACCACAATCAAATCCGTGTAAATCAAATGGAAGGTTAAACGTAAGTTCATTAGATGATGCATATAATTATGATGCTGACCACCGGAATTATCATCTTGACCACCCCTTACTTTTCCCTGTACCTATCCATACTTTTTGATGGCTGTTCCTACAAATGTAACCAAATCATTTTACTTTGACCTTCCTCATGGATTCCCCCTTGAGTTCTATCCTATGGGAAGAATTGAGCAATCTATCTAAAATAGCGTCCGCAATCGTGCTATCCCCTATGACATCATACCAACTTGCCACTGGCAACTGAGAGGCCATAATGGTAGATTTCACTCCATGCCTATCTTCTAGGACCTCCAATAGCATCATCCTTGAGTTGGCATCTAGGGGCTGTAAGCCAAAATCGTCTATGATAAGCAGTTCATGTTTTTCTATCCTGGCCAACTGCTTGAGATAGGTGCCATCTGCCTTGGACATATTGAGTTGGGGGAACATCTTCTGTGCATTGAAATACAGTGCCCTGTGGCCTGACATACAGGCCTGATGCCCCAATGCAGAGGCGATGTAACTTTTACCTGCCCCGGTAGGTCCTGTAATGAGTACATTTTCCTTCCGTTGAACGAAAGTGCAGTCGGCAAGGCGCAACATCAATGTCCTGTCAAGGCCACGTTGTGCAGTGAGGTCGAGTTCCTCCACACTGGCCGGATAACGGAACTTGGCAGACTTTAGATAGCGCCCTATCTTGCGGTTCTCCCTGTCCTCCCATTCGGCCTGTACCAATAGAGCGATCATCTCATCATTGGTCAATGCATCCTGTTTACCGTTTTCCAGTAGTGCTTTGTAGGCATGTTGCATGCCATAAAAGCGCATCTGCGACAATTTTTTCAATACCGTAGTATCCATGTTCATTTATTATTTAGGGTTAAAAAATAGTTATCTGTAATCTTTGCTGCCCCTGATATTATCATGGAAGGGCAGTGTTTGCTGTCCATTGTTTTCCTTGGGCAATTTTTCCAGTCCACTTTTCAGGATACGGTCCACGGTCCTGTAATCATAGGCACCAAAGTCGGCAGCCCGTCTTATGGCTGCAAGGAACCGTTCCCTGCCCACTTTTTTATCAAATGACAGGATGCCCACACAGCTGCGGTAGGCCTGCTCTGGATGGCGTTTCCTTTCCATCACAGCCGTTATAAAATCCTTGACATCGGGGTGGATGCCCGCTGCCCATGAAAGGAACTTTTGTGGGTTCCATTCAGATACAAAGCGATGGGTGGAGGGCATATGCTCCTTGACGGTGGTGTAGACATGGCAACGCATATCCCTACGATGGAAGGCGATACGTTCCCCTTTATAGTAGACCGAGACCTGGGAAGCGGAGTACACCAGTTTGACCTTCTTGGCGATGAAGCGATAGGGTACACTATAGTAATGCTTGTCCTCCAACAGGGATACATGGGCGTTCTTCATCACGGTGCAGTACTTGAAAAGCTTCAACTCATAACGGGATATCGGCAGTGGCCCCAGTTTTTCCTTCTCCTCTTTTTTGAACCTTTCCCTTCGGCTGATGGCCTCTTTTTGGAAGTGCATATCATTGTGCTGTTCCAAGAGCTGTGATATGGCCAAATTGAGTTCCTGTAGGGAATGGAAGGTGTTGTCACGCAATGGGGCATAGATGCGGGAATAGGCAATACGGACGGCGTTCTCCACCAATGCCTTGTCACGTGGGCGGTAACTCCTTGTCGGGAGTACGGCCGTACCATAGTGGTTGGCCATATCGGCAAAGTCAGTATTGAGGTCTGCCTCATATTTACTGGCTTTGTGTACGGCTGCCTTGAGATTATCAGGTACGAGTAACCGTGGTACACCACCGAAATAATGGAGGGCATCCTGTGTGGCACCGATGAAGTCTTCCTTTTTTTGTGAGGGGACCGCTTTGACAAAGGTCAACTGGCTATAGCCAAGTATGGCCACATAGACCTCTACCTCGTGCAGTTCCCCCGTTTCCCTGTCCACCCAGTGTAGCTTCTTCCCCGTGAAGTCGATGAACATCTTGTCACCAGGGGAATGTTCCAGGTGCATGGTGGCATCCTTGCCTGCCTTCCAACTTCGGATGTGGTTGCAGAAATGGGAGTAGCTGTAACCACCGGGGTTTTTCTGCATATATTCCGTCCAGAGCAGCCAGCGGCTCACTCCGGTCCTGGGAAGTTCCTTCTCGATATAGGGTCTCATCGCTTCCAGATTGAGCTTACGCTCTTCTTCATCTGGTGGAGGGGATACCAGTAGGGCCTCCAGTTCAACCTCATCTTTCTCCAGTAGTGTCTTTGTATCATGGCCAGAGCCCTTGATCAGGGCCAGGTATTTTTTTATCGTGTTACGGGAGACACCAAGACCCTTGGATATCGTCTGGATACCCATGCCCTGTTCCCGTAACCTGATGATCTGTTTTAACTTGTTCATGTTCAATATCTTTCCTGCCATATCTTGCGGTAGTTTGGTTGCTACCGCAAACAAAGCACGGAAGGACGGGGATAATGGGGTGGTCAGCATCATAATTATTATCATCTTGACCACCCTGATATTGAGTGGTCAGTTTGATAATTATAGCTTTTTTGACCACCGCTCTCAAAGCGCTAAAGGGGTGGTCAATATCATAATTGCTAGTGGTCTGCTTGATAATTGGGGGTGGTCAAGATCAATAATTATATGCAGATGAAACTGAAACCAAATTCCTGATGTATAATTCCTCCAAAAAACTACCTATTAAAAAATTGTTGGATTTAGATTTTACAAGTTCTATTCTTAAAGAATCTTGGTGCGCTTCCCAGTCATTGGGTTCTGTGTTGGTGCTTTTGAGATCATTGTTTATTCCTAGTTCACTACTTTGTTCAGTCTTCAACTCAGGCTCTTCTTTTACGAGTGTGTTTTGTTTGTTATTAGATGAACATGCAAAAATTATTAGTGTTAGAATAAGAGGTTTTATATTCATATTTTATGGTTTACCCAATGGTCTTTAACTATCAGATATGCGATGTGTCCATATCCTTTTTAAGCAGTACTAATGTAATGAAACAAATCAAACCCCGCAACAGCATTTTCAATTTGCTGAAAATCTAAATACCGAAGCAAAATTCTCTAGAAGCACAACTAGTCTAAATGAGCAGTTGGTAATTTACTACCTAACTTTTCAGCTCGATATCAACTTTTGTTTGATGTCTATAGTGCCTTATAACTTTCACCTAAATGCTTACCAGCCAATATTCGGGTTTGTTTTCATCCAATTAATTGCATTTATAGACATTTTCTCATAGTTGTGCCCCACATTTTTTACTGTGTCAATATCCCAATTAAATGTCCATTCATTTTGATCTGTTAATTCCTTATTTCTTTTAAAAAAACAGGTTCCACGCTCAAGCCGATGATCTCCAGTATTTATTTAGTACGCATTAGTTCATTTTTGACTGATATCTAAAAGTATTGGCTTAAATGGTAAATCCGGTTATATCAAACATAGGCTTATCTTTGCCCCTTGTAATTAAATAAAAATTGTTATTTATCAATGGAGTCAATAGTTAAGAAGATGATTTTGGTTGGAGTAAAAAAGGGACTTTCTTCTAAAGAAATAAAAAGAATAAAAGTACTTAATGTAACAGCATATGTTGCTTTAATACACGCCATTTTCTTCCTTTATTTTGACTATTATACCAATAGCCTAGATCAGGCTAAATTAATAACCTTAATCCTTGAGGGCATTTTCTTCGGTTCGATTATTTACCTCCAACGATTAGGATATTTCAAGTTTTCTAGAATTCTATTTACTGTTACGGTTTTCTCTAATCTTTTCTTTCATTGCAATTACGCATTTAAAGGATATTATGGAGAATATCAGTATTTAGTTATACCACTATTCTCATTATTTTTCTTTGACAAAAGATACATTCATTATGGTTTACTCATTTTGTCTATCATTGCCTTTTACGTTCCCAATTATTATCTAAATATTTATCCTGAACAGTATTTTGGTTATTTGAATGTGCTGTTTCTGTTCGCAGGTATTTTCCTAATTATCAACTTTTTTAAAAACGTAAATGAGCGAAATGAGAAAAAATTGGCAAAACAGCTTTTAAAAAACCAACAGATGAAGCAAATTCTGGACGTGAAAAACAAAGAATTGCAATCACTAAATAATTTTCAAAATCACTTTTTTGTAAATATTGCCCATGAGATGGGCACCCCAATAACCCTTATTAAAGGGCAAGCTGGTTTATTAGCAAAAAAAATGGATAGGAGAAAAGAACATTTCCCAGAAATTCACAAATTAAACTATCAAATAGACAAGCTGGAAGGTCTTCTATATAATATAAGAGACATTGCTAAAATGGAAGCCGAAACATTAGTATTGGACAAAAAAAACATATCTGTTAATCAAATTGCCCAAAAAGGATTTCTCGAATTTCAACCGTTGTTTGAAGAAAAAGGCATCAATTTAAGTTTGAGTCTATTTCATCGTGATCTAATGGTAGAGGCTGATGTTATCTATTTGGAAAGAGTGTTAAGTAATGTTCTTTCAAACGCATTTAAATATACCGAAAAGGGTGGTCAGGTGGATATCAAAGTAAACATGGAGGACAGTTTGGTCTCCCTTATTGTTACAGATAATGGTATTGGGGTACCATTAGATGAATTAACTTCCATTTTTGAGCGATTCTATCAATCTCATAATCATATTAACAAAGCGAATGGTAGTGGCATTGGATTGGCTTTTGTTCAAGAAATCATAAAGCTACATGGTGGTAAAGTGAAAGCTTACCCAAATACCCCAAACGGTTTGGTAGTTCAAATGGACTTTAACAAAGTAAATCCTATCCAAAATATACCTGAACCACTTGAAGTAGTTACTCTTCCTTTAAAGAAATCTCCAACTATTAAAGATAAAACCATATTGTTAGTAGAAGATAATACCGAAATGAGATATTATCTAAAAACAATTTTAAATGAATATACCATAATCGAATCAAGTAATGGAAATGAAGCTCTTGCCGTCCTAAATAATAATACACCTATTGATGCTATAATAACCGACTTTATGATGCCAGAAATGGATGGAGAAGAGTTTGTGAAAATTTTAAAAGAAAAAGGTGATAGGTTACCTATTATTATGATTACTGCAAGGTTGGATGTAAAAAGTAAACTAAAGATGCTAAGACTTGGTGTTGATGATTACCTAAATAAACCCTTTATGGAAGAAGAGTTATTATTGAGGTTGAACAATTGCATTAGAAACTATACTTCCGCACAGCAATATCGTAAAAAGACAGACACAACCGAACCTCTTGATCAAGAAAATAAACTTGTAATTGAATCCAAAGCATTAGTATTAAAAAATATACACAATGCATATTTTGGTGTGGCTCAATTGTCAGATGAATTAAAAGTTTCTGAAAGAACGCTTCACCGAAATTTAAAAAAGGAAACTGGACTAAGTCCAATCCAATTCATTCGTGAGTTAAAGTTATTGCATGTGAGAGAAATTGTTGAGAATAATAAATTTACTTCTCTGCAAGAGTTAGCGCTTTCTGTTGGTCTAAGCAATGGTATCTATTTGAATCAATTATATAAAGAAAGATTTGGTAGAGCTATACAAGACGATTAACAAGTTATCGTAAGCGTCCGGTTTCTAATGTGGAATGGCTGAAATGGAAAATGCCTTATTACAATAAGTTTTAAGTCACTGTAAATCAGTTATATACACTTAATAAAATGGCCTTTTTGCTTCTGTCTGATTTTGTATTCCTTGCTTACCGAAATGGTAAATAAGAATCTGAAATTTAGCCAATTTGCCGCTGTTATTTTGTCAGAAAATTGATAGGCATCTCATTGGGTGCATATGTTAACTTTAATTACAAAATAATGAAAAAGCCAATTATTAAGTCAATCGCTTTATTTAGCTTAGGCTTAACACTATTCTTCTCTTGTCAAAAAGATGATGAGCCTGAACCACAAATTAACAATGCTCCAACGATAAAAGACCAAAGTTTTGATGCGTCTGAGGATATAGCAGATTCTGTTATAATCGGTAAACTTGTTGCCGATGATATTGATGATGACATATCAAATTTTGAAATTACACAAAACAGTTCCCAATCCTTGTCAGCTGGTACAGGATCAGGTCAGTTATCGCTTGACGACATCTTGTTTGAAATAAATAAGAATGGCGAACTAAAATTAGTTGATGGTAAACAATTGGATTATGAGAAAAAAACCAAGCATGATTTAATTGTTGAGGTAAGTGATGGAGAACTTTCAACGGCGGCAAACATTACTGTTAATGTACAAGATGTAGCAGAAAATGGGAAACCTGTAATCGATGCCCAATCTTTCACTATTGCCGAAAATAGTCCTTTGGGTAGTACTGTTGGAACGGTGATAGCCTCTGACCCTGATGGCGATGATTTAGTTTATTTTTGGTCAAGTGGACAAGAGACCAACCCTGCCCTTTCTACTTTTAAATTATCTGGAAATCAAATCAAGACTATCGACATAAATGACCATCAAGGCGTACTAAACTATGAAAAAAAGGATAGTTATACTGTTGATGTTACCGTGGGTGACGGAAAATTAAGTAAAAGAGGAACAATAACCATAACTATTACAGATGTAAATGATGCGCCAACTTTTGATAGTAACTTAATTACAACCCTTACTGCTCCAGAAGATACTGGAGAAACCGAAGACATCGGCAATTTTACAGCAACCGATGAGGATGGCGACCAGTTGTCTTTTAGTTTGAAAAATGACACTGACGATTTATTTGAAATAAAAGCAAGTGGAAGGTTAGAGTTACAGTCAGGAAAATCGTTGGATTTTGAGACAAAGACTTCGCATACACTCACAGTAGTTGTAACTGATACAGAAGGTGCTACTGATGAATTAGATATTACCATAAACGTTACCGATGTAGACGACATACCTCTTACAGGGATTATGGTATCCACGTTGGCAGGTAGTACTAGTGGCTATCTAAATGGAAAAGGAGCTGGGGCAAAGTTCTTTATGCCACAGGGTCTAATTCTGAATAATAATGGTGATTTAATAGTTGCAGATAGAGAAAATCAAATGACCCGTACTGTTACTCTTTCAGGAGAGGCTTCTTTCCATGCAGGAGCTATGGGTTCATTAATTAAAAACCCTCAGGATGTAATTCAAGATAACGATGGAAATTATTATGTTTCAGATTGGGTTCAAGAAGTTATCTTCAAGCTTACTCCAAAAACTACACTAAACGGTTATGACATTACCATTTTTGCAGGACAGAGAGGTAAGGCTGGTTTTGCGGACGGAACTTCTTCTATTGCACAATTCTTTAATCCATCAGGAATGGCATTGGCTGCTAATGGTGATTTATATGTAGCCGATAGAGATAATAACAAGATTCGTAAAATTACTCCTTCTGGAGTGGTAAGCACATTTGCTGGTGGAGGCTCGTCAGGTGATAACGATGGTACCGGAATTAACGCTTCTTTTACTCAACCTACAGATATAGATTTTGATTCTAATGGAGACTTAATTGTAGTAGACTATGGAAACCATAAGATTCGTAAAATAACGCCATCCGGTGTAGTAACTACTATTGCTGGTAGCACACAAGGAGATTTGGATGGCAATGGTACCAATGCACAATTTAACTATCCATACCAATTAACAATTGATCAACAGGATAATATCTACCTAACAGATATGATGAACCGTAAATTAAAAAAAGTATCTGCTACAGGAGAAGTTACCACTATTGCAGGAGGAGGCTATGTAGAAAGTGATGGTGATGCAAGCGTTGCTAGTTTTTCAGCAGTCCATGGCGTACAAATAGACAATACAGGTTATAACTTATATCTCACCACAAACAAAACCATAAGAAAAATTAGCTTTCCCGAATAAGTAGTCTATGTATGAATTACGCTAGGATTTGAAAAAAACCTAACTCTTATCTAAAACTTCAATATTAATAATTTCCATTTATATGAAAACAAAAACATACATTTTAGTAATATTTTGTTTTGTGTGTAATCTAATTAAAGCACAGGACATTAAAAGTCAGACAGAAGAACTCAATACAATAAAAGAAGGAAACTATACTGCCTATCTTACCCATAAAGAAAACGGCAATTACAAGGGTGGTATGGAAAACCTTGATTATGTTATAAAAGCCAAAGAAGATTACAAAATACAACCCGGAGTGCATAAAGAAGTCTATTTTATTAGGGGAGGTAATCCAGAAAGACGTGATAGCCAAACCACTCTAATGTTTTTACCCGACAATGAAGCTTTTCCTGTTACTTATATTGAAAGATTTTACGAGGGTAATAAAGAGATGCAAGAAGAACTTGGCTATGTACAACGAGTAAACAGGCATGCAGATGGAAACAGGCTGGTTTTCTTAGATGGTCGTATCTACATTATAAGTAATTGGCAAGATAAAGACAATTATGATTTACAAGCAGTACTTGAATTTGAAGAAAAACCTATGACCATGCTCAGAATGATGAAGCTAAATACCAAATCTCCAAAAAAGATGGCTGAGCTTCAACCTCAAGAAAAATTACAGGCGTATTTAGATGCTGCAAGTAAGAAGCAAAATGAGGTATATGCTAAATGGATAAAAGATCCTGTTAATAAAAGCTTTATGAATAATCAAAAGGAAAAGGCAGAGTTAATGAGCAAGAGCATTACCCAACAGACAATAGATTGGCGAAATTCTGAAGAATACAAAAGAATTCTTGCCAATAATAGAATGGCAGATGAGGCAGCAGCGAAATCTAAAGTACAAGTTAAAAACAACACGAAATCGACAATTTATATTTCTGCAGGTTCTGTAGCTGGAAGCTTTAGTTCAATTAGTCCATCTGGTAGTACTACTATGGATTGCAAAGAGGATTTGTATTATAGTTTTGAAGGTAATACAAATGCTAAAAGGATTAAATTTTATAGTGCCAACCAATCTTGTGGTGGAACTGTGGAAGTTAATTAAAATACTATTTTTAAACACTATACCTAAGGTGTTGTTCTTAGGTATAGTGTTTAAATACACTTTGGTTAATAACAATCTTTCAATAAATAACCAATTATATGTTTTTGTAAATGCTCATAAAAAAAGAAATTCTTAATTTTAAAACCATCCCATCAGATAAGTAAATCTTTAGAGATGGTTCTATAATTTCTTGGTAAAGAAAGAAATCTATCTAACTAGAAGCCGCTTGGTAATCGATTCTCCATTATCTAAAAATATTCTTGCAAAGTAAAGCCCCGTATATTTTATATGGATTTCAACAGTATCAGAAAAAATTTCAATAGTACTTACTTCTTTAGAAATATCATTTCCTTCCATCGATAGAATTTGGACATCTTTCACATTAAATTCAGACTTAAGTGTGATTGTACTTTCACCCGCAAGTATTGGATTAGGATATACTTCTATATTCGTTGGACTTTTACGATAAGCAATAGTAGTTTCAATTTCTACAGGTACAATCTCGAAATAATCTAATGCAGCCCAAGCTTGCATAGCTTCTACTGATAATTCATGAGTACCTGCCTCTAAATAGATTGATTCTGACTCCATAATCCCAAACCACGAATTACCTATAAAAGAAGGATAATGTTCAGGACTTTCCATCACACCAGAAAAGGCTAAATCACTATTATCTACTTCAAAGGCATATCCGTCAGGCCAAAAAGAAGCTTGATCATTAACATCACCTGAACGTAGTCTTGCTCTTATTTGAAATAATCCATTTGCTTCGATCTCAAAATTATACTTGATTTTATCGCCAACATTATACAATGTCAATCCTTTTTCAAGTAATCCATTACTTTCAGTTTTATTTAGTTCAGTTATCGGATGGACTCCAACATCAGTCAGAATCTCATAATCATTACCAAAAGGATATTGGTTATAATTAGCAGCATATATATTGGTAAACTTTACCAAAAACATATCTTGTTCACCTCCAACGTCTGGATCGATATAATCAGGAGCCCCTAATACACCATCTCCAAAATCTATCGCATCTCCATCACTCATTCTAGCATAACCAACTAAGTAAATATTATTTTCGTGGTCTACTTCTATATCTGTTCCTATATCATAATCGAAATAATGGGGTCTTCCATAAGCATTTGCCCATAAGGCCTGTCCATCTGTATTATATTGTACCAAAAACGACTGCTCTTCATAAGGATTTGATTGCAATTCAAGAGAAGCATAAATATCATTACCAAAATCTAAGCTAAATTCACCACTTTCTTCGGTATAAAAAAATCCAGTTAAATATAAATAGCCAATCGCATCAACAGCTATTGAAGTTGTTACATGTCCTGCATTTGTTATATTAGATGCCCAAATTGGCTTACCTATATCAGAATATTTCACCAAATAAGTATCACTTTCATATAAACTTGTAAGCTCTATATTATTTCCCATTAAATCTTCACCAAAATTTATATTACCAGAAAATCCACTTCCCGCCATATAAATATTCTGATCCCCATCAACCGCTAAAGATATTCTTTTTCTCTCATTATAATTTACATTGAAGTTTTTCTCCATAATTTTCCCTCCATTTGCATCTAGTTTTATCAAATAGGTATTGCCTTTTGTTTCGATAACTATGGGAAAGTCTGCAGCTTTTTTTAAAGTAGAAATAATTGCGTTTGGTGCATTGTTATATTGCATAGAAATACTTTCTGAATAAGCTGTTAGATAAATATTATCTTCTGTATCTAAAGCTATCCCTTTAACTTGATCATTTTTAGCACCACCTATAGATTTAGCCCATTGATATTCTCCGTCTGTATCGTATTTAAGGACAAAAATATCTTGTAATCCATTATATTTTACCTTTACTGGCTGCACTCCATTATAGGTTAAAATATGATAATCATCTTTAATTATCGCATAATAGAATCGCTTAAAAATACCCGCTAGATGTACATCTCCTACATCATTAACTACTAACCGTAAATTATTTTTAAATTCATCATCTAATACTTCTGAACTCCTTACTACTTTACCCCACAAGGCATTTCCATTTGTATCAAACTTAATTAAAAAAATATCATCATCTCCATCACCACTGTGCTGCACATTTGCTGCTATGCCAAGTTTTATTGCAGGTTTGTTAAATATTCCACAAACATATACATTACCTGCTGCATCAGTAGCAACACCATATCCTTCAGTTGAACTTCCTAGAGTTCTTGCCCATTGTGGGACTCCATCCGTATTGTATTTTACCAGATAGGCTCCAGGTTGGTGTACATCTATTCCATTGCCAAAATCTAGATAATCTGTAGAATTACCACTACATATGCCGGTTGCATATACATTGCCTTCCATATCAACTGCTATAGTTTGATTAATTTCGTTTCCACGCCCTCCCGACATGGTAGCCCATTGAGCTGTAAGTTGTGCTTGGCAGGTAAAACTTAAACAAAATAACAAGCCATGAATTACTGCTTGATAATGATTATAAACAATGTGTTTTACTAGTTGTTTCCAAAAGTTTTGCAGTGAAAAGATAAACGTAATGAACATAAACTTATAGTTTAAAAAATGAAATTTTTCAAGCTAATTGAGGAATGTAGTGGTATCAATCAAGAATGTACGACAGTTAAAAAAATACTTAAATCCTCGCACACATAACATAGCATACGAGATAGCAGCGTAGTAGTTGGGTTATCGTTAAGTTTATTAACAATTGTTTTAAGTATTAGGTAAAAGGAAATGTTTGAACAGTTATTTAGAAAATAATAATGTTGACTCCCAATAGAATTATTTGTAGAATGTAAAATAAAATGTTTGTATTAGTTTGGCAAACTAAAAGACAAATTATGAAAATAAGATGTAAACGAATTACCTCCAATGATTGATCTAGCTGAATATTTAGATTACCCCTCACCCCTCACCCTAAGGGCAAACGCATATAAATTATAATCTAATAATGGTTTCTCTATACTCATCAGAGCGAGCTGCTTTGAGCATTTTTCTATTGAGACTAACTGTATCTTTATTAGATTTTAACAAACTGGTAGCAATTCTGAGAACAGCACCAAAGTTTCGTGCAGCATTATCCTTTCTCTTGGTACTAAAATCTTCACCAAATTGTACATCTAGTGACCAATGTAATTGATTTTCTATCGTCCAATGTCCTCTAATAATTTGATTAAACCGTTCAGGTGTACCCTGTAAACTACTCATGTAATATCTATGCTCACGACTTACTTTACCTGAAGCTACTACTTCTCTATAAGAGGATATTTCGATAATAGTACTTAATCCTGTCCAACCTTGTAAGCACTCTTCTCCTATAAGATGAGCAGGTAATACTCGACACGAACGGCATTCTATCCGTCCATGTCCTTTATCCCAACTATCCACAGCTTTCAACTCAGAGTGACCAAAACAGGATTCCACTTTATGAAGTAACTTCTTTTGATTAGCTTTTAAGCCTATCACGTAATCTGCTTCCTGTTTAACTATCTTCTCTGTAATCTTTTTTTGGCATCCAATCGCATCAATGGTGATAACTGTTCCCTTTAACTCTAGCAAATCTATTAAAGCAGGGATACTGACTATCTCGTTAGATTTATCATCTGTATAATATTGTCCTAAACATATTTGTAGTTCACTACACCAAGCCTCTACTAAATGTACTGCACCTTTACCTCCTTGATTACCAGGTAGTTGCTGTTCTTTCTTAGTAGCACTACGGGATAGTTTTTTTCCATCGAAGTTGATAACTGTTCCTTCTTTTAGTAGTAAACCTTCTGTAACCCAGTCGATAAAGCAGTGCTCAAATGATGTATAATCTAAATGAGAAAATACACGATTAAGGGTGTCATGCGAAGGTGTTCCCTGCAAAAAGGGTAGATATTTACGAAGCCATGTTAATTTTTCCTCTCCAAAATCGGCTATCTCTTCCCAATATCTACATCCACTTATTACCGCACTAACTGTAAGAAATAGTATTTCGTTAAGTGGATATAATTGGTTGCGTTCCATGCGGAAATCTTCAATATTAGATAGCTTTGGTAATAAAGACGATAGGTGACTGCTCGGAGTAGGCATATGAAAAATAGTATTTATTGGAAAGATAAAACTTTTTCATTTATATGCGTTTGCCCTTCCCCTCCCCCTACTATGACAGCATTAAAACGACTGTTTATAATCGCCATTTGACTCAATAAAAAAGGACCTCCTCACCTCATAAATTTTCTGTTTTAAAATAATTTTCTAGAAAATGTTAAAAATATCTTTACATTTGTGATAACTGCACGTTCGGTCAGTGCATATATTTACGTTTTTGTATGGATAAAAGAGAACAAATAATTGAGATAGCAACAAAGCTATTCTCCGAGAGAGGATACGAGAATACACCACTATCGGTAGTATGCGAAAAGGCAAATGTTTCCAAAGGATTAATCTCGCATCATTTTAAGTCTAAAGATGGACTATTAAGAGAGATTTTCTCGAAAACAACCAAGCTAATCGTTGAGATAAATGCCATTGATAACAAAAATCAAAATCCTAATGAACAACTTGCTGAATTATTGGAGTCATTCTTTTCTCAACTAGAATCAGATAAGCTATTCTTTCATTTTAATATGAATGTTATAGTTCAGCCCAAAACGCGAATAGTGTTGGATGACCTAATAAAAGAAAGATCAACATTTATATTAAAAAAAACCAAAGAGATTTTCGATAAAATAGATGCCAATAATTCTCTGATCAATAGCCACATGTTCATCGCAGAATTAGATGGAATAGCATTAAACTATTTGGGGATTTATGAAGAGTTTCCTCTAGAACAAATTAAAGACCTTATAATAAAAAAATATTCAAAGCAATGAATTTTATAAAAACAGATATAACTGAAACGATTAACAAATTAAGGTCTCAATTATACCTTTCTTTAGCTGCGCCTATTGATGCAATGTGGGAACAACTTTATATCGGCTCTTCTCAACATTATCTTATTAAGGATAAAAATAACATTATTGGGTACTGTTGTATTAACGAGAAAGACTGTTTGACTCAAATATATATTACTAAAACCTATCTGTTTTTGATGAGCAAAACAATTAAGGAATTAATTAAAGCAGAGTTGGTTAAATCTGCAAGTTTAAGTTCAAATGAACCTATCGCATTTAATGCATGTCTATTTCAATCAAAATCTGTAAGAACAAATACATTTTGTTTTGAGCATTTGAACAAAGAGATGGAAGTAAGTAGTAACTTAAATATAGAATTAGTCACTACTGATGACATTCCTTCGGTAAAGTTATTCCTTAAAGAGCAGATTGGTTTTGATGATACGTTTGGTTATACCCAAAATCTTGTAACCAAAAAAGAAATTTTTAAGCTCAAAGAGTCTGAGGTTATAGTAGCAACAAGTGAATGTAGAATTAGCGATTCTCAACCAGAAATAGCAGACTTAGGTATTATCGTAAATCGCGATTTTCAAGGCAAAGGAATTGCTACACAAATCATGAAAATGCAGGTAAATAGGGTATTGAAAGCTGGTAGAAAGCCAATTTGTTCAACTACATTCGATAATATTTCTTCGAGAATGGTAATTGAGAAATCAGGTTTTTATTGTTCAAATATCATTTTTGATATTACCTTTTAAAGATGACATTTAAACACTAAGCGCAACTCCTTGCATAGGTAATGGAGGCAGTTTATAAGATAACTATCAAGGTTTATAGTCCGATCAAAATCTTGACAGTTTAACAGGAAAATACTACATTATCTTCCACTACTCATACATTAAGCGTTAAATATTTCATAAGTCAATAATATTATGTGTTTTTATCTTAATTCGCTAATACCCTATATTTTGGTTATTTTTATTGAGTATTTAATATCCGATACTACACTTAGAGAATTAATTACATAAAACAGGTAAGTGAAATACATATACCTCCTAGTTAGAGCGCATAAATCTAATCTATGAATAAGCACTTGGTAACACTCATTTTGACCTTATTGATTGTTAGTTGTGGTGAAAAACCAACATACGATCTTGTTATTCAAAACGCTAATCTTTTTGATGGTTATAATAACCTTGGCATTGTCAATATAGCCATTAATAAAGATACAATTGCTGTAATAACCTCAGAGCAAATAATTGGAGACTCGACTATAGATGATTCAGGCAAGTTTATAATTCCAGGCTTAGTAAATGCTCATGTACATGCCTCATCGATTGAACAACTTAAGCAGGGTTACAAAAGAGGAATTATGTATCTATTGAACATGCATACCGGATTGGAAGCCCGAGAGCAAGAATGGAAAATATGGTCACGAGATTCCAATGGTTATTCTTTGTTATATGGTTCTGGCCATGCCGCAACTGTACCTGGTGGTCATCCAACCCAGTTTAGCCCCGAAATGGAAACAATCAACGACTCCATATCTGTACCAACCTGGGTAGATAATCGTATTTCAAATGGAGCCGATTATATTAAATTAATTCATGTAAATCGAGGATGGTTGGGGGATCCTGCTCCACCTTCTTTAAGCTATGAAGCTATAGGGCAAATAATTCAATACACACATAGCAAAAACTATAAGGCAGTGATTCATGCAACTACCGTTGAAGAAATAATCGAACTAGCTAAGTACAAACCAGATGGATTTGTTCATATGATAGATTTCAAGGATGAACTGCCTGTTCCCGAAGAGTATTACCAAAAGTTAAAAGAAAGTGGAGCATTCATTGTTACCACTGGAGGCATCTCATTAAAATCAATGGACGGAGTACCACCTTTTATTACTGAATGGGTAAATGAAAACTTATTGGATGCTGAGCAAAGAGCTGAAATAATTAAGAAATACCATGAAAATGGAATTTTGATTGTAGCTGGAACCGATGCACAAGAAGGTCAAATGAATTTCGAAGATGATTACTTTCTTGAACTCGATCTTTATAAGTTATCAGGTTTGTCAAATCTAGAAATATTAAAAGCCGCCACCGGAAATGCTGCTACGGCCTTTAATTTACCTATAGGAGATTTGAAGGTAGGCAGCAGAGCAAATTTTGTTGTTCTTAATGCAAGTCCTTTAGATGATATTTCCAATATTAAAGAAATTAACCAAATTTGGAAAAATGGACAAAGGCTCCATTTTTTGATGGAAAGGATATTAATGATAAAGAAATATCATTAAAGGAACATTTTGGGCATAACACAATTTTACTCTTTTCTGATACCAATTGCGGATACTCCAAAAAGGTAACAGATCACATAAGCCAAGCTGATTTTAAATTAGGAAACGATACCCAACTAATCAATTTTCTAGGGTCCAACTCTAAAGAAAGAACTATAAAATACTTTGAAAGATATGAAGTAGAATATCCTATAATTGCAGACCGCAAAGATATTGAAACCGACTACGGAATATCGGGTTATCCCATTTTATACCTAGTAAATGAAAAAGGAACAATTACTGAATCATTAGCAGGTTCGGCTGATATCATTGATTTTTTAGATAATCTAAAGTTGAAATAGTTATTAGCTTTTTATATCCTTTATTTATTGTATTATCTTTCTTTAATCCAGAAGTTAATAAGTAGGTTTAATAAAAATTTATAGTGGGTGAATCCAGTAGATTTTAGTAAGCTTTGAGATACTTATCATAAGAAATCTGGATTCACTCGCTCCAATAAACCTAAAGATTATTAATCAATTCCAATACTCTTTGTAATTGATCATCAGTACCTTCTAATAGTTGAGTACTTTCCTCTGGTAAGTATATATCTGGTTCTGTACCGTTGCCATCTAATGTTTTGCCGTTTCTTTGAAAGGAAAGCATCGTTGAAATTCTAACCCGTATATTTGAGTTTTTCAAATAGATTCTATCTGAATTTCCGCTAGAGCCATCTGTAGTTACACCAACTATCTTAACATTAGGTAAACCCTTAAAGGCACTGGTAAATACGGTAGCAGCACTAAAGCTATGGTCGTTAACAAGTATATAAACAGGTTGTTTGTAGCTTGATGAACCACCTCTCAAAATCATATAGTGGGGTTTGCTAAATTTTAAAGTATCGAATTCTTTTTCAGTGGCAAAATTCTTAGAAAATAGGTCTATTGCTTTTCTATCTGCATCATCGAATCTATCGGAGTTATAAGTATATAAAAATCGAGCAGACATTGAATTGTGAAGAATACTTTCTTCGTCAGTTCTTAAATAGGCAACATTGGCAATCCATGGAGATTGAGATTTTGGAATAATGTAGCTCGCAAACTTATTTAGTAAATCTCTACTTCCACCAGGATTATATCGAAGATCAACTATTAGCGCCTTGGTCTTTTGGAAATTATTAAAAACTGAATCAATATATGCTTCCAATCCAAGCACATCATCAAAACTATACATTCGTGGAATTGAAATATATCCAATATCTCCTTCGAGTAATTTTGAGAGGTTTTGAAAATAACCTTTTGACATTTCCAGAAGATTCTGGAAAATACGCTCTTCTATTTTAGATTTATAATCCAATCTATTATTCACCAAGGAGACGATTTCTCTATTCTCTGATTCACCATTGGTAAATACAATTTCTATTTTTGATGGTAATTTCAAATTGTTTTTAAAATAGAGGCTTCCAAAACGCTGTACCTCTGTAACACCTCTTGACAACTTGGCTTGTTGCGGCGCTTTTCTAGATCTATATGCCATAGAATCGATAAAAACATCAATAGGAAATCCATTGATTGATTTAACATTGGGATAATCTTTGTGAAAATATTCATAATTTCCATCACTTGGTATAGCTCGCAAAGCAACTGTTTTACTATTGAGTGGTGCAATAGTAAATGGTAATTGTAGACCATAAGTTGGATAGTTCCCCTTTTCAAACCATGTATTTCTTACACTTGAATGCCGATCACCTATCTCCGCCATTATTTTGGCCAACTCGAATGTGAGATAATTTATATCAACACTATCTTTTAATTTAGAAAAGATTCTTGCTCTGAGCTTATCAATTTCACTTTGGAAATCGAAGTCTGCTAAATGCATATATGAAGATTTGTTTGTCAGAATTTCGGAGAACTGGTCTATATCTTCCATGGCCTGAGAAGACGTAATCTTTTTAAGCTCCTTCTTTTGTCTGTCTTGCCGATTATATTGATATACCTTCTGCCTGTTTTCTAAAGAATAAGTCCCCGTAACTTGCATTTCTTTTGAGTCTTTTTCAAGTATAAGCGCTACCTGTTGGTTGGGTGGAGTACCCATTTTTGTTAAAACTTCAACCAAATCTTCCGAAAATCGCTTTTGCCATTTATCTTGAAATTCTTCTTTGCAAAAATCCAAAATCTCCTGAGTGGTATGCTTGTCTAGCTTAATTAATGTGTGCCATTCATCATTAAATTTTACAATAGGTTGGTCTTCATCTGTCCATTTTACTGCTGTGAATGGTGAGGCTTTTTTTAAACTTAAAGTTTGGCTAAACCCAATGGAAGTAAATAGAAACAGAAGTTGTAGTAAAAAATAGAATTTCATTTTTTTAAATTTAAGTTTTTACTAAATGTATCTGAGTGTGATTCCCCAAAAAAATGATATCGACCAACTATAGTTCACCATAGACATCCCTTAGCTCTCACTAGACTTTCCTCAATCGAATTTACTTATATTTTATCTATCTTTACTTGGTCTATATGTAGCAATTACTTTATGAAATACCTATCTGAAAAGAACATAAATTCTATAAAATCAGCTTTCAATTTTGGATTAATATCCGTTATAACTATATACTTGTTAAAAAGAGCTTTTGATATTTTACCTGGTGATTGGTTTTTTTTTATTACTTGCGATGCAATGGAAAATTTTATTTCCGTATGCGTTGTTTATATCCTTCATTTTTATGTAATCCATTTAGAAGCTATATGGCAAAAAGTTGGATATACATTTTTGTCTATTTTAATTCTTTTGTCCTTGGCTGTACTAAAGGATATTAGAACAGATAACATCATTTTATTTGATGACACCTTCGATTATTTCACCAGCTTTTTGGGACTAACATTGTTGTTTTATCTGCTATTGTATTACGTAAATAAATTGGATGATTTCAACAAGTATAAAAAGTTAAGAGATGAACTGAATACAGCTAAAGTGCAATTGCTTAGAAATCAGATGCAACCTCATTTTCTGTATAATGCTTTTAATTCTCTTTACAGCTTGTCTTTAAAAAAGAATGAAGATGTTTCTGAATACATTTTAAAATTATCTGGAATGATGCGCTATTTAACTGACAATACTGAGTTAGGAAAAGTACCCATTGGCAAAGAGTTAGATTTAATAGAAAAATATATAGATATAGAGAAATTGCGATTTGGTGAAGATTCTGCCATCGAATTTAGAGGTGATAAAGTACTAATGGTTGATAAATTTATAGAACCATTAATTTTGATCCCTTTAGTAGAAAATGCTTTTAAGCACGGTTTCTACACGAATTCCAAAGATGCTTTTGTTTCCGTTTTATTCGATCTTAATGGTAAACAGCTACACTTTTCAGTTAAAAATAGTGTGCCCAAAAAACAACATTTTCAAGAAAACAACAGAAAAGGAAAAGGGCTAGACAACTTAAAACAGCGCTTAAATCTATTATATAAAAAAAATGCAGATTTGGCATTACACAGAGACTCTAATTCTTTCACAGCTAAACTTAAAATAACATTAGACTAAATGAACCCATATAAAACTATAGTAATAGATGATGAACCTTTAGCTATAGATGTGATTACCCATTATCTAAAACGTTTCTCCAATTTTGAAGTGGTTGGAACATTTACCGATTCAGTCGAAGCTTTTAATTATTTAAAAAGAAACCAACAAGTTGATGTTGTTTTTACAGATATCGCTATGCCCGAAATCTCAGGAATCGAGTTGGTTAAACTAACAGCAGAACCTACTAAGTTTATAATGACCACTTCCTATAGTGAACATGCTGTAGAAAGCTTTAATCTTGAAGTAATTGATTATTTGTTGAAACCCATATCTTTTGAGCGGTTTGCAAAAGCGTTGAATCGTTATGAAAGACTCAGTAAATCAACTATTGATGAAGGATCTTCTTTTTTTGTAAAGGATGGCGACGATTTTATAAAAATACTTTTAGATGACATTGATTATATCCAAGGTTTAAAAGATTATGCTAAAATTGTTACCGGCAATAATTATTGTTTAGTTCTTAAAACACTTAAATCAGTTGAAGTTGATTTAAGCGCTTATAATTTTATGAGGATCCACAAATCATATATTGTTCCGCTAAATAAAATTAGACAGTACAATGGTAAATGCGTTTTAATAAATAATGTTGAAATCCCTGTGGGTAGTAGATATCGCGATGATTTGAAGAAATATTTTCAGAGTAATAGATTTTAGTTAATAGTGTAGCATTAGATCTTAGGTCTCAATTAGTAAATATTTCTTGATATTTCAACTTTGATTTTCTTGAGTAACAAAGTTTATTATACTTACCTCCTATCCTACAATTATAACCGTTCACAACTCTATTCTTATCCCCTAGTATATTTACTTAACAAATATAGATATAATTATTACTTTTACTTTTGTTAAGTAAATAAATATAATGAAAATACCTTCACTAGGAGAATTTGAAGAATTAGTGCTTTTAACTGTAGCTGCACAGCACGATCAAGCATATGGGGTTTCTATAATGGAGAGTCTAGAAAAAAAACTGCAAAAGAAAATTAATGTTAGCGCCATTCATGTAGCCCTTAAACGAATGGAAGAAAAAGGCTTCATACAATCAAGATATGGTGGAATTACCAATGACAGAGGAGGCAGACGAAAGAAATTCTATGTAATTACTGCTTTTGGCAAACAAGTACTCGACAATCAATATGCATTAAGAACTAGTATGTATTTGTCCATCCCTAAAATTTCTTTTGGTTAATGAATGCTCAACCTCCAAAGCAAGCACTTAAATTTCTCCGTTGGTTTTGCCGAGAAGACTTTCTCGACGAAATCGAAGGGGACTTGATCGAGATTTTTGAAATGCACTATGAGCAAAACCCTAAACATGCAATCCGAAGTTTTTGGTGGCAAGTGCTTTTACATTTCAGACCAGACTATATTAAATCTTTCAATTTCATACAATTTTTAATCTATCAAAATATGCTTCATATCAATTTTAAAATAGCTTGGCGCCATATTACCAAAAAGAAATTGTATTCTATTATCAATATTACAGGCTTAGGGGTAGGAATAGCTAGCTGTCTGCTTATCTTACTTTATATCCAGTTTGAACTCTCCTACGATCAATACCACACAAAATTAAATGATATTTACCGGGTATTGCATGCCTATAAACCAATAGAAAAGAAGAACATGGAAACCCAACCTGAAGAGTTTCAAGTTTGGGGGAATGCGCCTATTGCAGAAGCTATGTCTAGAGATTTTCCTGAGGTAGAAAGCATATTCCAGTTTACTAGCCCCGCCAACTTCTTGTTTCAATATAAAGAAAAGATTTTTCAAGAAGATAACATGATATTTGCAGACTCCAACGCTTTTCAGATGTTCAGTTGGAAAATGCTTCAAGGTGATCCACTCACTGCGCTAGATGAACCTTATAACATCGTATTAACGGAAGACATTGCTAATAAATATTTTGGGAATGAAGACCCCTTAGGCAAAACCATTATTGTGGATGAGAATGACACCTATACGGTGTCTGGAGTCATGGAAAATGTTCCAGACAATTCTCACTTTACTTTTGATGGATTGGTATCTATGTCCACTTTTCGTAAGTATAGACCTGGCATTTTCGCGAATTGGGGTTATGTAGATTTTTACACTTACTTTACCTTATACGATAAATCACAATTGTCAAACATTGAAGCAAAAGCAGATGAATTTACACAAAAATATACAGGCAATTGGGACCAAACCCATTATGTAATTGCCTTTGAACCTATGACTGATGCTTACTTACATTCAAAAGCTGGTCGCCAACCCGGTGACACAGGGAGTTTATCTAACTTGTACATTTTTGCATCCATAGCTTTATTTATATTGTTGATTGCTTGTATTAACTTTATCAATCTTTCTACTTCTCGTTCATTAGAAAGGGCTAAAGAGGTAGGAATCAGAAAAGTTGCTGGAGCTGTAAAAACTACTTTAACAGTTCAGTTTTTGACTGAATACATTTTATTGACTTTTTTATCTCTACTACTCGCTTTAATTCTAGTGGTAGCTTTTGCCCCGATATTACAAGATTTAATAGGCAAACCTATAAACTACCAAATCTTATTTAGCTGGCAAATACTGCCTATATTGTTAGTTGCTACTATTTTAATCGGACTACTTGCAGGTTCTTATCCAGCGTGGTTACTATCAAAATTTAGTCCTGCTACAGTTTTAAAAGGGATATTTAGAAACTCAAACAAGGGTATTGCTTTAAGAAAAGTCTTGGTGGTTTTCCAATTTAGTTTATCCATTGCCTTAATGATTGGTACTTCCATTGTTTTATCTCAATTAGAATTCTTACAAAACAAAGATCTAGGCTTTGATAAAGAACAAATGTTGATTTTAGATTTCGGTTGGGATAACAAGGTTCAACAACAGATAGAAGCCATAGAGCAATCTTTTCTAGCGCATCCTAATGTAACCGCAGTATCTGCCTCAAGAGCGGTTCCGGGTGATTTTTTACCCAATGCAGGTACTACTATTGAAAATGCTCAAGGTGAAATGATGATGTACAGCCCTACTATTTATGAAATAGATCAAACGTTTATTCAGAACTATAATATTGAAATGGCCGCTGGTAGACCATTTTCTATTGATTTTCCTTCAGATTCAGTTAGTTCATTGATTTTAAATGAAACCGCAGCAACATTGTGGGGATATGAAGACCCCAAAGAAATGATTGGTAAACCTTTTGATCAATGGGGCAAAAAAGGGATTGTAGTAGGTGTAGTAAAAGATTTCAACTATCAATCTCTACACAGAGAGGTAGAACCACTTTCGCTGCGATTCGAACCTTACAGTTTAAGAAAATTTTCTATTAGAGTAAAACCACAGGAGATTAGAAAAACACTAGCAGACCTAGAAGAAACGTGGAAAGAACTCATACCACACCGACCTTTTGTTTATACCTTTTTGGACGATAGTTTCAATAAACAATACCAAGCTGATAACAGGTTTAGCAAAATATTCGGAATATTTACCAGTATAGCCATCTTTATTGCTTGCTTAGGACTCTTTGGTTTAACTGCTTATACAACTAGTCAAAGAACTAAAGAAATCGGAATTAGAAAAGTACTAGGTGCATCAGTATTACAAATTATAACCTTACTTTCTACTGGATTTATCAAACTATTTTTGATCTCTCTGATAATTGCCATTCCTGCTGCTTGGTATTTTATGGCCAAATGGCTCGATACTTTTGCCTATCAAATCGGTATGAACGTTTTCATTTTTGCTCTTGCAGGCTTTCTGGCTTTAACCATAGCTTTAATAACTATCAGCTGGCAATCATTAAAAGCAGCCATTGCCAATCCTATTGATAGTTTAAGGTCAGAATAGCATATGCCAACAAGTTTCTCCAATGGCTTTACCCTCAATGAGATTGAATGGAAATTTTTAATATGCTTTTCAGGAAAAAATGAAATGTATCACACTGAAAGTATATTTCAGTGTGATACAATACTCGTTTCATTAGTTAATGTACCACTTGTAATTGCAACAACAGTACTGTTGTTGCTAAATGTGCCGAAGCGCCAATACTAGGCTAGTAAGTATGCCGAAAACAAAAAGGTATTAAAAAAAGCTTATTTCTTCAAATAGGAATTACTATGCTTTAGCCAGCAAATTATATGTCAAGCCTATGGATTTTAACTTGGTGTTACAAAATTAGTGAATCGTCCTACTCACTATTTAAGAAATAAAAACTCATATATAATTTCCTTGTATGCTAAACTAAAACTTATTCTATAAAAGAATATAAATCACACATCCCCTCAATAAACAATCTGGTACTCAACCCTGATTTATTAAATAACTTCCCTACTTTTGAAATTGAAATGTACTATTGCGATTCAATAAACAATTTTGTGAAAATATTTAATGACTATGTCTGAAAACATGAAACCTTGTCCACAATGTAAATCTCCTTATGGATATTTTTTAAGTGAAGAATTATATTCATGCCCTGAGTGCGGATTTGAATGGAACCCAGAAGAACAGCTAGAAGAAGGAGCATTAGTGGTAAAAGATGCCAATGGCAATGTATTACAAGATGGAGATTCTGTAATTATTGTTAAAAATTTACCAGTAAAAGGATCTTCGGCTCCAATTAAAGCCGGAACTAAAGTAAAAAAAATCCGCCTAACTGAAGGAGATCATAATATTGACTGTAAAATAGATGGATTTGGTGCTATGGCTTTAAAATCTGAATTTGTAAAAAAGGCTTAATTTTTAAATAAATAGCTGGTTAAATTTCTATTCAATTCTACGAGAACTGTTACAATACATTTCTCAAAAGACTAAAACTAAATACATTTTTCTGAGGCTTTGTAAGTGTGGATGTTATTTTTTTTATACAAAATTTATAAATGACATTCACACTTTTCATATTAATAAGCGATATACAGTTAATACAAGACTATTCCTGATTTTTTAGAATAATAATAATCTTACTTGTTTAATTGTAAGATTGTCAAGGCCTGATGCTTAAAAGTCCCCAATTAACTGAGTCAGTCGACAACTTAGATAAAGATATTAATACTATTGAGTCATCGATTATTCAAAGCTATCTCTCTTTATTACTAAAAAAGGTCTAGCCTACATTGTTAGTCCACCTGAAAATTAGGATCTTTAATATAACACATACAATGTGTACAAGCATTTTATATAAATCTTGACAGAATGAAAGATCTATTAAACCTAGAAGTTATTACTAAGACCATGGATGATTTGCCTATTGGTGTTGGTATATTTCAAGTGCAGGATCCGAATGACTTAAAAAGTATTCGCTACATTTTTATGAACAAAATCATTCTGTATGAAATGAGAAAGGAAAGAGAGGAGGTATTTGGCAAATTGATAATTGAAGTAGCCCCTGAAGCATATGAGCATAAAGTAGGATTGCAGGTTATTGAAACTTACAGAAATGTAGCTGTGGATGGAGGCAGTGTAAATTTGGGTATGGTTGAATACTCAAATGAAGAGGTAGCAGGTATGTATGAATGCTCTGTACATCATATTCAAGACAATTACATTTACGTAATGCTTAGAAATGTAACTGAATTAGATCAATCAAGGAAAGAATTGGCTGAAGTAAACAGAGAGCTTGAAGAAAGAGTTAAGCAACGCACAACACAATTGGAGCAATCGAGGAGAGAATTAGTAGAGATTAATAAAAGCCTTGAAAAAAGAGTTCGGCAACGTACAGCAATGTTGGAGCAAAAGAACAAAGAACTGGAACAATTTGCTTACATCGCTTCACACGATTTACAGGAGCCGCTACGTACCATTTCCAACTACATTCAGGTGATTAACGAAGATTTTGAATTCAATCTAAGTGAGGAAGTCATTAATTATCTACAATCAATAAACAAATCTACTGAAAGGATGAAAATCCTTGTCTCCGCATTGTTGGACTTTTCAAGGTTAGGACGTAACAGAAAACTTGCTGATGTAGATACAAAAAAAATTGTAACCGAGGTAATTGACGATTTGCATCAACTAATCCAATTAACAAATGCTAACCTAAAGGTGGGCAACTTACCAAAATTGCATGCTTATGAAACAGAATTGCGACAAACATTTCAAAACCTAATATCAAACGCAATAAAATTTCGAAAAGAAAATCACGATCCTGAAATTCAAATAAACTATAAAGAATTAGAAAACCATCATCAATTCTCTATTTCTGATAATGGTATTGGCATTGCAGCAGAACATATCGACCGCATTTTTTATATCTTTCAAAAACTACATTTAGACAAAAAATATGGAGGATATGGCATAGGTCTGGCAAATTGTAAGAAAATTGTTGAGATACATAGCGGTACTATTTGGGTAGAATCTCAAACAGGAAAAGGAAGCACCTTTTATTTTACTATATCCAAACAACTAGAAATATGATAGAATAACTATATTGTTGTTGGTAATTGGAGAACCATATAGCTATTAAAGCTGGTTAGTGCGAGTACGTAATTGCAACAGTTAGCCATTAAAGTTATATTTAACTACCTATAAATGTGAAACTAAGCACCATCGTGATTCATTAATACAGTAGTTAATTTTAAAAATGAAAAATATTGGTATCATTATCTTTTTAGGGCTTTTGGCTTTCTCTTGCCTTAATCATCATAAAGATGAGGTCTTAATAGTAGATAGTTTACCGATAAAAAAAGCTGAATATCAAAAGAGAATAGTAGGGCAATTATCTGGTGAGTTTACCTTATCGAACAATACATTTATTAAAAGTCGATGGTCTAAGCAAGAAAGAACTCTTGCTAAAATTTATTTAAAAGAATTAATTCAGTCCTTAAATATTAGCTCTAAAGAACATAACTATACCTCCCCCAACCTAAACCCAGCTATCGATTTAATTTTGGAACCCTTTAAAGGCACAAATCTCTATGGCATTCTACCTGCTACTAATAACAATAAAGAATATGTTATTCTTGGGGCACACTATGATACAGGAAAGCGAGGTGCACCAGGAGCAATTGATAATGCCACAGGAATAGCTTTAATATATAGTGTGGTAAAAGAGCTTGCAAAAAGAAAAATTCGGAACAAAAATATCATCCTTGTTTTTTTTGATCAAGAAGAAGAAGAACTAATTGGGAGCAAAGCTTTTGCTAAGCATTTGAAGAAAATGAAGTTGGATATCCACTCGATACATTGTTTCGATATGGTTGGCTGGGATTCAGATAAAGATAATGCAATGGAAATATACTCAGGGTCTAAGTCTTTGATAGGTATTTATAAATCTGTGGCAAACCGCAACAATATTCCTTTGAAGGATATTATTATCAATCCAGTTGGGTATAACAGAAACGCTACTGATTTTGATGCTTTCGTGCCTGCTGGCTTTAATGTAATAGGTGCTGGAGAATGTTACTACCACAAAGATTCTACTCCATTTAAAGATACTCCAAAAGACACTTTTGATACAGTAAATTTTCAATACCTATTATCTTGTTCTAATTTTATAGAGGAAGTTATAAAAGAAATTGTATCCTTACCATGAAGCAAAAGAGATACTTCATTTATAAATTTAAAGCAAATTGGTTATATGCCACTATGCTAATAGCAACTTTACTGTTCTTTATTTACAAAGGAATAATTTATGCTTTTATCGGTAGCTACACACCATTGTTAATTATCACTTCCGTTATTTCTTTATTCATTTTTGGTTTAAAAAAATCAAATAAAGCTCTTAAACGTATTCTTGGCTTTTGGGCCGTTCTAATAATACTATGGTCTATCACCAGATTATTATTTGGCTTTGTAAACATGTTTGTTAAACCCATACCAGAGGCTCATGTAAGTGCGCAACTCGGAATTACAGGTACTTTATTTAGTGCAATTTTCTTATTCTTCGGTATCTATTTATGGAGATACAAAAACAGGATATTGCTAAAATAAAAAAGGCTAATTCAATATGTGTTTTCCTGCTATATCAGCATTTGTTTCTATAGTATTTTAGTTTCATCCCCCCCCATTTACTCTAAATTTAATCAAAGGAAACTGTACCTTTTTCTCAATTTGGTATTATGAAAATTAAAACATAATAACCTTGAACTCATGAGATCAAAAACAGTTATAAAACTACCTTGTCCTTTTGTCAATAATTTAATGTTCATAAGAAAATACATCATATTCTTTACAATTGGCTTGAGTTCATATTGTTATGGACAAGTTGAGAATTCTGCCCGTTTAGACTCATTATTACAAAGTGCTGTTAATTCTAATATAGGCCCAGGTTTAACTGTGGGTATAGTAAAAAATGGTGAGCTCATCTACCATAATAGTTTTGGGAATGTGAACTTAGAATATGATATCCCTTTTAATGATTCTACGATATTTGATCTTGCTTCAGTAACAAAACAATTTACTTCTGCTTGTATCGGAATACTCGAAAATAAAAGAATGTTGTCTGTGAATGATGATGTGAGAAAATACATTCCTGAACTAACTTTCTATCAAGATACGATTAGAATCAAACACCTTCTTAATCACACAAGTGGCATTAGAAATCATAATGTATTACTAGATTTAATGGGATTCGATTTTGCTCACCAAGGATATACCAACGAAATGATTGAAGAATTGATGTTTCGTCAAAATGGAGTCAATAACCTGCCAGGTGAAAAAATGCTATATTCTAACACAAATTATGTTTTATTGGCACTTATTGTAAAAAGAGTATCAGGGATGAAGATTCATGAGTTTGCACAAAAAGAGTTGTTCGAACCACTGAAAATGACTAACTCATTTTATAGAAATGATATGAATGCAATCATTAAAAACAGAACATATTCTTACTACAAAACAAAAGATGGATTCAAACAAAGCAATTCCCTATCACTTTGTGTAGGCGCAGGAGGAATGAAAAGTACTATAAGTGATCTGGCTAAATGGTCTCAAGTGTTTTTAGATTCTGCTCATCAGTATTTCTATTTGAGTAAGTTCATTACCCACACAGATAAGCTGATTAATGGTTTGGATATGAAACATGCTAGAGGGATGTTTGTATCGCCTTATAAAGGATATTATACCTATAATCATAGCGGTAGAGACATAGGAATGCGCTCTCAATTTATTTGTCTACCCGAACTTAACTTGGCAGTAATAGTTTATTCTAACTCCAATTCTATTAATGCTGTAGATATTTCTTATCAGATTTTGGATTTATTTATAGATAAAATACCTGAAGCAAACGAGAAAACAGAGACATATGCACACAGAAAAGATGAGCTTAAAAAGTATGTTGGGACTTATCAGGAGCTCAATAGCGATATGAAAATGCAGGTATTTGTTGAGAACGATACATTAAAAGCAAAAAGTAGTTTAGGTAATCAGGCAGTTCCGCTCAAATCAAGCAGTACTACTAGTTTTCAACGTTTTGATAACCCTTCTGTTAAACACATTTTCCTTTCAGATAAAGATTCTAAAGTAAGCATGCAAGTTGATTTCGGCGGAGCTATTTTTTACTTTGAAACAATTAAACTAGACCCTAATCCTAATAAAAATTTAAAAGATTATGTAGGAGATTATTTCTCTAAAGAGCTAAATGTAACCTATTTACTTTCTATAAAAGATACTTTCCTATCCTTAGACTATCCCAACAATCAAGAAATAGCATTAATTGAAGGGCAAAAAGATGTATTTGGTTCAAATCGGAGAACTAAATATTCATTCTGTAGAAATGATAAAGGTGAAATAGTGAGTTTCAAAGTGGCTTCTGAGGGCACAGTTAATAATATCCTATTTGAAAAGATAAAGTAATTTTAACTAATAAGTTTAAACACTCACTATTTGTAAGGGGTTGATTCATCAATTAAGTTTTTTATTTATGTATCCTCTATTTTACTTAGAAGTTGTTTAAAGTTTGAAAGACATAAAGAAGTATGCTCAAAATCGATTAGTTTGTTGGTGTTTGACTATCAAGAACTATTCAATATGAGCATTTAAAGTTAAATATCAAGTAAAAAAAAGAATTTGATATGCACTTACTTTTATAATATTTGATAAGGAATCTAAATCAGCTAACTTTAGTTAAGTACATTACTAAACATTAAATCGAAATGATTTACAACGGACAAGAAATCGAATTTCCTGCAATAATGCAATTGAGCTTTGTTAAGCTGATTGAAAACCTAGAAAATCAAGCTGAAAGTAGTAATGACATAGAAGCTGCTCATGCTAAAAACATATTGCAGGTAGTTGGAAAATATCCGGCACTGAAAGATGGAATAACTAATGAAGAGGATTTCGATAAATATAATGAGGGCATTCAACTCTTAGGCAAATTATTATTCCCAGAAGTGTTATCTACTAATGAGATAAAAATACTGGCTCCGCCCTTTTATTTTAAACCCTTAATTACCTCTAAACGCTTTGATAGCATTATAAAAGCTTCTGGAAAGCCGTTCTCATTTACTTTTAAAAATATAAGTAAAAATGAGTTCTATTTGTTTTGTTGCAATTTTATTCTGGGCAAATATTACGGTTATCCAGTAAATGGCAGTGGCTCTCAAATGTTCGAAATTTTAAATGAACAACAAGGACTTATTCGCACCTTTAAAATGCTGATTAATGCAGATATGTGTGAGTTTATTCCTACTGACAAAGCTGTAGACATTACCGATGAAGACTTTGAAGAACTGATTAACAATTTTGAGGATATAGAACTTTGGAAGAAAAAATTTCCACCAAATAGCTGGATTTTAAGAGGCATCAACATTGTTAATTTAATGGATATGACCACAGAACAAGCTATTGGAGCCATTACTTCTAACCTGATTGTTAAAACACACGATTCTTTTGAAAAAATACAGTGGGGTATCAGAAAAATATTTAATAATGCTGCTTTATCTATTGGGGTTCTTTTATTAGAAGGTGATCAATTAGTTACATTTAAAAAGGAAGGTATGTACAGTATTTTACTAGATAAAGGTAATATGCTCAATTGCAGCACAGAACTTTGTAACTATTCTTATGGGAAGTTAATTGAAAATAAACAACCTCTCATTATCACCAATGTTGATAAATTTCACAATACAATGCAGAGTGGATTATCTAACAGGTTAATGGCTTCTGATATAAAAAGCTACATGGTTATTCCACTAGTTCACGACGATGAATTTTTAGGTTATATCGAGATAGGTTCAAAAAATACTTATGACCTACACCAAGGTTCCCTTAAGTCACTTGAAAAAGTATTACCTATGCTTGCTATGGCTCAAAAAAGATTTAAAACAGAAGCACAAAACCTGATAGAAGCTATTATACAGCAAGAGTGTACAACTATTCACCCTGCTGTTAAATGGCGATTTGAAGAAGAAGCCAAGCAGTTCATGTTTAAAAGATATAATGGTGAACAACCTGTATTTAAAGACATAATATTCAATAATTTATATCCTTTGTATGCCCAAATGGATATAAAAGGCTCATCTAGTAGAAGAAACAAAGCTGTAAGCACTGATCTATGTAAACAATTAGGAGAGGTAAAGAAAATACTCTCATCAATATCCAAACAAACTGACATGACAATTTTTGATGAACTCATTTGTAGAACAGATACTTACATTAAAGAATTACACCTAGAATTGGCCGCTGGTAGTGAACATAAAATTTTGAACTTTTTGAAATCGGATATTTATCCTGTTTTTGAATATTTCGAAAAGATTGACTCAAAATTAAAAGAGCAAATAGAAGAATATAGATCATTTTTAGACCCGAGTTTACAAACTGTATACGAGGAGCGTAAAAAGTACGATAGTAGCGTAAATTATATCAACCAAAGGTTAGCGTCTTTCATAGATAATAAACAAACTGAAGCGCAAAAGGCTTTTCCGCATTATTTTGAGAGGTACAAGACTGATGGCATTGAATACAATATTTACATTGGCCAGTCTATTACGAAAAATAAGGAATTTGACGATATTTACCTCCGTAATCTTAGATTATGGCAGTTAATAGTAATGTGTGAAATGGAACTCGAATTTAAAAAAATACAAAAAGAGTTAGATACAACTATTGAAATTGCCTCGCTTGTTTTAGTTTACAATACACCTATATCTGTCCACTTCAGAATGGATGAAAAAAAATTCGATGTAGAAGGTGCATACAATGCCAGATATGAAATTATCAAAAAACGTGTAGATAAAGCCCATATAAAAGATACCAATGAGCGTATAACTAGCCCCGGCAAAATTGTTATTGTATACTCACAGGAGCAAGATGCTAAAGAATACCTTACTTATTTACATTACCTTTCACAAAAAGGCTATGTAAAAGAAGAAATAGAAGATTTGGCACTAGAAGATTTACAAGGAGTACACGGTTTGCGAGCATTGAGGGCCGAAGTTGTTTACAACAATCCGATTACGGTAGACGAACTTATTACAGAAATGCAAAGAGGCAATATAAATTAGGTTGATTATAAAAACTTAGAGCAAGAAAACTTTATCTTAAATAAAATTAAAGTCTTTGACTTTAATTAGTGTTTACTTTCCAACCTGTTCTCATAAATAACCCTACACATTTCTATAATTCAATGAGAGAGATAATGTGCCTCTTTATTTTGTTTTAATATTCATTAGTTGTACCTCCTAATTTCACCATAAGTCACCTATTTTTATTTGATCAAATTTTTTACACAAACCATTATAACCTCTCACTCAAAATGAACCCAAAATTAGGAAATGAACTCATAGAAAAAATTGAAAGAGACGAATGGATGGTTAACATTTTGAAAATTGTTAGAGATTTAAAGCTAAATGATTGTTGGATTGGAGCTGGCTTTGTGAGAAACAAAATTTGGGATGAAAAGCACCATAAAGTTAGAACAGAACTTAACGATATTGATATAATACACTTTGACAGTTCAAACTCATCTAAAGAATATGACTTACAAATAGAGGAAAAACTTATAAAGCATAATCCGAATTTGAAATGGTCAGTAAAAAACCAATCAAGAATGCACATCAGAAATGGAGACAAACAATACTCAGATTGTAATGATGCTATTTCGTTTTGGCCCGAAACGGCAACCTCGGTTGCTGTAAGGTTGAATTTCAATAATAACATTGAATATTTAGCACCTTATGGCTTGGACGATTTATTCAACCTTTTAGTAAAACCGACACCTAAATTTGATTTGAATATTTACAAAACTAGAATTGAGAATAAAAGATGGAAAGAAAAATGGCCTAAGCTAGAAATAAAAACTTGTCATAAATGTGTATAAAAATAATGCATAATTTTATTCCATAAATTTAAAGATTGTGCTCTTTTGGTCTATCAAATTTTCCTTAGTAGAATCTTAAAGCTCAAAACCACATTATTTTTTATACTAACCATTAGATTAATAAAATATAGATTATGACACCTAAAGAAAATTTAGCCAAATTCGAATATACACTACCAAATATATCAACGCCAGGAGGCAGCTATGTTTCAGTAAATATTCGAGAGAACATAGCATACATAGCAATTCAATTCCCCATTTTAAATGCAGAATACCTTTACCAAGGACGTTTGGGTGATAGCCTCAATACTGAAGATGGCTATAAAGCAATGGAACTTTGTGCTTTGAATGTTTTAGCTCAGATCAACAAGAAAGTCGGCTTCGAAAAAGTTATCGGTGTGAATCATATAGACGCTTACTTCCAATCAGGTGAAAACTGGGATGATTCACCTAAAGTTGTTAATGGAGCATCTGATTTATTCGTCAAAATTTTAGAAGATAAAGGCAAACATTCAGTATCCACCCCACCAAGTAGCTCTTGCTAAAAATAAGAGTATTTATTAGTCCTTGTTTTCCAGTTTTGTGGTAGCAACTCATTTATTTTGTTGATGGGATGCTCTGGAAGTCTCTCAAATATATCTTGCAGATACTCGTATGGATTGATTTGATGTAATTTACAACTGCCTAATATGCTGTACATTATAGCTGCTCTTTGTGTTGCTTCATGTGACCCAGCAAACAAATAGTTTTTCCGGCCGATAGCAATTGGCCTGATATTGTTTTCAACTAAATTATTATCAAGCTCAAGTCTACCATCATTGAGATATACATACAGCTTATTATACCTTTCTGCCAGATAATGCATGGCTTTACCTATGCTAGATTTCGGCAATACTTTAGGGTACTCATCCACGATCCATTGTCCCAACAAATCCATGATTGGACGAGATTTTTCTTGCCTAAGTTCATATCGTTGCAAGGCATCTAGCTCGTTGTCTCTTGCCTCACGTTCAATAGCATACAATTGCTGGAATAATAGCAAGGCATGTTTGGCTCTGGATTCATCGTTATCCAAAGCTTTCTCGAAGTAGCGACGTACGTGTGCCATGCATCCAACAAGGATGATGTTCATCCCTTCTTCTTCAAGGAGTTGATCATAGACTTTGTACCCATCTGTTTGGATATAGCCTTCATAACCTTGTAGCGTATTGACTGGACCTTATCTAGATCTGCCTTTTTGGTAATCAAACAAAACAACCTGTTGCTCTGGAGAATAGTACACCCACAGGAGTGCCTGCCAGTAGTAACCTCGGTGAGTCTTTCCTTTTTTGGTATCATCTAACACCTTAATTGGGCTTTCATCAACTTGCAGGTAATTATTATTCAATACCTCAAACCTCAATGCCTCATATAAAGGGTCTAGTAACTGGCAAGCTGGCTTTAACCAGTTACCTAAAGTACTAGGAGCAATCTTTATCCCTAACTGGTTAAACCTTTTTTGTTGTCTGTAAAAAGGTAGATGGCGCACTGCAAGTGATGGCAAAATTTATCCACCAGAATATGGGCTAATAATCCAGGTCCTGGGATACCTCCGTCGTGGAACGATTTCAATTGGTCTCGCTGGTAGGTTGGCTATATAAAATTCTTCTTCTTTACTCACATAACGTGGCCTGATGTAACGACGAACAAATACCTTAGCTGGTGTCATGTCTAGCTCCTCAGTAATTTCTTCTCCGATCTTACGCATGTGAGTGGTATCCACTTCAGGCTCTAACACTACCTCTTTGCGAGGTAAGTGTGCTGGTAATGGCTGGCGAGATGATCCTTGTGGCTGCTTTTCGACAGCAGTAGCCCTTTGATAACTAATGGTTTGTTTGACTTTGGTAGGTGTTTCAGCAGGAACATTTTCATCTAATGGCAAAGTGAGCTGCTTACTATTGGTATCACTAGGGATAAACCTTTCTCGTTTACTACCGTAGATCAAACGCTTCAATTCTGATAGCTCAGCTTTAAGTGATTCAACCTGCTCCAAGAGTTGTTGTTTGTCTGCTAACTCTTGCTTTAGTAAAGCATTTTCTTGTTGAAGCGCTAATATTTGAGTGCTGCTATCTTGATCTGCCATGCTTCTAAAATAGCACTCAGCAGCCATTTAGACAATGATTTCCACAACTATTCTAGTGGTTTTTCATAGCGTTTTCTGCGTCTTGTAACTGCCACTTCCAAGCCATCAAGTAGTAAAGAAAATTCACTATAACTCAGGTAAATAGAAGAAGATTTACTTGTGGGTAAATTAAATGTTCCGGGTGCCGGCCACCAGACTCAAGCCGTTTATAATAGAGAATAAAACCACTGGGTTCCCAAACTAGAATCTTCAGTCGATCAAGCTGTTTTCCCAAGAATATAAAAGCATCTCCTGAATAGATTTTTTGTCCCATGTAGTTTTCTACTAATCCACTTAGCCCATCAAAGACTAGCCGTCCGCACCTTTACGCATATCTGCCGGTTGATCACATAGAAAAAAGCGTTGCTGGGAGTTTAATCCGAACATAGCTTCAAGACTTGTTGCAAATAACTGGCAGATACAGCTTGAGAAAAACGGAGGATGATGCCATTGGGGAATTCTATTTCTACGCCTTGAAGCATTGGCTTTTCATAATTTACAGGAATAAACTTTGCTGATTTTTCTTTTGGAGTTGACTCAGACTTTCGCTTGCGATATCGAGATACCCAGTAGGGCAAGATATGAAGTGGTAAATTATGTTGTAGACTATATGCTTTTTGAGTCAAGCCACTAGACAACCAGTCTTCTACTACTGGAAACATTTCTTTAGAAGTATACATAAATTCTTTTACAACTAAATAAAGCAATTACCCTCTAATGTAATAGGCTGGTTTAATGGAGGGATACAACATTCAAGAGCCATTTTTGGAGTTCATAAACTTCCAAGAAATTTTAGCGTTGGGTTGACAGCATCATTTACAATAGAAAAAGGATAAAAAAACTTGCAGTCGATTAGCTCAACTTGAGTCATTTGCACTCAGGTTGTCTACTCTTTCATGTTTAAGATATTCGTTCACCATTCGAATATTTCTGTATGCTTTCAAGTTCTCCTTGTTCATCATAGAGATACCTTTCTCCATCTAGTCCTCCATTATTGAAATATTCTTTTATAGAAATAATTCCGTTTTGGGTCCACCAAATTCTTTCTCCTTGTTCTTTTCCATGTTGATTAATTCCTTCACGCATCTTCACCTTATTTGGATAATAAACTGTCTCCTTTCCATGTGGTATATTTTTTTCATATTCCGTTTCACTATACATACCGCCATCAATTACCCTACCCTTATAATCCCATAATTCATAAACTAATCCCTCTATCCTTCCACTCTTATAAAGCTGTTTCCTTTTTAACATTCCGTTTTCTAGATACTTTAAACTTTCTCCTGTAGGAATGCCTTTTGCAAAATTTTCTAGAACCTTTAGTTGACCATTTTCATACCATTTCATTTGTTTTCCATCTAGTTTCCCTTTGATATAGTTCTGCTCTTTTTCTTTTTGACCATTGCCATACCAACTGACTAAAATACCATGTAATTTATTTTCTTGCCAGTTAGACTCTTCTCTTGAACCATCATCATAAAAGTTAAATTGATGCCCAGTTCTTTTCCCATTTTCATAATACTCGACTAGATATATAGTGCTTTTTTCGTTGGGGTAGTGCAAAAATGCTTGGTTCATTCTTCCAATAGTTATTCCATGAAGTTTGTCATTTCTAAAATGTTCCTCAATAGAATATCTATCAAAATACTGCAATCGCTTTTCAATATTATCTTTCAGGTACACCTTTTCTGTTGGAGTATCTCTAAGAAGTTTCCAACCTTCAATATCTATTTTTTCTATTTCAGCTTTGTTAATAGACTTCATATTAATTAATCAGAATAATATTGTGTTTTATAGACTTAGGCCAAATATAAACAGTGAGTTAAACTTATCACTTAAAGCTTGATAAAGTTAGCCCGATAATAATTCGTATAAATAGCATATAAAACGAATTGAAACAACTTTCAAAAGTTTCTATTTAAAAATGGTTTTTTGGAAGAATTCCAAAAAAAATCAAGATTTATTCAAAAAGACTTTTTGGGTATTCAATATATTTATTAATTGAATTTCATTCCAACAGTAACTAATAGGAGAATATAGATGGAGTCTTAACGATTCTGATTCATAAATTTGGGATATTTTGATTTTTATTATCGATTGCAGTTACATAATTATTATAATAAAGCTCACCGTTATCTCCGTATAGAGGTATTTTATTAAACGGTTATATACCTAAAAAAACTACCATACTAAAATTAATAGCATGGCAGTATTTAGGGCAACTAACACTCATCAATCTAATCATTCAGTACCTATAAAATATGGTACTTCTAAGGATTCAGTATATTTAGCTGTAAATCTGATTTTAACAATTACATCTAATTCAATGCGCTCTCCCTCTGGAATAGAAGTTCCAAATGCAGAAATAGTTAATGAAGAAGTATCGGTAGATTTAATATAACCTAGTAATTTTGATGTAAGCAAAGTAATACCTGCTTTGTCTAAATCTGATAATGGAGTAAAATCTGTATAGTCTTCAAAAGCTACTTCTCTAGAAGCATACAATATCGTCGCCTCGCTATCAGTGTCTATAAGTGAACCGCCAATATTTACTTTACTAGAAATATTTCCATCATTAGGTACTATTTTTATTGAGATACTTTCAATATTTATATCATTAACTTTATCAAGTTCTTCGTCGCTAATTTGTTCAAGAATATCTTCCGGAGTAATGTATTTTGTTTCTTCAAATACACCATCATCGCTAATTTCGAAAGTATAAGAATTGTCTAAATTTAATACCAAATCAAATTCTTTTTCATCACAAGAAAAAAGTAAAACTGCGATAAATGGAATTAAAAGGTAGTTTTTGTATGTCTGCTTAATAGTCTCCATAAAAATTGTATTTTATAATAGATAAGTTGGTAAATTATTTTTTAGAGCCGATATCGAAACCAAGACCCACTGCCAATGTATTTGATTTACCCAAATTATAATCTGAGTGTAGATATACAGGTCCAAGATTTAAAGCTACACCTGCTGTAAACCTAAGCGAGGTGCTTTTTTTCAATTCAATATCAATAATCTCGTCTACATCACCAGATCTATATGTATAAGAAATATCTAATGACGAACCTTCGTAGCCAGGGCCACCATATATAGTAAGTGGACCAAATTTTTTACTTCCTTGTAAGGCAATGAGGTGAGTCTTTGCTTCAAGCAAATTTTCGAGCTTTACATTTTGCCAATAAAAAGCTATTGCAACATCTAAAGGTAAAATATCAATATATTGATTTACATTATGTCTTATTCCTAAACCAAGCAAGTTTAAATCTCCAATGTCATCACTTAGGTCTGAAGCAAAATATCTTAGTGATACTTCTGTTCCAAACAGGCCTCCAACACTTATTTGTGGTACAGCTAACGGCAAAGACCTCATTCCAAGGCCACCCGGAAAATTATATACAGTTCCATCTTCATTTTCTATAGAAGAGCCTTCTGTACTACCAAAAATAGTAGGTGCATCTACAGTAGATACTGGCCTAAAATCTCCATCTGTTGTTGCACTAAATGTTTTATACTTATCTTTAATTATGGCTGTCATCGCAGTTAAGCCGATAGATACTCGAAGCCTCTTTTCAGGAATTTTAGCTGAGTGTATAAACCCACTATTTAAATTTCCACCCAAAGCATAAACCATAGGTTGCATATAGCCTGAGCCATTTTCAGAAGTGTATTTTTGCAAGAAATCTTCAATATTTTGAGCTGAGGCTAAATGAGTTAAAAAAAAAGAACTAGCCAGTAGTAAGTTAAATAGTATAACCTTAGTTTTTTTTGTCATATTAAATTAGTTACATGTATTATTTATTAGGTTTAAATGCGACCTATTATTTTTTTAATGGATGCACTCTAATTTCAGTGGAATTTTATGTGAATTCCACTATTGAGATACCTCCAAAACCCATATGGATTTTAGAATTTCTTTTCAGACAAAAAACGTGAAAGAGATAATTATTCATTTATTTTTTGTCGTAGACGTCAAAAGATTGGCGTAAACAACAATTTTGTAGGAAATTAAAATTAATTTGCTTTAAAGGAAGCAGGAAAAATTTACAAATTAATCTAGAAATGGAGATAAATGTTTTATAAATGCTTCTTTATAAGCCCTCCCAATAGGCACTTGAAATCCTCCCACATGCACCTCATTTTTAGATAAATCTACTTGTGAAATTTTATTCTTATTGATTATAAAAGAGCGATGTATTCTTATGAAATGATTACTTATTAATTTATCTTCTAATTTTGTTAGCGTTATTCTGGTTTCTATAACTTTATTGCCCACACTAATTAAGCATATTTTATCTTTTGATTCAATACATAAAACCTCATTCAATTTTATTTTTATAAGCTTTTTATTCGTCTTCACAAACAACTCTTCCTTAATAAATTGGTCGTCAAACCAACCTTTATATGAGGTATCATCTTGAGTATTACTACTTCTTTTAGAAAATTTATAAATAGCTAAATCTATAGCGTTCTGTAAAGTTTCTTTATCATAAGGTTTTAAAATATATGCATATGGATCGGTCAGTTTTGCTCTTTCAAATGTGTCTTTATCTCGATACGAAGTAATAAATATAGTGGGAATAGCCTTTTTATTTTGCAACTGTTCTACCATTTGAACACCATCCAAATCTCCTGATAAATGAATGTCTACTAATAATAAGTCTGGTTGTGTATCATTAATCATTTCAATCGCTTTTTCAGCGTCTTTAGATATTCCTGCTAAATCATAACCCATCTCAGACAAATACATTTCTAGTCGGTTAGCATGAATAAAATCATCTTCTATTATAAATACTTTCACTCTTGACATCGTCTGTTAATCTTTTAGTTTTCATTAAAATATCGGCTGAGTAATGTAATAGAGAAGACACTTCCGTGGTTTGGTGTGCTTTTTACATCTATTTTTCCATGATTCATACGTACAAAATCATCTACAAGAGCGAGTCCAAGACCTGTTCCTTTTTCAGAACATGTTCCTAGTGTGCTTTTATCTTCATCTAGTACAAAAAGCTTTTGTATTTTCTCATCTTCTATTCCAATACCATTATCAATTACATCAATTCTAACTTCTTCTTTTTTACTTACAGTTAATAAATCGATAGAACCTCCATTTTTAGTGAATTTAATACTGTTATTAATCAGATTTCTCAAAATTGTACAGAGCATATCCTTATCGGCATATACATGAACTTCTTTAGAAATTTCTGCATTAAGATTAATATCTTTAGAGGCAGCCATATCTTTAAAATAATATAAACTTTCGTCTACTAATGGTTTAAGCGCCAAACGCTGTGCATTATATGGCATTGACCCTTCTTGACTCAATGCCCACTTTAACAAGTTATCTAGAAGTGTATTTACTTTTAGCGCAGATTCTTCTACCTGTAACGCAATTTGATGGAGGTTATCAAGCTTTCCTTTTTTAATATTGTAACATAATAACCCAGAAATTCCCTGCAATGCCGTTAAGGGCCCACGTAAATCATGTGCTATAATTCCGAAAAACCTGTTCTTGGTTTTGTTTAGCTCGCTTAACTCTGATTTCTGTTCTAACAATAATAAGTTTTGCCTGTTTTTTTGCTGATAGGCTCTAAATAATAAAAAGGCTAAAATGAATAGTATAATAAAGGCAAGAATAGATACAGTAACTAAAATGTTTTTTTGTTTTATAGTTTCACTTTGCTGTTCAGATTTGGCTTTTAATAGAGCATTTTCAGCATCTTTCTTTACTATTTGATATTTTGTTTCAATATCTGAAATTATTAATTCTTTATCTTTATTAAATAACGAGTCTTTTACCAGTGTATATTGCTTATAGTATGTGAGTGCTTGTGTTGGTTTATTCCACGCTTGATGTATTTCTGTAAGTGTTTGATAAATACTTAATACCCTGTTTCTGTCCCCTACTGCTTTGGCAATTGTTAAACTTTTTTGTGCCAAAGAAGATGCCTTCTCTAAATTGTTTAATTTCATGTAAATCTTTGCCAACCTTTCAGTAGTATAAGCAATTCCCTTTTCACTATTTAAGCCCGCTTTTAACTCTAAAGATTTTTCAAGATACATTATCGCTTTTTGCACCTCACCTTTATCGTCATATAACTCTCCTAAATTGTTATAATCAATAGCTAATCCATAATCGTTGTTGTTTTTTTTATCTACTTCTATTGTTTGCATTCTAAATGCTAATGCTTTATCAAAATCGCCTTTTATTCTAAAAATAATTTCTATATTATTTAATGAATTAGAGATATCATCTAAATTATTTATTTCATGCGCTCTTTCTAGTGCTTTAAAATAATATTCTAATGCTTTATCGTATTGTTTTTCATATCGATAAACTTGCCCAATACTATTTAAAGTAGATGATGTATTTACTCCATCTAAATCAGATTTCATTTTTAATGCTTTAAAATAGTATTTAAGAGCAGTGGGATAATCGGCTTTTGCTAAATAAACATATCCAAAATTGTGTGTGGTATAAGCCTCACTTTTACGATTATTTGTATTTTTAAATATTGTAATGGCTTTCTTATATAAGTCCAATGCACTCTCATGCATACCAGAATGGGCATAAACTGAACCTAAATCATCGTAGGCTGCCCCTAATTGATCTCTATGGCCTATTTCATTAGCATATGCTATTGCTTGGTTTCCATATAAAACTGCACTATCAAAATTTAGAGTACCATTATAATAACACAAATCTCTTAATACTCTTACTTTTTCTTCTCCGGTTACATTTGGCAAACTTTTCTTTAAACTGTCAATTTTTAATTGAATTTGAGCTGGACTAGATTTGGATATTAGCAATAAAATAGAAAAAATAAGAAGAGTTACTTTTTTTTGCATTTCAGTAAGTTAGCGTGACTTTATGGTATGTTCTATTGGATTAAACCGTATCTATTTTTAACACAAATTTCTTCGAAATTATATTGTTTTTGCCAATAAAAGCGGTTTTTGCTTAAAGTTTGCAAGAAATTGGTTACATGAAATACGAATCAATAATTAATAAAGCCAAAAGGCCATCTTAGTAAAATGAAGTTAAAACTAAGATTAATTGGCCCTTGTACTTTGTTGAAGGATACTATACTATTTTAAGAAATAGTAATGTCAATGTTGGGGAAATCAAGTGAGAATAAAAGCACTTTTGAATTTAGATTAGTTTAAAAATGACTTTTACATACTCATGTTAATTTCGTTTGAAATATTCTACATGAAGTATGCGATTAAAGCTATTTCTGTCCTTGTCCATCAATTATTTTCACCCAACCTTTCAGGTTGACTTCTTCATCGTCTTCATTTAGTCTGATGGTTTGGAGTTTTACATGGTAGTAGTAAATACCAGATGATAATTGGTCACCATCGTTATCTATACCTTCCCAATTGATATAGATATCATCATTACTTTCATACATTTTCTCTCCCCATCTATTAAAAACTGTAAATTCTACAGACTTAATAAACTTGATACATTTATATGGTCTGAAGACATCATTTACGCCATCATCATTTGGTGTAAAAGCATTTGGTAGCTGATAGAATGGGCAGTTATCTACACAAACTATATTACTAAATGCACTTTCGTTGCCTGTACCATCTAATGCAGTTACTGCATAGCAGCCTGCTAATGAAGAAATATCATCGTGCAAATAGGTTAAGTTTAATACATTTTCTGCAATTAACTCAAACTCTCCATCTTCTCTAGCAGAATAATAAACATTGTAAGACTCAATCTCTTGATCGCAAGCAGTATTGGAGTCATTTTCCCACTCGAGGGTATTGGAGAAGAGTGTATCTGTTGGAGAACAATCTACTGTTTGGTCATCCAGAATAATTTCGAAATCGTCGCAGTTAGGTGCAGTAACACTTAATATTGGTGGGCAAGGAGCTGTTGTATCCAAGATTACCGCACAGGCTTCTTGAGACATATTCAAGAGTGAATCTCTAATGTCCGGATTATCATAAGTACCCACTGTTAAGACTTTATAGCAATACTCCGTTTTTTCTACTAGCGTAAATCCGTCCTTATTACCATCATCTACATAAGTAAATCCATTGTTAGAGATGTTTACACTGTCAAACAAGATATATTCTCCTGAATTTAGTGGCTCTTCTCGGTAGATATAATGTTTAGGGAATTTACTGGATGCATTGCTCCAAGGTACATCTGCATCCCAAGTTAAGACTACCGATTCTAGTGCTGAGTTTGCTTCTAAAAAGACTGTAGATGCAGAGCTAGAAGTATCGGTTAATGCTCCATCTGAATAGAACTCAATTTTATAATTGTAAGGAAGCCTTTCTGTATCTAAACCTGTTTCGTCGAGGAATGTAGTATCATTTTCACTAAATGTTCCTAATTCTACTGTGTTTTCATCTCCTTCTAATCCATTATTTCTAAGTAGACTGTAAGTCCAAGGTTTTGGATATTGGTCTACATCAATGCCAATTGGTTTTGTCCAAGTAACATTTACTTTCCCATCGGTTCTAGACGTTTCAGTAACACTAGTTTCAATAATGTATGGAGCCAATTGCGGAATAAACACACAAGCTTCAATAGATGCATAACTCTCACCACCTTTAGGAGATGGGAAGCTGACATAAATTCTATAGCAGTAGGTAACACCTCTTTCGAGTCCGAGTCCTTCGTTATCGTCAAAATAAGTAGTTTGGTCTACATCTACCTCAGCAATTTTCTCATAACCAGTGTAAGCAGGTAGACCAGTTTCACAATTGTCGGGTTCAAAATCAAAAGCACCTCTTCTTCTCCAGATAGTCATAGCTGCACCAGGAATGTTACAGATATAATCATCCCAGTTAAGCTCTACAGAGTTAGAAATTAAATCTACATCTGCCACAAGATTTTCAGGAGCAGGGCCAACAACAGTAATTCGCCAAGTCTGAATATCCACCAAGCTATAGCCATCTTCTGGCTCATCCCTTACTTTAAAAGTAGCTTGATAAGGTTCAGTTCTAATATCATCACAAGTTGTTTCCCAAGAGAATACACCTTCTTCTTCACCATTAGGTGGTTGCAAGCCAGTTACCTCAAAAGTAGCCTGATTGGTATGGCCTCCACTATCAGGATCAGAGAATAAACCACCTTCTGCAGTGAGTGTTATATGGTCTGGATCAAGATCATAACCTTTAATAATAGCTTCTAAAGTAGTCCCAGCTACGATACAGGTATCGTTAGGAATTTCTAGCTCTGGCCTATCATTCGGGTTATCCACTACAATAATCTGCATATCTCGGTTTACAGCACCGATCTGTTGGCCATTTCGCCACTCATCTACATAAAAGGCCACATTATATTCCCCTACTTCACCCGGTGCATCCCAAATGAGGTCACCATTAATCGGGTTTATGGAGAATGTTGGAGGCGTTTGCCCATCTTCTGTTTCGTAACTGTACTCATCTGGATAGCTGTATTGTACAACTTCTATTGGGTTGCCGTCTTCGTCTTTACCTTGCTTACAAACAGTAAGACGGTAAGAAAGGCTATCACCATCAGCATCGTAAGCACCTGGGTTATGGATAAATTTCTGACCAACTGCTGCTAAATCTACCGGAGCGATTAAAAGAACTGGTGAAGAGTTTAAACCATAAGCAGGGTTAATGCTGAAAACAGATTCGATATAAAAAGCAGTATTACCAGAGTTAAACATGTTAGATACACTCGGGTTTCTGTTCTGCTCGTAGTAGCTTACTTTGTAACCACCGGGGCTAGGGAAGGTATGCTCTACCTGATACATCAAGATTTCTGTAGCATCTCCTTGATTATCCACCACGCCATCAATAAATCCTAAAGAGATTGGCTCAACCATTACGGCTTCTGCAGAAGAATATCCGAACTCGAATGTACCAGGTTGTGGAGGAACACCACCATTATCTCTATACAAAAATACAGTAAAGCGATAAGTAAGACTTGTACTAGAAATTCTCTCTGCTGTTAAATCTCCTGCACGAATATGTGTAGCATGGACTAAACTTGGAATATTAGCTAAAATAATTCCTAGTATGATAATTAAGACCTTTATTGCCCATTTATTTTGCGAAGTAAACTGGTTGGTAAGAATATGTTTCAATGTATAAAAGGTTAATCAAATTAATTTTTTATACAAGACATTTGTAATTGAAGTAAAGTTGGAATTCAAATAGTTACTTTTAGGTAATTTTATATTCATTTACTCTCTAACCTCACAATTACTATTGTACGATGAATTCTTTAAGCAACAACAGATTTAACTCTTAAATTTTAGTCGTTACATTTAACATTATTGAGGTTGAATTCCATTTGTACATTGCAAAACCTTCTTAACATTCTCTCATCTCCATGCTACACTTAAACTTTACTTCATAATTAAAATAGGTAAATGCATATTCATTTTTAATAGTTGAAAAAGAGTAGTATTCATAATACTCGTTTCTTCAGGAATTGAGATAATATCTGTTTTTTCTTTTATGGCATATTCGTAGATACTTCTTGAAACTGACATATTAGCATGGAAATGAAATGCTATTTCAGGTATTTCTATCGATTCTAAATATTTCTTTTTATGTTTTTCCCACTCTGATTTAGCCTTTTTGAGTGTTTGTTCTTTCAAATCTTTAATTGGCAAGTAAGGGAAATACACATTGGAAATAGAAAATACATGTAAGCAATAAAGGCTTGCATGTATTTTCTCAGACAGTGCTTTACTTTTTATTAAGGTATTGGCTGATTTTTTTGTGAACTCAACTGGTACCAAAATATTTTCAAGCTGATGGAATGCATTTTCTGGAACTACCAGAATATCAGATAAACTATTATTATACAAAACTCTTTCTATAATCAGACCTGAATCATCTACTGATGTTTTCTTGCCAAAAACTGTGAGATCGATATTTTCTACTTTCTGAATATTTTTAATCTCTTTTGCAGAATTATTCGATTCTGTAACAATAATTGAATATTCACTTTCAGAAAAATATTCTTTTACTTCTCCTTTTATCTTGTCTTCTAAAATATCTACTAAAGGCTTATCTAATTTACTTAATATATCAGCACCATTTTCAGCATTATTAAACCAAATATTATGAAAGAAAACCAGGTGTTCTATATCAAATTTTTCTTTCAAAAAGACCAAATAGTTTATTAAAACACTATCTATATAGGTCATGTCTAGTGTTACCAGTATTCGTTTTTTTGTATATTCAGTAGATACTTTCATTTTTCAATAATTTTTCTAATTATTTCTTCATATGATGCTTTATCTTTTCTTTTTTCTTCTCGTTGTAGTCGTTCATATTCCTCTTTTAATCCTTTATAGAGGCTATAGCACATAATTAACAAGATAACTGCAAAAGGAAGCCCTGTTGTTAGAGCAGCAGTTTGTAATGCTGCCAATCCTCCTCCAACAAGTAAGGTTGCAGCAACTCCTCCTTCTGATAAAGCCCAGAAAATTCTTTGTCCAACTGGTGCATCCAATTTGCCTCCACTAGTAATACTATCTATTACTAAAGAGCCTGAATCTGAAGACGTAACAAAGAAGCTAGTTACAAGTAAAATCCCCAGAATGTTAGTTATAAATGATAATGGGTATTCTTTAAGCATTACAAATAATGCAGTAGAAATATCATCTGAAACTGCATCAGCTACATTACCTATGTTATGGGTTTCTAAATAAAGTGCAGAACCTCCAAAAACAGACATCCATAAAAGGGTAAGTATTGATGGTACCAAAAGTACTCCAAGTACAAATTCTCTTATTGTTCTTCCTTTTGAGACTCTGGCTATAAACATTCCTACAAATGGAGACCAAGAAATCCACCACGCCCAGTATACCAAAGTCCAATTGCGTTGCCATTCGCCATCTGTATAAGTTCCAGCCCATGTTCCAATCTGAACTATTTTTTGGAAATAACCTCCTGTTGTTTGTATAAAACCGTTGAAAATAAATATAGTAGGCCCCAAAATTATCATTAATACTAAAAATATTAAGCCTAATCTGATATTTAGCTCACTTAAAACTCTAACTCCTTTATCTAGACCAAGTACAACCGAAGCTGTTGCAGCTAAAGTGATAATCCCTATCAAAATAACCTGCGTATTGGTTGTGTTTGGTATGTCAAATAGAAATGATAAACCTGATGCAATTTGTTGTACACCAAAGCCCAAAGAAGTAGCTAATCCAAATAACGTAGGTACTACACTTAAAATATCGATAATATCTCCAAGAGGACCATGAATTTTATCTCCTAAAATTGGATAAAATACAGACCTAATTGAAAGTGGTAGTTTTTTACTAAAAGTGAAAAATGCCAATGCTAAACCTATTAAGGCATAAATTGCCCAAGCATGCAAGCCCCAATGTAAATAGGTGTAAACTAAAGCATTGTGTGCTCTAGCAGCTTCAGTATCTACTGGTACTGGTGGCTCTATATAATTTGAAATAGGTTCAGCTACACTGAAAAATAATAAACCTATACCCATTCCAGCGGAAAATAACATAGCAAACCATGCAAAAAAGCTAAACTCAGTTTCGGTATCTTTACCTCCAAGTTTTAATTTACCAAACTTGCTAAAAGCAAAATAGAGCACAACTGCTAATAGTATGTTAATTGTAAGAATAAAAAACCAACCTGCATTTGTAGTTATATGACCTTGAATATTGCTAAAGATCTTTTCCATTGGTTTTCCTACTATCAGTGTAATACTGATAAAAAATATTATTAGTCCTGCAGATGTAAAGAATACTGGAGGATTAATATCAAAGTACTTATTCTTCTTTTTTTCCAAAGTATTTTATTGTGATAGTTTATAAAAAAAGCCCTGAGAAAAAATTCTCAGGGCACTAAATTTCTGGTTATTCTACCAACCAAATGCTTACATTAAAACTGTTCGACCCTCCTATTTTTTGAATCGCAGCTTGATAGTTTTCAGCATTTAAACTTTGCTCTTCACCAGGGTACAAGAACTTAAGTGGCAAGTTATCATTATTAAGGTTTTCACAAGATGGTGAAAGAAAAGGTATGCCATCCCAGTTCATATCACTTTCTGCATACCATCTCCTTACCTCGAAATATGGATCTAACCCTGTAAAATATAACGAAAGCCATTTTTGTTCCCAAATATCTGTAACAGTGCTATAAGCAACCCCAGAATTAGCATAGTAGTCATCGAAGTTTGTCCAACCAAAGTTATCATAGGTTACTTCATAATAATCCATAGAGGCTTCAATTCCAGCTTGATAATGCGTTTCAACATCGTCACTAATCCAATCTTTTGCAGCAGCTTCTGCCAATAAAAATTCCACTTCAGAATAGGTCATTAAGATTCCATCTGCAACTCCTATCCCCAAATCGTTTGCTGTAGTTAAATTAGGATAGTTGTAATACATCACTCCTAACCTTGAACCAGCTTTGCTGCAACTCGCAGAATTAGACCCATTTACTGCACCTGTAAAAACTGGGTTTTCGTAATCGTCATTATCAGGACGTGCATATCTGGCAAGTCTCGGATCATTATAATCTGACATTACATTTAGTGCGCTTTCACTTAAAGCAACAGCATCAAAATCTCCAGTTTTAAGGGGAATTAAAGGAAATTGGTTTGGAAATGCATCGAGATAAGATAAGGTAGCATTATCTTCATTAGAGGTCATTATATTTCCAGCAGTTACAATAGCTGCAAATTCACTTTCAGCACTTGTAAGTTGAGATGATGCGTACATTATTAGACGAAGTCTAAGCGAGTTTGCAAGTTTTCTCCATTTAGAAGCATCTCCACCTAGTAAAATGTCTCCACCAATTGAACCTTCGCCAGTAGCCAATAAATTAGCTGCTCTTTCCAGTTCACTTAATAGATCATTATAGATATCTTCTTGTGCATCATATTCTGGAGTAAAATTACTTTCTCCTCCATCTATGGCATTAAAATAAGGAATATCTCCATAAGCATTTGTAAGTGTGGCGAATATCCAACTTTTTAAAACAATGGCAGCTCCTTCGAGATTGGTATTACCTTCTTCAATTGCTTTTTGTTCTACTACTGAAATATCTGTTAAACTTTCGTACAAACCTTCCCACACTGTTGGAAAAGCATTCCAATTGTATGAGTCAACCTCAGTACGAAGTGTTTTTGATGTAAGTTGGGCAGCATTATTACCTAACAAAAATGATTCTTCTACCATTGTATTCATACTTTGGCGTATTGCCGAAGGAAATAATACATCAGTAGAAACATCTGTTGGTTCATTTGGATTCTGATTCATGTCTTCAAACTCCTCACACGACATGAAGAAGAAAGAAGTTAATAATATGATTAATCTATATAATTTCATTTTACTTAATTTTTTAATGTATAATCAGCTTACAAAATGCTTTTCTTAAAATCCGAGATTAACTGAGAATCCCCAACTTCTTGTAGAAGGCAATTGTGTGCTCTCAAATCCATTTACAAAAATTCCATTTCTAATTGAGTAGGTCTCAGGGTCAATTGTTGGCACATCAGAGAAAAGTAAAAGATTTCTACCGATAAATGATACTCTTGCACTGCCTAAGCCGATTTTACTGATTATAGGTAATGGGAAATCGTAACTTATGCTCAATTCTCTTAGTTTAAAATATGTTGCATCGTAAGTCGCAGCTTCTATGTTGTCTCTGTTAAATCCATTTCCATAATAATTATAGAAATAACCTGTATAACCGGCACCACCTGCAGGTACAACTACATCATTTGGTACTAATTCTCCACTTTCGTTATACATTAAACCAGGACCAACTACTCCACCTTCTTCTTCAAGTGTGTAAACAGGTTCTCCTGCTGCATCGTAATCGACACTATACACCGTTCTGCCATCGAGTGTAGAAAGTGGCAGGTTTGGATCATCATTATTGGTAATAGTACCACCAGTTGCATAAAGTGCGTGCGATCTAGAATAGATTTTACCTCCGATTTGTCCGTCGAATAAAATTCCTAAGGTAAAGTTTTTGTAAGCAAAAGAGTTGTTTATACCTAATCGAAGGTCTGGTTGATATGAACCAGCTGATACTTTCTCTTCAGTAATCATTGGTAAACCATTTTCATGGATTATTTGACCATCTTCTGCCCTTACAAAGCCTAAGCCGTATAGTTGTCCGAGTAATTTTCCTTCTTCGGCCACATACTCAAGGTCAGCACCTCCAGTATCACCTGGAAACATATCTGCTACTATAGAATATCTACCACTACTTATTACTTCTGGTAAACTTTCTACAATTGCTCTGTTTCTACCGATGTTAAAAGTAGCATCCCAGCTAAATAAGCTTTTGTCGATTATTCTACCACTTATCATTAGCTCAATACCTTTGTTGCTAATTTCTCCTCCATTGGTAAGGTTATAATCGTATCCACTAACTGTAGCAACTGGCAGTAGAATTACCTGATCGTAACTCAACATGTCGTAATAAGTAAAATCTAGTCTTAATCGGCCTTTAAACAAACGTGCATCTATACCTGCTTCATAAGCTTTTGTGCGTTCGTTTGTAAGATTCTGATCAGCAATAGTTCTGTTAGTTGTAAATACAGCTTGAGAACCATAAGCAGCTTGTGGTGTGTAAGTATTTCCAAAAGCATATGCTGGTGCACCATTTCCTACTTCGGCATATGAGCCTTTTAGTTTAAGGAATGATAATTCTGCCGGAAGTTCTATCATTTCAGATAATACTGCACTTACTGCAAGTGAAGGATAGCCGAAGCTATAAGATGAACCATCTAATCCAGCAATTGGATTTACTAACGTACTATTCCAATCGTTTCTGTATGATGCATCTAGAAAGATGCTATTTTTGTAAGAAAATGTGGCTATTCCAAATAGACTGTTTATTCCTGTTCTGGTTTTTTGAGATTCAACTAATACACCTGAACGAGCATTCGTAAGGGTATATACACTTTCATCTGTCCCAAAGTTTTCTAGTTCTGGGTTATTAGCTACTAATGTATTGCCATATTGTCTCATGATATTTCCACCTACTTTAATATCTAAATCAAAGTCAGAAAAATCATCCATATCTGTATGATATCCTAGTAGAAGTTCGGCATTTGTTTCTCTAAAAGAGATTTCATCTTCTCTATAACTACCAAGCAAAACTCCTTTAGTTGAAGGTGCTCTTCTGTATTGTCTTTCTTCATCAAGAATATCTGCTCCATAACGGAAACGAGCATTAAAATGCTTATTAATGTCGTATTCTACCTTAACATTGCTAATAAAGCGATTGCTCTGAAAAGAGTTTGTATTTTCTTTAGCAATTAACCATGGATTATTTACCCACGAACTCTCTACATACCTTTGTTGTACACCTTCTTGTCCAGGTTGCCAGTAATCTTTAAGATCATCTATTTCAACTTGTCTTGGGTACCATAACCAACCATACATAATAGAAGAAGACTCATCGTAACCTGCATTTGGCACATTATCTGAACCAGAAACTACATACATTGAATTTGCACGTACTTTTAAACGATTATCTAAAAAAGATCTACCAATACTCATTTGTATTGTATTTCTTCTAAGATTTGTATTGGGCACAATTCCTCTATTACTTAAATTGGTAAAAGAAAATCTTGTATCGCCATTTTCTGTTCTGTTGTTTATGGCAATGTTATTAATAGCTGTAACACCTGTTCTAAAAAAGTTTCTCACATTATCTTCTGCAGGAGTAAATGGAACGGGTTCACCATCTGAATTAAACTGTTTGATTAATTGACCATTCATTCTAGGCCCCCAATTTTCTCCGTAAGCTTCGTAATATTCATTAGTACCTATGTAGTTACTTCCATCTAGATAGCTGTACTTTCCGCCACCACCAAAGCCAAACTCATTTTGGTAGTCAGGTAATTTTAATATCGACTGAAAAGTAGTACTTGAGTTAATTTCAATACTAACATTTTTATCAGCATCTTTACCTGTTTTGGTTTGAATTAAAATAACTCCATCAGCTGCTCTTGAGCCGTATAAAGCTGATGCTGCAGGGCCTTTCAATATATTGATTGAGGCGATATCATCGGAATTTACAACTTGTGCTGCATTACCAAAATCGATTGTAGTTGAACCATTTAAGCCATCATCAAAACTATACAAATCGTTTGTGATAGGCATGCCATTTACAACAAACAATGGTTGGTTATTACCTAAAAGCGATGCTGCACCTCTAATATTGATATTTGCCGATGCAGTAGGCCCATTAGAACTACCTGTGATATAGACACCTGAAACTTTACCCGATAATGCATTTATCGGATTTGTTGCCTTAACGCCTGCAATATCTTTAGCATCAAGTTTTTGTACTGAATAGCCTAATGCTTTTTCAGAACGCTCAACACCAAGAGCTGTTACTACAATTTCATTTAATTCCTGAACATCTTCTAACAAGACAATGTCAAACGTTTGCCTATTATTAATAGGTATTTCTTGAGTAGCAAAGCCTACTGCACTTATTTGTACAATTGAGTTAGAATCAGATACTGAAAGAGAAAAATTCCCTTGAATATCTGTAATTGTTCCATTTGTAGTTCCTTTTTCAAGAATACTAACACCTGGAATTCCAAACTGTGTGTTGTCCTTTACTGTACCAGAGATTGGTATTTGCGCGTATACTGTACTTTGTGTAAAAACAAAAAAAGCTAACCAAAGAAATTTTGTCTCTTTGTAAATTTTTAGCATAAATAACTAGTTTTTTAGGGTTAATAATCCCCCCTATATATTATTTAATTTTTCAATTCCAAGTCAGAAATGCATTATATAAAAATGTTACAAAACTTACCTCTAAAAATTACTTTTTTAATACCACTCATATATTAAGCATAATAGCTGTTATTAGCTTTTAAATTGCACTTTTTTAATATAATATGCCTCTGCATGAGATAAATATATTTATTAATTGAACTAAATATTTTCATATATTGGAGTAATCAATAAATTTAGTTATAAAAAAAGTTAATTTACTGCAATAACTTATATGATACACAACCTATTATGAGGTATTATTTATCATCCGTAAACAACAAATATTTAGCGTTTTTATACCATAAAACTTGCAGTAAATCGGTATTTAAAAAGAGATAGGAGTGATTTTAAAATTATTATTGAGATGTTCTACAGGTTATTATTTCAATAGAATTGATATAAATATTTAGCTTAATATAATTAATATATATGAGCATAATAATGAACTGTGCTTGCAATATGATATATTAAACTACTTTGATTCTGCCCCAAGTAATACGATCCCAAATTCTTTCGTGCAAGTAGTAAAATGCTATTTTGGTAAATAGTTCTAAGCTTCCAATGGCAATTGCTTTATCAATTTCTTTGCTAAAGAAATAAGAAAGTAGAATAGTATCTATTGTTCCAGCTATTCGCCAACTAATGCTTTTTGTGAGACTGCTTAATCTTGATTTGTTATTTCTATACCATGAAAGGTTATTCCATATTCTTTCATGTAAATAAAACAAACCTATTTTGGTAAAAACTTCAGTAACTCCTATAGAAATAGCAGTGCTAATTCTTCCTGTTATCAGAAAAGATAAGAAGATTGTATCCATTGTACCTAACATTCTCCATGTTATTGCCTTAATTACACTTCTTATATGTGAGTCTTGCATTTTGCAATAACATTTATGGTTAAAACTAGGAACAGCTTATACCAAATATAATATTTATAATTTGATGATTAAACTAATTACTAATCAAATATTTAGTGATTACAAGCTTATTCTATCGAAATTATATTCAAGTTATACGTAATGAAGATTGTTTTTTCATAATACCAAATCTGTATTTAGGCAAGCCTGCTATTAAATAGATAAAAAAAGTAATAGCAAACAAATATTAAGCGTATTGCTGATGATTACAGCCTTTCACAAAGGTAGTTTACTAGGTGCTTTAAAGAATTTTCGGTGTTTAATCCCAAAATTTATGCTCGAATTACTCGGTTTGAATCAGTGATAAAAACTCGTCAAATGTAGTTTAACTAAGCTAATCAATCCAAAAAGATATCACAGTAACAAATCTAATGACTGATATTAGGGTTAAGAAAATCAAATGGAGAAATTTCATTGATAACCTCTCCGGTTTCTACCATATAACTTGTGAAATCAGGATAAAAATGACTCAATTCAAATTTGCGATATACATCATCTAACTTAATAACTTCTCCATTCTCGAGATTAAAAAATAGGTTTGATATTGTTTGACCTTCATTAAGGTGGTTTTTAGGTGCATTATTTAATACAGAATCAATAACTTGTTTGTTATTAGTTTCAACAGCTTTTAAATATTCAAAAAGAATAGTTGTGTTATTAATTTTAGAGTTATTTAAAAAGGTATTAATCTTTTCAGCATTTTTTTCTGTAACAGGAAGTGTTATTAATGTTACTTTTTCATGAGGTCCTAATGATGGGTTGGTATGCTCTAACTTGATTGATTTAATTTTCATCTACAATTTTGGTTTTCGTGTATTAAATTATATTCAACTTCAACAATATATAGCATTTAGGTTGTGGATTCTAATATACTTATACAAATCCTATAAATTGGAGATAATCCCCATATATCTTGACAATAAGTGCATCCCTTGGCGTAAATCCCCCTCCCCTCTAAACTACTTTTTTCATTTAACTGCAACTGCTTTGAAAAATGTATAACAAAAAGTTCCACCCTGAGCTGTATCGTATAAATCGTTTATCCCTCGTTCCATTTCTGCGTTAGAAATAATTTTTTGAGTAATTGCATCTTCTTTAATTCCTTGAATCATCGCTGTAAAAGTATTTTTTATAAATCCTTCTACCATTTCAGGCTTTGATTCATCAACATAGATTTGACGAGGACTAATCTTAACATTGGAAAATCCTATCTTTGATAATAATGGAAATAGCTCTCTCCCGATATTTGCGTTTCCTCCATTTTTCTTCTGTAAATGAACCTGTGCTTGTATTGCTTTTCTTGCTGCATTGCTGTCTGGGTAGAAAAAAGTAGATCCATGATCACCTTCGATAACAGTAAGAGTTCCATTCTTTTTAAGAACTCTCTTAAGCTCTTTTAATGCGCTTTCTGCTTTTTCTAAATGTTCTAAAACAAAACATACAAAAACATGGTCGAAAGATTCATTTTTAAAAGGTAATTCATATACATCAGCTTTCTTGAAAGTGACATTTTCGATCCCTATAGAATTAATAGTTTCTTGAGCTTTTAAAAGTGATTTTTCTGAAAAATCAATAGATGTAAAGTGGGATGTTGGATTTTGTTTAGTAATTATTTTTGTTTGAGCTCCTACTCCACAACCCACTTCCAAGATTGAAGATTTTTCTTCCCAAAAAGAATCGTAGTGTAATATTTCAGCCATAGTTTTGGCTTGATCATTTAATCTTTGACTTTCTTCATTAGAGTAACCATGAACATAACGCTTAAACTGATCTTGACTAATTTTTCTAACTCGATCTTCCAAATGCTCAAATTGTTGTAACATATTTTTACATGCATCTTTAAGTTCTTTTCCCTCTGGTGTAAAATGCAGTTGATTGTTTAAACGATGAAAAATATGCACACCTAAACGAGTTTCCAATTCTTTAAGTTGGTGGCTTAGTGCTGATTGTGTTAAGAATAACTCTTCCGCAGCTTTATTTAGAGAACCTACTCTTGCTACTGTATCGATTAATTTTAAATGTTTTACTTCAATCATATTGATAAAATTTATAAATCAAAATTATGACTTTGACTTAAATAATGATTTATAAATAGTATGAGATAAATTGATATTGACTATGAATTATTTTAATAGCTAAGTAGAGAATGATAGTTAATTTCCCAAACACATTTCTATAGCTCAATGAAGAAATATAATGAGACCCTATTTTACCTTAAAACAATCTTCCATATAACTTTTCTAATAATCAATACAATTATGATTGCTGTACACTTTGGTAATTCTCATTTTACTAAAAAATGTGTAGCCAGTATTGCTTGTCCTCTAGATAATTTGGATATTGGACTATAATATCGTGTACAAGTGCATTATAAAGCATTTGGTAAAGCTAAAGAGAGATGGAATACCTATAATTAAAAAGATTCATTATGAAAAATCTGCTGTTTATTGTTGTATTAACTCTTTTCTTCACTAGTTGTGAAAAAGATGAAGTTGACATAAACAATCCCGATGTACAGAAATTTGTACAACAAATTAAAGATGGAACTTACAATCACTATGAGAAAGGGCAAAATAGAGAAGATTTGTGGCTTCAAATGCCAAATTTTACGAAAAGCAATATTCAATCACTGATTGATTTCTCGAAAGATACATCTCATATTACTAATTTTCCTTTAAATCCTGTATCATCTCGTAAACCTTTCCCTGCTGACAGAGAATATTTAATTTTGGGAGAATGCTTGCTTTGGACTGTAGAAGGTATAAGAAACGATTTTAGATATGGTTCGCTTGACCCATACCTAATCGATACCGCTTTAAATGAAAATGAAAGATTTCAAGGACTAAAGGGAACAGAAATCCTGATCATTAAAGATGTTTATAATGATTGGTGGAATAGTTTAAAAGGTAAAGACTGGAAGAATACAAATCCACTAGAAAATACCTCTTATATATGGTTTTAAATTATTGTATTCTTCTAGTCTTTCTATAATAGATAAATTAATATTTCTATTTAATTTACCGCAGCAACTGCTACTTTTTTTCGAACTTTTTCTGGCTGAGGCGAGCGAAGTTTAACAGCTACTAATAAGGTAATGGCTCCAGATAATAACCAAATTAAGTCTACAAAGAATGTATCTGGATAGCCCAAACTTAAAGATTTCCATAACCACAAACCTGAATGAAAACCATTAAAAATCGGTATTGCTATACCAAAAGTACCTGACAGAATCAGTGCATTTCTGTTGATTAAAAAATAATTTTTTATTCGATAGCTATACACCGAATATAAAACCCAAAATGCTAGAAATAGCCAACTAATAATTATAAAGCGGTTTTCCATTTCAACTGGGAAGGTTTTTGACAAAATAAAAAGTAAGGCAATAGCCGGATAGAGTCCTAAACATACTCCCAAATAAATGGCTCCCACATTGGTATTGAACTTCTGTTTTGCTAAATATTTCTTAGTATTTCGTGCCTTAAGCCAAACCATTACTCCTGATATAATTACTAAACAAGTGAGTAATGCTAAAAGAAAATAAATTAGTTTAACGAAATTTCCACCATACTGGCCAAAGTGTATTTTATGTAGAAACTCTACCATTCCCACTGCATATGGCGGAAGGTCATCAGCCTTTTTTTCGCGTATTAACTTCCCATCTGCTAATAGATAAATCGATTCTACGGTATTAAAAAAACTACTTTTTTGATCATTTATAATCCCCACTATCAAATGGGCATTTTTGTCATGGAAATTTTTGATCGATACAGAGATATGCTTACTACTTTCTTGAGAAAGCTGTGCTACTGTTTGCTCAACTAATGGGTTAATAGCTACAGAAGACTCTGAATATCCGTGTAACTCATAACTTTGAGTTGCAGGAGCAGGAAATACCTCTGCCAGCATGGCTTGTTGGCTACCTCCATATAAAACTTGAGCATAAGGGAAAAATAGTAAAATAGTTAAACCAAAAACAGTCCCTGTTAATGCATACATTAGTTGATAGGGCAAACCAATTACACCTAAAGCTGTGTGGGCATCTGTCCAAAGATTTTTTACTGAACCCTTTAAACGAAAGGTAAAAAAGTTGGAAAAGATTTTATCCCAATGAATAATGATACCTGAGATAATCGCAAAAAGAAAGAATAAAGACACCAAACCAGATAAAATTATTCCAACTACAGGAATCTGATTAAAGTAATGCAAATCAAAAAGAAAATTACCGAGTTCGGCTTTCTGTTTTTTTTCTTTGTTAGCCTTAGAAGCTGCATAATTATTAGCATTCAATTCTAGCTTAATAGGCCCCTTTGCCACTGAATCTGGAAGTATATCTAACGAACTACTTACCAAAGTTGAATCTCTAAGCGGACGTGAGTTTATGTTTATATTTTCTCCATGCCCATTAATCAAAAAGGTTCGACCATGCATATCATAACCTTTAGAGGCTACTTCTGCTATTAATCCATCATAATCAATAATTGCATCAGCAGTCTCTTTGGGTTCGTTTGTTTCCCAATGGTCAATGTTTTCCATAAATAAAGCAAAAGCTCCAGCAAAGAAAATCACATATAAACCAATACTTATAACAATGCCACTAACAGTGTGTGTGTTGAAGAAAACATTATAATCGCGTTTGCTCATGATATTAAAATTTTAAAATTAAGTGGATTGTCCTAAGTAGATAGCTAGCACACTGATTAGAGAAATAGCTGATAATATGCTCCAAATATGCCAAGCTTTGCGAACCCAGTATGTTAGTAGAATGAATCCTAACCACAAGATAAATAAGCTAAAAACGGAGGTTCCCCACACCAAAGTAGGATTAAACCAAGAGGCCAAAGCAAGATGAAAACTTAATGTGGCAATTAAGCTTCCGAGAATGGCAGCAGTAATTTTACTAGCCTTTACCCAGTTTGATGTTGTGAGATATTTAGGATTAGCAGGCATATTAATAAGTATTGAGGTTTAGAAATAAGAACTCTATTCCAACAGAAAGCAACAGCAGCACAAACAGATGTATTTTGTTTACTTTATGGAAAGGCGTAAACAGTGCTATCAGACTTGCGATAAGCATCCAAAGACAAACACTTGTTAGTATGCTAATCACTAATCCCATTTGAAGTAAATAGACCAAGGTCCCTAAAATGAATAGGAACCCTGATAAATAGCGAGCAATTGAAACATGTTGAGCCAACCATAGCGACAAACCAGTTTTCTCAAACTCTACCCGTTTAGTGGCTGCAAAAAGACACCAAACTGAAAAAAAACTACATATTATAGATAAGCTGTACATGATATTTCTCTATCTATTTAAGGTCTTGTTTATTCTTGAACTTCTAAATAACCAATGGCTCTTGGGTAAGTATCTGTTATGTCAAATACATGAGAGAAGGTGTCATCATCATTGAGGATATAATAACCTGAACCTTCATCATCATTTTTTACTTGGAAGTATAACTCACCATTTACATCAAAAAGGTTTCCGTCTGCATGCCCAAATGTGGTAGCCGGTGCACCTGTAACCATTGTAGCCGCTTTGGTTTCAATATCTACTGCGTACACATTATAGAAAGTATTCAACATATTAGAATAATCTGCGGCAATAGCTTCATCGGAACAATCTACATACAGTTTATCATTGAAATAAGAAATAGACCAAACTAGTCCATCTATACCGCTGCTTAAAATATCAGAACCGGTAAGTAGCCAATCTTGATCAAAATCGGTTTCGCCAGCATTAATTCTAAAAACACATGAAAGCGGAACATTTCCATTATCATCGGTTGCAAAAAGTGCGTGAGTAGACATGTAAATCGCGCCTTCATCAGTAACTAAAAGTGCAGGATACTCAGTAATACTACTGTGGCCTTGGTCATATACTTCTCCTTCATGCACAATCAATTTTTCAGCGGTACCACTCTCTATATCAATTACAGCCATGGTAAAATGCGGTTCTTTCACTCCTTCTGCTGCTTCATCGGTAAGCGTATATTCAACATTAGCGAAAAGGATTCCTTCAGATGCTACCAAAGTTGTAGAACCCACATTAATATCGAAGTTGGTCAAATCCTCCTCAGTAAATAAATTGCTTACATCTATCTGACCTGTACGTGCCATTGTGGTAGGATTAAAGGTTTGAACAGCCAGTGTGCCAAGGTCGCCATCAAAATAAAAACCAGTGTTTTCATCCTGAATAAAATAAGTAGGTGCAACCGATGAACTAATGAATCCATCCAATTCTAAAGCACCATCGGCACTCAAACTATAGCGAACAATACCTGTTTCCCCAGTAAACTTATATTTTTTGAAAGCCCACTTGTTGTCAATTACCACAAAACGACCATAAGCATCCACTTGGCTCGTATTCTCTCCTACGTTTTCGATATCACCAGATGGCATGGAATCGTACGAACTCAAATAAGCTTCGCCAGTTGCCAGCTTTTCAGTTGATGACATTACCAAATAGCGACCTTCTACATCTTCAATTGGTTCAACTTCTTCAGCGTCATCATTAGAACATGAAGCAAGCATCGTTATCATTAACAGTAATATAAGATGTAAAACTCTAGTATTTTTCATAGTGTGCGTATTGTTAAATGTTAGAAAAGTTTAGTAAATAGGTAAGCTTAAAATGGAAGCTTCTACCCGCATTTTGTATTTTGAAGTTGTCGTAAACAGGCGTATCGAATATATTTTTCACTTCGATACCTGTAGAAAATTTTTTGCTTTGGTTAGGTATCCATACTATCCCAGCAGAATGGATATGCTGTTTTTCTATATATAATGAGGTTTCGAGTCCTGGCTCTCCCCACAATTGTAAGAAACCTTCGGGTTCAAGTTTTTTAGGAATCCGCTTTAAAAAGTATGGGTGTACATAAGAGTAATTCCAATAAGCTTTTAGTGCATCATTTTTAGCAAAAATGCCATTAAAATCAGCTTCTAATCCCAAGTTTGCAAAGAAGTAAGGCATGTTACTTACTCGGGCATCATCGTAAAGAGCTGTCTCTCCATCTTGGTGTCCCTTTTGCCTAAAGCTTTGGTAGGTCATGTTCCCTCTAAAAGCATATCGCTTTAAAAATTGATAGCGAATTTCAGTTTCTAAACCATAACCTCTTACTTTATTAAGGTTTTCAGCAATGCTGTAAAATACCTCTTCTGAAAGTCTAGTCGAAATCATATCTTTCGTGTAGCGATAGAAGAAATTTAAGTCTAACATCAAGTTGCTACTATCTTGATGGTGTAAACTCAGGTTTAAATTTGTACTGCGTTCGGGTTTAAGACCAAAGTTGGCTAGTACGTTATCACCATCGCCAAAGATTTCGCGCTGTGTAGGTAATCTAGTAGCTTGTTCTGCAGATAATCGTACAAAAGATCGATTATTTAAACGATATCGAATTGAATTGCCCAAGCCAAAAGTGGAAATACTTGCAGACTCTTCTTCATCACTTACCAAGCCTGTACTTACATCATAAGACAAACCACTTGAGTTTGAATAATAATATTTTACTTGAAAGCTGTTTTCAATTTTACCATCTTTCAAATCACTGTCTAGAGCTAAACCTGAAACAAGTTTGTTATAATTTGCTGGAAGACTGATTAATGGAACAGGGTTTTCACCTTCAGTTTCATCGCCATAAGGATCGTCTCCTTCTTGGCTATATTTGTTAAATACTGTGTTAAAAGTGATGGTATTGCTTTCACTTAAACTAAGAACTGCTGTCGTTCGCGAGGTGGTGTTGTACATATCCAAAGTGGTAAGGTTTGCACTTCCTGCCTCTCCGGGTTCTTGGTTGTTTTCATTCGCTATAAAATTACCTAACCAATCGTATCTACCATTTAAAGTATCTACAGCAACTCTGGTAATTTTGCTATAAGCTAGAAATTGATCTACATAAAGCTTGTTACTGAACAATCGTTTTTTGTAGCGTATGGTCGGAATAAAATCGGCTGTTTGCGTATTATAAGCTGCCCCAAGCGGATATTGCATCAACTGTCCAAATTGATTCTCTCTGTATATTTTAAAGTTGGTTACCGAAAACTTAAGCTCATCTGCCCATGTGCGATTTCTAAACCCGATGAATGCCTCTACATAATGTTGGCGAAAAGTATTGTGAAAAAGCTTCGTCTTTATTGGTATTTCATTTCTCGTTTCTTCGTCTACATAGTTTACATTTACATTATAATTGTTATCAGAGTAGTTGTAAAATGCTTCTACCCCGCCAAAAAGTTTATTATTTTTTGAACTCAAATTCGCATTTAATGTCGCACGATGTGTATTGAAAGAAGCTATTTCATAAGAAGCAGAAATATTATTTACATTTTTATTAGTAGATACTAAATTCAAAGCACCTCCTAATGCATCTGAACCTAAATCTGCTGGCAATACCCCCTTATAAACCTCAACACGCTCCAATGTATTGGTAGGCACAAGTCCAATACTAAATGCCGTACCCAAGTAGTCCATAGGGATACCATCTTTAAATACTCGGATAGAATTTCCCTGAAAGCCATTTAAGTTGATTTGCGTATTTGAGCCTAAGCCACCAGACTGTCGAATACGAATACCTGGCGAGCGATTAATTAATTCTACTACCGAAGCTGATTGTAATTTGAACTTTTCAGTCTCTATTACTTGTACTTTGATTGAACCAGATTTTTTAGACTCAGAAATACTTTTACCTTCTACCACTATTTCATCTAATGCTTGCCCCGATAAAGAGAGTTGAATCTGTAATTCAATTGGTTCATTTTTTTTTAGCTCTATAGATATTATCTTATTTTCAAAACCTAAATACCTAACCTCAAGTTGTTGTTTACCAACAGGAACTTTTGAAATAGTAAAATCTCCATTAAAATCAGTTACAGTGCCTAATTGCGAACCTTTAATTAATACAGTTGCTCCATACAATGGCTCTCCCTTACCACTAGTTACAGAGCCAGAAATAACCACTTGTGCATATACTTCACCTATAAAAGCTGAAAAAAACAGAAATAGGATTAGTTTTTTATAACTTTGCATTTAATTAGTCTAAATAAGAATAGCTGCAAAGCTACATGAAGGCTTAAAACAATAAATAACGCAAAACGCATTTTAACCTACGTAATTGATCAATTATTAAAGGGGACTTTTAAATAGTTAGATTTTGAATAATAAACTAAACAAATGTATTTATTTAGAAGGTGCGAGAATCTTTATTCGAGATTTAGATACTGCTTTGCCTTTAGAGTTTGATATCAATCATGATTTCCCATTTATCAAGCTTCATTTATTATTTAAAGGTAAATCTCATTATGAACCTAATTCTGAGCGAGGTTTGCCCATTACTATAGAAGATGGTCAATACAATTTCTTCTATTTACCAGTAGTTCAAGGCAAATTAAATATGACTTCGAACTTTATTAGTTCTGTAGATATAGAATGCGATGAGGTATTTATAAAGCGCTTGTTTAAAAACGATTTATTTAAAATTAGTGGTTGCTTTGGCGAATCTATTAAAGCAAAATTACCTTTTAAGATGCATGAGGAAAGCCAAGCGATTCCCCCATTTCTAAAAAACAAAGTAGATGAAATTGTTTCTAGCATAATAGCAGGTGATGTAGATATTATCAGTATCGAAACTAAATTGAAAGCTATTTATAGTTATTTGTTTGATCAAATAAAGCATGCTGGTCAAGACAAACAACCTGCTATATTGAAAACTGAAGAGCGAGAAAAAGTACTTAGGGTAGAACAAATTTTACGACAACGAATAAAGGAACCTATTACTGTTGATGAATTAGCCGCTACAATTGGCACCAACCGCCACAAGCTTAACCGCGATTTTAAAAAGGTGTACAACGAGCCTATTTTCTCTTATTTAACTCACTTGCGAATGGAGAAAGCAAAAATGATGTTGATTACCAAAAAAATGAATGTGTCTGAAGTAGCTGACATGGTAGGCTATAAAAATCCACAACACTTTACCGCAGCTTTTAAAAGATACTTTGGCTATGTTCCCAGCAAATTAATAGGATAATATTTAAGCGACTTAAAAAAAATGTAGTTTACAACCAGAAAATAATGCATAAAAAAACAAAGTCCATCCCTTTAAATACTATGCCGGATAGTTTTAGCCATGGTATAGCCGTAGCTAAGGTTACAGCAAAAGATTTGGATTTTGATAAGATAAAACAAGCACACCGAGATGATTACCATTTATTCTTTTTATTAGAAGAGGGAACTGCACTATTTGAAATTGATTTTCAAAAGTACAGATTAGAACAACATTGCATCATGTATATTCAACCCTTTCAGGTACATAGAGGTCTATCAGTCGATAATGTAGAATTCTATATGCTGATTATTAATAATGAAAGCTTGAACTCTGAGTACTTACAACTATTAAAAGATATTGCTCCTGCCCAACCATTACCATTAACTAAAGAAGTTTTTTCAATTATCTCAGAAACCACATCTCTTTGTCTAAAATTTTATAATAGAAAACATGAAAAGTTACACCCCCTATTACTGAGAGACAGTTGCAATTCATTAGTTGCATTAATTATTTCACAGTATTTAGTAAAATCAAAATCGATAGATACAATATCTCGGTTCGAATTAATTACCAAAAAATTTAGATCTATATTGGATAGCGATTTTATGCATACCAAAAGTCCAACAGACTTTGCTAAAAAACTAAATATTTCTAATGTGTATTTAAATGAATGTGTTAAAAAGGTAACAGAAAAATCTGTTTCTTACCATATACAGCAAAGAGTTATTTTAGAAGCTAAACGATTGTTATACCATTCTAATAAATCTGTAAAAGAAATAGCCTTTGAATTAGGGTATTACGACTATCCATATTTTTCCAGATTGTTCAAAAAAGTCACAGGAATGACTGCTTTGTCTTTTAGGTGTCGATCAAAAAACATTGATTAATCCAATACTTACCTCGAATATACCTTTCTAACTTACGATAAAGGGCATTTTTTTGTAATCGTAAAAAACAGTAAGATTATGCCAAATGCACCTAAATGGGTGTTTGATGTTGCCGAACGTCTAATGCCAAAGTTACCCTTAATGGAAGTTACAAAAACTGAGTCCTTATCAGCAGAGGTAAAGAGAGTTCAGTTTAAAGGTGATTTTAACACGCTAAATATACAAGTTGGTTCTTATATGGATTTTCGCGTTAGTGATACTGAAGTGAGAAGATATACCATTTCTTATATTGATCACAAGAAAAGTATTATAGAATTTATAGTTCATATTCATGGTAAAGGTGCTGGAAGCCAATTTATGAATAATTTTCAAATAGGAAACATAGCCAATGTTAATCAAGCGAGAGCTCATAAATATTACGAAGAGTCGGTAGAAAAATATGTGATCTTTGGAGATGAAACTTCTTTAGGATTAGCCTGTTCATTTCTACCTGTTTTAAAACAAAATGGTCATCAATTCCAATACTATTTTGAGTTGGAAGATGCCAATAAAAATGTTCCCCAATTATTACAATTAGAAAACTTTACAGTGTTTCCTAAAAATGGATCATTCGAAAATGATAATTGGCTAAACTATTTACCTATTTTTCAAACACCAGATTGGCAAGAATATAAATTTATATTGACAGGAAATGTAAAATCTGCTAAAGCTTTTAGAAAGTTAATTAAGAAAAAATGTAATGCTAAAATTATTTTACATGGCTATTGGCTAGAAGGAAAAAAGGGATTGTAAAAAACTCAGTCTTGCTAAGAGAAAATAACTCTCGACATTATTTTTAACTATAGAGTAATGCTGCAATACACTTACAGTAACTACACTGTTAAGAATAATTCAATCTAGCTATAGATTAAGCTACTTTTGTTATTTTGCAGTTAAATTTAAAAGAAAGACAATTCTTAATTTTTAGAAGCAAAATATAGCACCGATGATATGCTGATTATTAATTGGAATTAGGTTAAGTTTCAATGTCAATCAAATGGGATGTAAGCAATTCGTGGTTTGATATAAAGGGCATGATCAAAATTTAGAATCGAATAAAAATGAATTTGGAATGCAATAGCCTTCCAAATTTTTTTTTCGCCTACTGGACTTTTAATGAAAGCGAGCAATTGACCTAGCAAATAAAAACAGATTGGATTTTCAACACGAGCGAAACAATTGAAATTTCTAAGAAAGTGTTTCTCAAAGAATGGAAAAAATTCATTAAAAAAGTAGAAACAAATCTGATTAATCAAGGATATGATCTATCAACGATGAGTTTCCATAGAGAACAATAAAAAGTAGCTGACAAAAGCTAAACTGCATTAACCAACCTTCGCTAATGCTAAGTCTGGAACAAATGCAGTTTAGCCAGAACCGTTACCTGTCAGTAGAGAAGATAGCCTATGATTTTAAACAAAGAATATCCGGCACCAAACCCTACCATGAGAAATCTCGTGGTTTCGCTATTATTTGGTGTTTTCATCGCCTTTTTCCTGATTTTTTTTGAACCCTTTGAGATTAACATATCCAGTGGCAAAAACACCATAGGTTCACTGCTTTTCTTTGGTGTAATATCCACTTTTGTTCTTTTCATTTTTTTGTATGTCTTACCGCTTTTTTTACCTGATTTTTTTTCTGACAAGCATTGGAAGGTAAAACATCAAATCATCTTTTGCTCTGTCATCTTGTTCATAATCGCCACATTAAATGGTATTTATACGAATTACATTAACTCTATGAGTTTTAGCTGGTCCAACTATTGGTGGATTATCAATAGAACTTTCGTTTTGGGCAGTATACCTTTCTCATTTTTCATATTGATCGATTATAAAAGAAGAGATGTAATTAACAAGGAATTGGCTCTTAATATGTTAAATGAAAAAACTGAAACTAAGCAGACACCAAAAATCGGTATACACTCAATCGTCACTGATTTAAAGAACGAGATATTTACCTTCGAAGATCGGGATTTTAGCTATGCAGTGGCTGAAGGGAACTATACAGATTTTTATTTTTCCGGCAAGGGTGAATTGAATAGTGTGACCTATAGAATCTCACTTAGCTCATTTGAAAAGCAGATAAATTCCTCCAACCTACAAAGATGTCATAGATCATACCTTGTCAATCTGGATAAGGTTATCAATATTTCTGGGAATGCTCAAGGGTTAAAACTGACACTCGATGATAATACTTCTGAAATACCCGTTTCTAGAAAATATATCTCGATGATTAAAGCCTCGCTTTTAAAGAAATTCTGATTTGTCAAAGCATGCCATCCATCACATTGCGAAGACATTTATACCATTTGCTTTGTAATTCAAAACATTGCTTTGACATTCAACCCACGGGCTGATTATTTATTAATGCGTCACTTATGTTTGAGTGATGAAGAAAAAAGCCCTTTTTATATTTTTAATCATAGGAGCAATATCTATGATCGTGATGTCTGTGCATTACTTTCTCGAAGATCAGTCAGGGATACTGAGAAAGAAAGAAGTAGCTTACAATTTATGGTACATGGTTGTTTTTAGAGCACATATACTATTTGGACTCATAGCAATAACCACAGGTCCTTTTCAATTTATTAGACGTATACGGGAAAGAAATAAGTTGACGCATATGCTTTTTGGATATTCATACTTCGTAAGTGTATTGATTAGTGGCTTATCTGGTATAGTGGTCGCGCCTTTTGCTATGGGAGGGTGGATTACATCAATAGGCTTTACTCTATTGGCTGGTTTATGGCTTTTTATAACCGGAATGTCAGTATTTGCCATTAAAAGCAAAGATTTCAATAAACACATGCGATGGTCATACCTAAGCTATTCACTCACTTTTGCCGCTATTACCCAAAGAACGTTACTGTTAATTCCTCTACTTACCAGCGTACGATTCATACTTATATATCAATTATCCGCCTGGCTCCCATGGATTTTAAACCTGCTGATCGCCTACTCAATATTTAATCGATCTGCAACTAAAATGAAAAATACACATGAATAAGTTACAAGCTTAAATGACATAGCACATACCTTTACCAAACTATTTGATACTGAAATGTAAAACCGATACTTTAGTAGATATTTACAAAAGCCAGAGGCGCGTGCTATAGCTGGTGTTAACTAGAAACCAATGATTCCGAAAGTCAGTAAATTCTACTATTATTTTTATTCAGAGAATCCTCACGCCCTAGTACAATTAATTGCTGAGGCAAATGAATATAACAACAATCCTTCTATGTCAGAATCTAGACTAAAAATAGTTCAAAAACATAGACTGTATTGCCAGCTATTAAACACTGTTAAATTTACAATTGAAAGTTATGGCTATATTAATTTTTTCGCAGAATACGATGATCTAGTAGGTGAGTTACCATCGCTCTGTTTACTGCTAAAAGAATTTGGACACTCAGATGTAGTAGGAGATATAAATCAAGCAAGTAAATTTTATCAAAAACACTTGAATCAATTTGGGCTTTTACGAAATACTTCTCTTAAAGATGATGAAAGAAATGCTATTTCTGAGAAACTAGATTCAAATTTTGACTCTTATTTTGACCTAAGCATACCTATGAAACATTTATCGAGACAAATAAAGAACAATCCTGATGATTTTTGCTTGGATGATAAAGGAAAGCCTTTTGAAAAGGAATTTACAGGACAGCTAGAAACCTATTATGCGAACAAAAATCTTCAAAAAAGATACTCTTTTCATAAAGGTAAAGTATATGGTGAGTGTTTTGAGTTTGACTTTGATGGTAAAAAACAGAGCTTATACTTTTATAAAAATGAATACACTAAAGACTTATTAAAGCAGTGGTTTAAAAATGGTAATTTGAAATATGAAAAGTACTCAGATGATGTATATAAATATTGGTATGAAAACGGACAAATCCATATTGAAAGGAATGGAGAGTTTTTTCAAAAATGGGATAAAAACGGAAAGAAAATAAAGTAATTAACGCATTGTAAAAATGCATTAAAAGTACTTTACATTAAACTTTGCACACCATACTGACAAAACACCGTAAAATGAAGCAGATTTTGACTTTATTAGTTCTTACAACCTTTCTTTTGAGTTGCTCCGAAAAAAATAGTAACCCCGAGTTAAAGCCATTACTAATTGAACAATTGAAAAACACTCATTTAGAACAAAATTGGTTTGTGCCAACAAAAATCGCTATTGATGAACTTTCGGCAGAACAATCTAATTGGAAAGACAGTACAGAAAACCACTCAATTGCTGAATTAGTATCACATTTAATCTTTTGGAGTGGAATGAATTTAAGGGCTTTTAAAGGAGAAGATATGACTGGCGTTGAAGTTGAGAACGAAATAACTTTTAAGAAATACACGAACAAGGAATGGAAAGGATTAACTATTAAATTGGACAGTATACAAACCGAATGGGAAAAATTGACTGAGAAAGCCACTGATAAACAATTAATTGAGTGGAGTACGGAAATTCTAAATATGACAGCACACAATGCATACCATACTGGCCAAATTATTTACATAAGAAAACGGAATGGTTGGTGGAATAAAAAATGAAAAAGGATGGTGTACAACACCGCATAACAATAATTGCGGCCCACATATGCATCAGCCGTTAGCAGTAATTCCTTCTATTTTGGGAAGAAATTGGTTTCCTAAACTAACGTTTAAGAAAGAGATATGTAGAAGATAAAATCATGAAATTTTAATAATAAATATTTCACAAAAGCTTTAGTCCAATTAGATTAATGTATCCCTCCATTAAACCAGCCTATTACATTAGAGGGTAATTGCTTTATTTAGTTGTAAAAGAATTTATGTATACTTCTAAAGAAATGTTTCCAGTAGTAGAAGACTGGTTGTCTAGTGGCTTGACTCAAAAAGCATATAGTCTACAACATAATTTACCACTTCATATCTTGCCCTACTGGGTATCTCGATATCGCAAGCGAAAGTCTGAGTCAACTCCAAAAGAAAAATCAGCAAAGTTTATTCCTGTAAATTATGAAAAGCCAATGCTTCAAGGCGTAGAAATAGAATTCCCCAATGGCATCATCCTCCGTTTTTCTCAAGCTGTATCTGCCAGTTATTTGCAACAAGTCTTGAAGCTATGTTCGGATTAAACTCCCAGCAACGCTTTTTTCTATGTGATCAACCGGCAGATATGCGTAAAGGTGCGGACGGCTAGTCTTTGATGGGCTAAGTGGATTAGTAGAAAACTACATGGGACAAAAAATCTATTCAGGAGATGCTTTTATATTCTTGGGAAAACAGCTTGATCGACTGAAGATTCTAGTTTGGGAACCCAGTGGTTTTATTCTCTATTATAAACGGCTTGAGTCTGGTGGCCGGCACCCGGAACATTTAATTTACCCACAAGTAAATCTTCTTCTATTTACCTGAGTTATAGTGAATTTTCTTTACTACTTGATGGCTTGGAAGTGGCAGTTACAAGACGCAGAAAACGCTATGAAAAACCACTAGAATAGTTGTGGAAATCATTGTCTAAATGGCTGCTGAGTGCTATTTTAGAAGCATGGCAGATCAAGATAGCAGCACTCAAATATTAGCGCTTCAACAAGAAAATGCTTTACTAAAGCAAGAGTTAGCAGACAAACAACAACTCTTGGAGCAGGTTGAATCACTTAAAGCTGAGCTATCAGAATTGAAGCGTTTGATCTACGGTAGTAAACGAGAAAGGTTTATCCCTAGTGATACCAATAGTAAGCAGCTCACTTTGCCATTAGATGAAAATGTTCCTGCTGAAACACCTACCAAAGTCAAACAAACCATTAGTTATCAAAGGGCTACTGCTGTCGAAAAGCAGCCACAAGGATCATCTCGCCAGCCATTACCAGCACACTTACCTCGCAAAGAGGTAGTGTTAGAGCCTGAAGTGGATACCACTCACATGCGTAAGATCGGAGAAGAAATTACTGAGGAGCTAGACATGACACCAGCTAAGGTATTTGTTCGTCGTTACATCAGGCCACGTTATGTGAGTAAAGAAGAAGAATTTTATATAGCCAACCTACCAGCGAGACCAATTGAAATCGTTCCACGACGGAGGTATCCCAGGACCTGGATTATTAGCCCATATTCTGGTGGATAAATTTTGCCATCACTTGCAGTGCGCCATCTACCTTTTTACAGACAACAAAAAAGGTTTAACCAGTTAGGGATAAAGATTGCTCCTAGTACTTTAGGTAACTGGTTAAAGCCAGCTTGCCAGTTACTAGACCCTTTATATGAGGCATTGAGGTTTGAGGTATTGAATAATAATTACCTGCAAGTTGATGAAAGCCCAATTAAGGTGTTAGATGATACCAAAAAAGGAAAGACTCACCGAGGTTACTACTGGCAGGCACTCCTGTGGGTGTACTATTCTCCAGAGCAACAGGTTGTTTTGTTTGATTACCAAAAAGGCAGATCTAGATAAGGTCCAGTCAATACGCTACAAGGTTATGAAGGCTATATCCAAACAGATGGGTACAAAGTCTATGATCAACTCCTTGAAGAAGAAGGGATGAACATCATCCTTGTTGGATGCATGGCACACGTACGTCGCTACTTCGAGAAAGCTTTGGATAACGATGAATCCAGAGCCAAACATGCCTTGCTATTATTCCAGCAATTGTATGCTGTTGAACGTGAAGCAAGAGACAACGAGCTAGATGCCTTGCAACGATATGAACTTAGGCAAGAAAAATCTCGTCCAATCATGGATTTGTTGGGACAATGGATCGTGGATGAGTACCCTAAAGTATTGCCGAAATCTAGCATAGGTAAAGCCATGCATTATCTGGCAGAAAGGTATAATAAGCTGTATGTATATCTCAATGATGGTAGACTTGAGCTTGATAATAATTTAGTTGAAAACAATATCAGGCCAATTGCTATCGGCCGGAAAAACTATTTGTTTGCTGGGTCACATGAAGCAACACAAAGAGCAGCTATAATGTACAGCATATTAGGCAGTTGTAAATTACATCAAATCAATCCATACGAGTATCTGCAAGATATATTTGAGAGACTTCCAGAGCATCCCATCAACAAAATAAATGAGTTGCTACCACAAAACTGGAAAACCACGAGCTAATAAATACTCTTATTTTTAACAATAGCTACTTGGTGGGGTGGATACTTTGAAATACCCTCAATATTAAGAATAGATTATACAATCTTGTAATTAGTTCATACATTTAACCTTCTCCCCTCACCAACAACCATTCTGTATTATCTTCAAAATTAATTTCATCTTGTAGGTTAAAACCGGCTTTTTTATAGAAGCCGATTAGTGAGTCATCTTCAATGGTAAGGAATAATCCTTTGGAAGCATTTAATGCTATTAGTTCATTTAGCCATTTTATGCCAATTCCCTTACCTCGATACTGATCTGAAATATAAAAATATGCGATGTACCCATAGCCATCGTCAAACCAAGTCTTAAGCTTGGATAAAGCAGGAGCATCATAATACTTTGTATCAGGTGATAATGTACTAAAAAGAATTCCTCCTCCAATAATTTTTTCATTGTATTTTACCACATATATAGAGGAATTCTTTTCATAGTGAGACCATACGGGGGCAATATCAATAGACCATTCATCTGGTAAAATATCAAAGAATAGTTTTGGACTACCTTCAAGTCTGGTGAAAATCACTTCTCCTAGAGCAGATTCCATGTCCAAAGTCTATCAAAATCTGAAGCCCAACGATCTCCAATATCTGTTCGATAGTAGCTATTGTTTACCAAAACATTGCTCACCCTGTTATACATGAGTTTTTGAGCTTCTTTCATGGTTTGGGCTGTTCCTGTTACCACCATTACAATTCCAGAATCGCCAGTGATAAGCCACTCTCCATTGATCAATTTAAGATGCATAGGATGTAACCCTTGTTTCATCTCCTTTTTCAAAACCACAACAGCATCTTTCGAAAACATCTTAAATGTCTTTTTATCTTCGTATGGAAAAGGCGGTACCACCATATAAACACCAATTTGGAAACCCTTTCTAGTGGCAATTTTGAAGCTTTGCCCACTCGCGATTTTGAAAAGCATATTTCCTATGGGTTCTGCAATACCTGCACGCTGTATCTGAATCTGTGGAAAGCCAAATCGTGAAGTAAATTCTAAAGGATAGATTCCGCTGCCATTAACAATGCTATTAATATCAATGTGACCTGTGAAATTATCTTTTGCTAGCTGTTTCTCAAATTTCTTAAGAGTAGCTTCAAAGATGGGGTTTTCATCTGTCCAAAACATACTTGTACCCATCTCACCAGTACTAACACCGAGCTCTTTTGGGAATAGTTTCTTATGCTCAAAAGTGATATTAATTGGTTTGATAAATTCTTTTCCATTGAAAAAAGCAGCAACAGATACTTCAACACCTGTTACCTTTTTTTGAAGTAAGAAATGCCCAAGCTCATTACCCCAAGTTTTTTGATAAGCCTTTAATACTCGAATAACATCTCCTCCATCTTCTTCCTGACCAACATATAGCAATTGCTTGTAATCTTGCATTTCTTGGCTAGGTTTAATTACATATTTGGAAGGATTTTGTTTCACAAATTGAATAGCATCATCAGTAGTAAAGAATTCGCGATAGCCAAGAATTTTAATTTTAAGATTCCTCATCTCTTCCTGACCAAAGTTTCTATCCATTTCAAGTCGATCGGTGTATTCAGTACCACCAATTACCAGTTTTCCCTGTGCTTTTAATTCAGTTGCAACTTTGCTATACCCAACATAATCAAAAATGATAATATCAGCCCAATCAACATGCTTTTCCCATTTCCGAACTTTTGGCACAAAACCATAGCCAATTTCACGGGCGGGAGGATAATCTATGTACATTTTAACCTTATTCCCTTCTTGCTGTATAGCATAAACCAAATCAAGAATTTCTCCCCATTTAGAAATAAATAGAAAATTCATATGTGTTGATCGCAAATAGTGTAAAATGATATTTCTTTAACCATTTCTAATAAATTTCTCTTTTGTAATCGGCTTTTCTTTAAGCCCCTTTTTTATAGCGATATGGGAAATTACGATAGTTGTAGTATGATTCAACCTCATCAATTGCCCTTAAAATGGCTTTGTTGATTGGATGAAACTCCTGACTTAACTTAAAATCAATCTGAACAAGCTGCTGAAAATAATTGGAATAATTTGGGATTAATTCAATTTTCTCTGGCTGATCAAGTCTGGTAACTTCTTCGGGGTAACTGCCTTTAATTAACTTACAGGTAGATAGCTTTTTTTGCCCATGCTTATTTCTAATAGATGCATAACCAAAAAGCCTACATACTAAAGCTCTATATTGATATTGTGAGCATTTTCCAGTTATGTAATTGCTATTAGGCACTACCGACAATGCATTAAACAGATGGCAAATGGAAAAACCAGATTGAAGAATCTGTTCTTTGTATTGTGTGGTTTCTTTTCTTAGAAATAAATCGAAAGCTAAAGGCAAAAACTCCAAAACAGATGCCTCTATATTGGGTTTTGTACAACATTGGCCACACGAAGCCAAACAATAAATACCTGTATTTTTTTGCAATTGGGTTACTTCACTCTCAAGCTTCTCAAATACCTTTTGTATCCGCTTAACCTTAAGCACAATTGACATATTCCTAGCAACCAACCATTATTTTTGGGTTAAATGTGGTGCAAAATAATCAAAAAACTCTGATTAAATCAAAATGATTTTCTAGAATTATTACTAAAAAATTAATTAATAATTTAATGTATTAATTCATCTAAACAGGATGGCTACTTCTCTAAATTTTTTTGGTTTTTATCGTATTATAGCTAATACCAAAAATGTATTTTCAACTTGAGAAGTTTGGGGATTTGTAAAAAAAAAATGGATTTTATATTTTTAGTTCATATAAAATCCATTTGACTATTTCAATGTTATTTTTTTAGATTATTGAACCTATACACTCCTTCTAAATCAGAACTAGAATTAATACTAATACCTAGATCTCTTATAAGCCCATCTTTTAGACTATAAACCCAACTATGAATGTATGGAAACTCACCAGACTCCCACTCTTCTTGAATAAATGATACTTTGGCTAAATTTCTAGCTTGTTCTAGCACATTTAATTCAACAAACTTGTCGAAACGCTTTTCTTCGTCTTCAATACCATCAAGTTCCATTTCATGTTTACGATACACATCTTTGATATGCAATAACCAGTTGTCTAGAAACCCATATCTTTCATTGCTCATAGCTGCCTTTACGCCACCGCATCCGTAGTGACCACATACTATAATATGTTTCACTTTTAAAACTTTAACAGCATAATATACTACACTTAACAAATTGGAATCTGTATGAACTACTAAGTTAGCAATATTACGTTGCACAAAAATAGACCCTGGTAAGGCATTAGTAATTTCAGTAGCAGGCACACGACTGTCTGAACAACCTATCCACAAAAATTTAGGCGATTGACTTGTAGCAAGTTTATTAAAAAAATCAGGGTTATGTCTTAATGTATTTCTAACCCATGTTACATTGCCATTAATTAAATCTTTGATAGTTTCAGCCATATTTTCTAGATGTTAAACCTTATATATTTAAAATAAATAATTCTAAAACTTTATTAATATCCAAAATAATGAATTCTCTTTCATATCTAATAATATTTCTCAGATTTTCTCTTATTAAAAAATCATTCTACTATACCTGATACTCCTGTGCAAGATATTAGGTAATGTAAATACATTTTGCCATAGGTCACACCACAAACTGCAAGTACATCTTTCCATATTCAATCAGTATAAAAGTGGTTTTATTTCTTAGCTGGTTTAAACAGTTTTTTGGCAAGCATCACTATAAGTAATACAACTGCACCGATAATGAGTCCGGCAAGAAATTCGAATAATATTCCCGGTATATGAATGCTTTCTTCAAGATGATGCATAAAAGGCAGGTTGTGCACAAATATACCTCCGGCAACCAACATAAGTGCAATGGTTCCTATTACTGATAAACTCTTAATAACCTTTGGTAAAGCTCTTACTAGAAATATTCCTATTTTATCAGAAATTGTATTTTCCTCTTCGTTAAGGTTGATAAGAGTAGTACCAAATTCATCCATACGTACAATCAAAGCTACTACGCCATAAACTCCAACAGTAGCTAGTAATGCGATGAGTGTAACAACAGGTATCTGTATTTTTAGGGGCTCCTCAGCTACTGGACCTAATGCAATAATGATAATTTCTACAGATAGAATAAAATCAGTAACTATGGCTGATTTCACTTTTTCTTTTTCTAGTGCCATTAGTTGTTCCTCAGAAAGTGCTTTGTTTTTTTGTAGTTTCGTTTCGTGGGAATGTGGAAAGAAAAACTCATATACTTTCTCGGCACCTTCATAAGCCAAGTATAGCCCACCAATTGTTAGTATTATCGTAATGACTGAAGGGACAAAGGTACTGAGTAAAAAAGCAATGGGTAGAATAATTAATTTATTGAGCAGCGAACCTTTGGTAATGGACCAAAGCACCGGCAACTCTCTTGAAGACATAAAGCCTGAAGCTTTTTCGGCATTTACTGCTAAATCATCTCCTAAAATACCTGCGGTTTTCTTTCCCGCAATTTTGCCCATAGTAGCCACATCATCCATCAGTGAAGCGATATCGTCTAAGAGCACAAAAAAACCTGAAGCCATATATTAGTTTACTTTTTTTGCAGGCAAAGTAAATAATTTTAAAGCTTAAAAGTAAGATTTTGAAGCGAAACACAAGATTATTTGATAGAAACCACTTTAACCTCTCTGCACATATGCTATTTATAAAATAAAAGTAATTTCCTTTTAAAAGCGAGAATAGAAACCATTTAAGTTTCTCAGAAGTTTTTATATTTCTGTATATAGTACAATTTGGAATCGTTGTGAGTCACACCAGATTTCACTAGCTTCGTAAGATATATAGCTTGATAATAAACGATTGTACAATAACTGATAAAGTAAAGTACAATATGAGAAATAATGTAACTAACTAAGACTAATATAAATTGAACTCTGTACAAAAACTGGGTTTCTCAGAAAACGCTAAATTATTAATAATACATGCAGACGATGCAGGTCTTTCTCATTCTGAAAATATGGCTACTATACAGTCATTAGAGGAAGGATTCGTAAACTCATATAGCATCATGGTACCATGCCCGTGGTTTTATGAAATGGCAGTATATGCAAAAAACAACCCTAAATTCGATTATGGTATACATTTGACTCTTACTTGCGAATGGGAAAATTACAAATTCGGCCCAGTTTCACCTGTTTCTGAAGTTCCTTCATTAGTCGATGAGAATGGATATTTTTATAAAAAAAGGGAACAGCTCAGAAAAAGTGCGACTCCAGAAGATGTAAAAAAAGAGCTTCAAGCGCAAGTTGAAAAAGCAATCAAATTCGGATTAAAACCAACTCATCTAGACTCACATATGTATAGCGTTGGATCGGATGCTAAATTTTTAAAAGTTTATAAAGAAATCGGTGAAAAATTTGACCTTCCTGTATTGATAAATAAACAATTAATGCAAATGGTCGGTCTAGATCCAGATATAAATATAAAAGAAGGCGAATTTGTAATTGACAATACCTATATCGGTGAATTCAAATATTTCGAAGATGGAAAACTGGGCGACTTTTATAAAGGGATTATTGAAAATTTAACTAGTGGCATAAACCTGATTTTAATCCACCCAGCATTTGATGATAGCGAGATGAAAGGAGTTACAATAAACCACCCGAATTTTGGGTCTCAATGGAGACAAATAGATTTTGATTTTTTTACAAGCGAAATAAACAAAGCTAAGCTAAAAGAGAATAATATTGAATTAGTTACATGGGGTGATTTGAACAAAATTAGGAAAGGTAAATAAGCCCTAGATTTATTCAGAATTTAGTTATTCTCAGTTCTTTAAAATTTAATTAGTGATTGTTGTGGTGTTTCTGTTTCAGTATGAGATAAATGTTAATTCTGAAGATCATCTACAGGAATACCATATTTCGCCCATAATTCTTCGCTATTTGGCGCATACCAAGAACGTCTGAAATAATCTTCTTCCCATTCAATTTTAAAAGTTAGGGTTTCCGTATTAAAACCACCATTAAGTAGCTGCTGAGATCGGTCTGTTAGCTTCCTAAAAGCTTTCCCGATTTGCTCCCAATAGATTTCTTTAAGATTAACCGAAGCCTCTTTCAATGATAAATCGATGTTGTTTTTGATGGTTGATGACTCTATCCCATAAAAATTCTTGTTACTTAGTTGAGATTTTAGTTTGTCATTAGTAATAGGCTTTTGAAACCACTTCTTAAACTCATTATTCCTTAACATCACTTTTAACTTTTGGAATCTCTCGAGATCAGCTACCATCAATTTATCCACAAAGACTCCTCTAAGTTTCATCATAAATCCATCGAAAACTATAGGATCATTCAAATCTGATGAGTTAATGAGAGTTTCTTTTCGTTTAGCAAGTGCTTTTTCCCGATTTGAACTTGTAAGAAAATCTTCAGGACTAAAAAATGCTTCTCTTTTAGATTGTTTTTCTCTAAAATGACATTGTATTGGTTAGATAATCGAGACAATCTCTTATGCCAAAACTCCAAATTAACAGGTTTGTCAAAAAGAGTGGGATCGATGATTAAAGTTTCTGTATTTGATGCATCATTTACTTCTACAGCTGCTGCAACGTGATAATTCCAAGCAGTAAATTCGGTGCCAGCTTCGTTTAAATAAACCAAAAAAGAATCTGAAGGAGACAAAGGACGAATCCAGATTTTATTCACTTTAAAGCCTTTTTGAAATGTCAATTCTGCTACAAGGTCTGCTTGGGCTTCACATCCTGTGTTGTTTGCTTTCCAAAAAAGCTTGGGATGCTTTAGAACAACATCAAAGAATATTTCTGCATCTTTTTTTGTCATTGAATGTCCTAGTAAAATACTCCTTTTATATCATTTAAATCTGATATTTTCAATGTTGTAGTTGGGACAAAATAGGTTCTTAAACTTTGAATACTTGGCAGGTTTCTTTCAATACTATCAGCTGAATGTTTATAAATTCCGTCCATTGAAAACTCTAAGCTCTCGTGAACAAATTTGGAAATAGTATCATTGTTTACTTCTATTTCAATATCTCCTAAATTTAACTCAATTTCTTTTTTATAAGCTTTACCTTTTAGTACTTGAATATTTTTGAAGATTAGTTTGTCATTTTTGAAACCTAAGCTTTCAAAATATAATTCTCTTAAAGTTCCTCCTGAATTACCCTTGTATTTCAAAAATTTTAATGTTAAATCATATGCCTTTTCATAAGATACTGTTGCTAATGTATCAGTGGGTCTGTGTCCTAATTCCAAAACTGAAACTTCTAGAGTATCCTTTGAAATCCATTTAATTATATCTCCATCTATATTAATCCCTTTACCTTCTTTGAAATCAGTTCCTGTTTTTTGAATTTGTATCCCGTATATATCGCTGCTAAATGCCATCATTCCATTTCGAGCATATTTATAAATATCGTATTTCCCATCTAATGATTTTTGTTTTAAAAATTGAAAATATTCAACATCTTTTTGTTCCAAATCTGGGAAACAAGCACTCAAAATCAATATAAACGATACTACTAAAATATTTCTCATTTAAAGCTTTCAGATTGTGTTTATATATCTATCCTAACTCAATTATAATTTTTCAATCTAACAAAATATTAAATTCCTAAATACAAAAGTCAGCAATTTTTCAATTTCAACTGAGGAGTGTGCTAAATAAAAAGGGCACACAAAATTTCCTTAATCTTGTGTACCCCGATTCACTAAAAGTATGTATTCTTATTTTTCTACTTCAATGCTAAATGTTTCAATGGCGTATTTACCAACTTTTAATTGAGGAGAAACTGCTGTGGGATTTTCCTCAATGATGTTGGTATGTTTATAATCTTTTAGCTTGAAAAATGAAGATATATTTACTTGCTCATTGCTATCTTTTGTGTTGTACATTCTTACAATCATATCCTCTGTATCTTCGGCTTTTTTGATAGTAGTAATCATTACATCTTCCACATCGATCGAAAAGAAACTAGCCGATTCTGGCAAAGAGGCATCGACAACATTATCTGGATAAACCACAACTTGTATAGGCTCATTTTTCTGTTTGGCTATTTTTTGCCCTTCTATGCTGTTAGCCTTGTTAGAAGTAAATACATTTTGATAATAATGATTCCCTGCTTGCGAATACTCATTACCTTGCCAGTGACAAGAGGTTCTACTTGCCAATAAGATGTTTTGCAATACTGCTTTGTTTGATTCCAATGCTGTAGGATCAACCCAATCTGCGGCGGCTACTGAAGAACTCAATGTAACAGAGATTTCATTATCAGTTGCTGAAATCCAATCGATAATGGCTCTTGGGTGTACATCTTTACACAAAGGCGTATAGCGCTCACCGGCAGTTTTAATTTCGTCTTTGCCAACTCTCACTCTGCCAAAAGGCACTTCGTGTGCAATTTCTGGATTATCCATATCTATTGGAAAAGCAGTTCTAAACTCTCTGTATAATTCTCCTGTCCAGTTGCGTAAGCTATTGTTAAAATAGATGCGCTTTAGATTGTGATAAATCGTAACTTCTTGTTGTGCGATGGCTCCTCTTATTTCTTGTTCAATGTGATAAGCAGTGTAAACAGGGCCATTTTCTACAATCTTCCATGTTGATTTAACTGCACTGGCTTTCTCAAAACCCTCTAAACTAGGTTGCTGAATATCGCCAAACTCTCCTGCTCCATTCCCAACTGATTGCATGGTATACACATCACCTACTTTAAAATTATCGGTAGTAAACAGGTTCTTATTAAATTCCTTATCATACACTTGGCTTATACCTCCATTCTCAAAACTGATTTTATAAAATGGATTTTCATAACTGTTTGCATTGATTTTGGAGTCAACTTCTTTTTTATCTTTTGCACCATTTGCTACATAATAAGTCGCATAACCGATAGAAGGAATAGCCTCTGCAATAAAGGTGATATCTGCACTTTTTATACTTCCATCATCATAATAAACTACTTTACTGCTTTGAGTTGGAATTAACTTTTTATCAGACTTCATCACATTTACATTGAGCATATCGCCTTTGGCAAAATTCATAGAAACAGTTACTGGATCTGTTCTTGTCCACGAAAGGCTATTAAACAGGACAATAGGAATGCCTAATTTTTCATTTTTTTCTACTCGATCTGCGATAAAATCGATACCTTTCTTTAATAAATCTTGTCCCATCACTTTCGATTTCACCAAGTTCTCTTTAAAGAGATTATCGGTAATATCTCCATCGTGTCCTCCCCAACCATGATCGGGATATATTTTAGCTTGCCAAGCTTCATCTAGTGTTTCGTAAGGATAAGGCATTTTTTGCGGATCAATTACATTAGCTATTGAGAGAAATTTTTCCGCTGCTGGTAATAACTTAGAAGCTTCTCTACTTGCAGAAATTGCTTCGTGATGTGCAGGACCGTGAATATATACCCAAACGTTTGGTCGCTCTCCCATAATTGTATCAACATTCGTTGCATTCTCTGCCGCCAAAGGTAGGAACTCATCCACCGTCATTAGTTCCATATTCGGGAGGGTTATTTTTTGTTCATTTCCAGCTTCGTCTTTCAAATGATCAAAATTGTTCCAAGAATCTATAAAATCAGAATAATCTATAGCAGGTAACATGTCTTGGCTCGATAGTAAAGGTGTGTGGATGTTTGTTCCTTCAAAACTACTTTCCCAAAACTTTACTTGCTCAGCTCCATATTTCAACTTGCTGTTTAAGTCTCTAGAAAGGTATAGCAAGTCATTGCCATAGTGCCCGGGAGAATAAGTAAACACAGAGCTTCCATCTGGGCTTTGCCAATGGAACATCCCTTTGGCATGCCTACTAATTACCATATAATCTACTCCTGCTTTCTTCAGAATTTGTGGCGTTTGTAAAGATTTACCCGGCACATCTACATTCCAATAAACCTTAGCATCATATCCATCAAAATTCTTTTTTACCCATTTTTTCCCTAGGTATAATTGGCGAACCTGATCTTCAGCATCATACATGTCTTCGTAGGGACAGTTATAAGTCGCGCCAACAGATAAGAGTTTCTTGTCGAGTAAAGTGGTCAATCTTTCTTTAGACTCTGGATGTCTGGATAGATATTCTCTCAACATTAAGCCATCTTCAATATCAAAACCGTAATCGTCTCTTACAAATGCATCTTTAATTACTGGAGCTAGCAAGAGTGTATCTCTAAGTACAATACAAACTTCTGGACGATCTACCCAAGCAATATCTTGATGGCTCGAATTCATGATAGAAACCAGTCCATTCTCGTACCTTTTGTCGAAGAAATCATTAAAAATTTCAAAGTATTCTGGTTTGTACAATTTAGCTATGGAAGCAAACCAGCCATTATTATTATTTGTATTATGATGAAACAGATATTTCCCTTCAATATCAGTTTCTGTTAAAATACCTTGGCCATTTTCAAAATTCAAACTGATTTCTTGATCACCATAAAAAATGCTAAAGCTATTTTTTGGTGCTGCCATGTTAAAATATGCCTTTGCTAATTCACCTTGTAAAACAAATTCACTTACTTTACTCTTCTTTTTATCGCTTTTGATGTACACTTTTCTTCCTGCGAAATGAGCAGGTGCATCTACGTATAATACCTCATTTCTTTCTTTAATCATAAAAGCGGCTTCGCTAGTAACCGATTTTTTTATTCGCTCAACAGCATCTTTTGCCTTAAAAATCATTATCCAACAATTCGAATTTTTTGCATGCCCAACAAATTTGATTTTGGCACTTTTACCTTTCTCTAAATAGCTTGTCGGAACAGTTAAGCGAAATGCGCCTAAACCATCGCTATTTCCATCTCTTCTTACTAAAATGTATTCGGCGTTTCCATTTCCCGGATTTTGAGTGATAGATAATGAACCATCGTCATTAGAATTGAAAGTTAAGATCGGTTTATCATTTACATGGATATCAAATGACTCATGTAGGTTTAAATCAATATCACTTAGCATAAAGAAAGTGACTTTTTCAGCAGCATAATCTGTTGGAACTATGCCAGTAAGAAACTCGAAGCCTATTTTGCCTGTAGTGGCTCGAGCTATCATAGATGTGCCGATATCTTCTCTTATCGATGGATAAGAAAAAAACTCAGAGCCGGAAAGCATTTCTTGAAATCCTTCAATGTCGTTTTTACAAATTTCGTAAAGATGACCATTCGTATTTAACTCTTGAATGTGGCTTTGGCTGCTGCCTTCATGCAAGGGAGAAGTAAATGAATTTGATGATAAAGTTTTGTTTGAAACTGCAATTGCTTTATTCGCCAAAATGCAAACAGCAAATAGCAAAATGGTAATTGTTAAGTAGTTATATAGTTTTTTATGTTTCATAGCTTGGATTTATATATTACTAAACCGCTTTAGTTTTTGATGAAAATTTTTATACTCCACAAGATTTTCTTACTAATAATTGAGTCTGTAGTATTTTTTCATTGATGAAGTTTTCATTTTTCTTTTCGATTTCGTTGATTAGAATTTCAATAGCAAGATTGCCTATATCACTAACAGGTTGTTTGGTAGAGGTAATTGGTGGATCGACTAAATCGAATGCGCCGAGTTCATCAAAACTGATAATGGCAATTTCATTGGGGACATTTATACCTAAAGATTTTAATTCTCTGAGTCCGGAAGCTGCTAAATAGTGTGTAGTAAAAACGATTGCATCCACCCCATTCGAATTGCTATTTAATTCTGATATGGCATCTTTTATCTCAGCTTCAAAATTAAATCTATCGACCTCTTTGATAAGGTTTGTGTTTATATCAATATTACTTTCGCGAAGTGCAGTTTCGTAACCCAATCGCCTTTGTTGCATAGCATCTAGCTTACTTTTAATTGTAATTAGTGCAATGTTTTTCTTCCCATTTTTTAATAGATGTTCGGTCATATTTTTCACGCCGCCGAGATTATCTACTATTACATAGTTGGTTTTAATCTCTGGATAATGCCTATCTACTAATACAAAGGGAAATTTAGAATTTTTAAGTTTTAAGATGTCGGCTTGGTTACATTGTGTTGAGGCTATTACTAAACCATCCACTTGGCGGTTAATCATGGAATGAATCAATTCCTTTTCTGTTTCGGCATTTTCATTCGAGCTACTAAAAACTACCGTATAGCCAAATTCTTTTGCCTTAAGCTCTATATAGTGAGCTATTCTGGCATAAAAAATATCTGAGATATTAGGAACAATGAGGCCAATTGTTTCACTCTTACCCAAACTTAAACCCCTTGCCAATTGGTTGGGTTTGTAGTTGTTGTCACGGGCAAAATCCAATATTCGCTTTTGGGTTGCTTTACTTATTTTATTTTCATCTCCACGATTGTTTAGCACTAAAGAAACCGTCGTTTTCGATAGTTTCAATTTCTCTGCAATGTCCTTTAAGAAAATTTCCTTCATTAACTAAACCGCTTTAGTGAAGTCCAAATATATAATATTCGTAATTATATCATCAATTTAATTCGAAAAAAACTTGTTCTTAAATTATTGATATGGAGGAAAAATTAACTTTTATTCTGAGCAATATATCAATAGATTGCTACTATATTTAGGTTTAGAAATATGTTTAATTTCATAGAAATTAGAATGAGGCATCTTTCAATTAAAGGCAAGTCAAACTCATTTCAATAAAAATAAGGCATCTTCCCAATCTTCTGGTGTATGAATTTTTATAAGCTCGTTCTTCTTGAATTTTCCAGCGTCTTTCCTATCTCCAGTTTTAGGGTTAATCCATTCACCAGTTAGTTTTTTAGATTTAATTTTGTTCTTTAGGTCAAGGGTAATTTCTGCTGGTTCTGGAAGATAAACCATAATTTGCTTATCCCCAGAGCGCATTGCTACATTTAAAGAATCGGCTGCTCCCACTCCATTTACAATAATTGTCTGATCTGGAATAAAACTCCACCAATCTATTGACTTCATAAACTGAGTGTAAATAGATAAACTCCTCGCACCTTCTGAAAAGATGGCTTTTTTCCAATCTTCTGTAACATACTTCGGGTTTGTACCGAAACTCCAAATGTTTGAATTGCCATAAGTATGCAAACCTCCTGCAAAAGTAGCCCAATATGCTTGCTTTCTTATTTTGTGTGGAGTAATGGGTTTAGTTGGATATTCAGGCCCATCTTCATAAGCACCTTCACCATGTAAAATGGGAGCAAGTTTCATACTGTTATAATCTTTTGAAACCATGCTATAAATCGAAGTGTACAAATCCCAAGTTTGGTTCATGTTAAAATCTAACCAAGGTGCCTCCATAAAAGATTCTGAAGTAGTGTGCCCTCCTCTAATGTGGTAAGACATTAAGGTTTTAGTATAATCTTCATTGCCTGCAACTCCTTCTGTTACACCTTTAGCTAACAAATTCCATATATTTATGCAGTTTTCATTCTCAGAGAGTACATCTCCGCCCATACACCAAATAATATTCTTCCTTTCTTTATACCTACTGCCTAAAAATTTCCCATAACTATAAGCATTTTTTTCATTTATCAGGTTATAACCGTCGTCTTCTGCCATACCAAATAGTGGCAGAAATAAAATGTATATGCCATATTCATCTGCCTTTTCAATTATATAATCCACATGGTCCCAATAATCATAAGCTGTTTCATCTTTCGGATTATTACCTTCAGTAATGGCTGGTTTCATTAAAGCTTCATCCTCAAATGCCTTATCTCCATAAATATTTTCAAGTTCTGGTACTATAAATGGATTTTTGTGAACAACCGCTGCATGAATCACAGAAAAGCTCTGCTCAGCTCTTGTTTTCAAATAAAAATCAACTTCTTCTCGATTGAGTTTTTGGAAAAGTCCCCAGCCAGTATCTCCCAGCCACAAAAACGGCGTATTATCATGACTAACCAAATATCTACCATTTTCACTGACAGAAAGTTGGCCATGAGCAAATTGTCCGCAAAAGCATAAAACTGTAATTGTTAAACCAAAAAAGAGTAGCTTATTTTTATTAAGAAAAAAGTTTATGGCATTACATAATAGTAAATAAGATAAGTTAATTGTGGTATTTCTTTTCATATTAAAGGAGTACTAAAAAATGTAAGGAAGCTTGAAATTTTAAAATAATAAATATTTAGTACTTTCTAAAATGCTTATTAAATGGTTCTTTAAAATTTAATATTGAAATTAGACTATGACTTTAGAGCTTATTGTAAATCTTCTATTTTCCAAATGTGTTAATCATCCATTGCTCTACTTTTTCTAACAGAGCAATGGATTTCATAAAGAGTAAAATTTAAATTACTTATTGATTAGCCAATACATCATTCTCAACTTTTCTCTTTCAGATGAGTATTAAAGTAACTTATCGAATCACTCAAATAGGTTCTAAGAACAACTTCCCATTTTACCTATTACCCACTGATACTTAGCTTATTAATGAGAGATCAATTAAGTATTTCTTCATAGTAGTTTATGAGTTATTTAGACAATAGCTTCTCAGCCTGAGCAATGCTATAATCCATCCTTTCTTTGATCTCTATAATCTTTACTTTTTCCTCTTTCAAAAGCTCCTCTTCTTGTTCTTTTGTCATCATGGGTTTATCATGCGATTCATCATTTTTGTTATGCATTTTATGAGGAAAAGTTTTAGAATAATTTCTCATCCACTCCATCATATCTTCTTGTGCTTTTGATAGCTCAGTGATAGCTTTATCATAAGTTTCAGTTTGGGTAGAGTCAAACTCTTCTTTAAGTTTTGTTTCGAAAGAATACAAGACTCCCATCTTATCCATCGCTTCATCATGGATTTTTAAAACTTCATCCTTCAATGTAACTTGAGTATCTTTTTCTGTCGATCCTGAACAAGAAATTACTAAGAGGCTAATAAAAATTAAATAGGTTGTTTTCATCATTTTAATTAATGGTTATAGAAATTGAATCATAAAATATGCTGATTCTTAATCACTTACATATGGCAAATGATTAATTAAAACAGCTATAATACATTTTGGTAAATATTCGAATTGAGAGCGCCACACAAGTTTAAAGAAGCTTAATCAGGCATAACTAAAAGACTGCTTATTTTTCCAAATAGGAATGATAAGATTTTACTTAAATGTTCAATACAGAAACACATATCTGCATTCAATCATTTTAAGCAAAATGAAATTCAGTTATCCTGAAAACTGCCAAATGTGTACAAGGCTATTTAAGACAAACCTTGTGGGGGTCTAAAAACTCCTTGTAGTGCGCAATTGCTTTTAATAAAATGGTAAAAGGAGTTATAATCTTTTTGAACAATGATATTTTCAGCAAAAGGCATTTGTAATTTATACTCGCTGAAATATAAAGTTTCAAACTTCAATTTTAAGGTTGAGGGTAATTGCTGCGTGTTGCTTTCTTCCGTTTTTTTTAATTTTTTCTTTAAGTAACAAGAACCATAACACATAGTAATAGCTTCGTCTCTCTTTTCACACAGGTTTCGAGCAATATATTCCTGATTGATTTTAAAAGAAAATACAATCCATACTCTGGTAGTAATTTGCACCAAAAATAAGCTTACTAATAATATGGAAATTATACTTTTCAACAATTAATATTTGCAGCTAAACTAGGGAATTAATGTGTATTAGAAAAACTTTCAAAGTTTAACCAAAACATCCAGATTTCTATTCTCAGTATCAAACTTAAAGCAAAGAGTTATTAATAAACTTAAGTCAGTTTTTCTTGTTCAGTTTCAATTCCATTTATGCTTGCTATACCAACTTTATTTGTTTTTCCTCTTAACAAAATCATTCCCATAGATTCTATTATTATATTTTGGCAAGATGCAATTCGCTCTAATAAATATTCAGATACAAGAAAATCTTTATCGTATTCATTGCAAACACTTTGGATTCTGGCTGCGGTGTTCAAAGTATCTCCGTGGTAAGCTATGTCTTTTTTAATTTCTCCTATTTCCACTGCGGTTACTTTACCTAGATGCAAACCCGCTTTAAATTCAGGAATGGTACCATAGTTTGTGGTATAATAGTCTGCTCTTTTCTGAAATTCCTTTTTGCATGCAAAGAAAAACTTAATACAATGTTGGTTTTTAAGTCCTTCATTTTCTGGCCACATAAGCACTATTTCGTCTCCCACATACTGGTACACCTGAGCATAATTCGGTAGTATCACTTCATTAATATCATCAAAACAATCTCTTATAAATGCGCTATATTTTAAATGTCCTAACTTTTCTGCTGTTGCGGTTGAGGATTTTAAATCCATAAACATAAAAATTCGCACCTCTTCTTTGGGATGTCTGTATTTGCCCAATAACAAAGGCACCACCACTCCCGGACCATATTTTTTATTTACCTGATTGATAAAACTAATTATGAGGGTCATAAAAAAGTAATAGATCATTAGAAGGTAAAATAGGTTATCCCATGTGGTATCACTAATCATAAAACCAGATTCATAGAATGTTACTGGTACAAATAAATCGAATAGCTCAACCCTTAAAAGCCATAAAAGAAAAATTAGTAGCAAAAGTGATGTAATGGTTTTGAAGAGTATTATTTTACCGATGGGTAGTTTCTTAAAGATATATTTATCAAAGTAATAACCTGTTTGCCCTAGTATTAACCCATACAAGGCACCAGTTATAACAGCCATTTTTATAAATGATATAAAACTAATTGCGATTAATACTTTATAAATTTGACTGATAATCTGCGCATGGAGATACATGATTGTAACAAGCAAACAGTTTGCTATTATCCAGAAATTCATTTGGATACCCATGTATGAAAGTAATGGAAACCTTGCTACAAAACGATTGGCAAATGTAGTATATTCAAATTTTTTCTTCATCCATTGCAAGTTAATCCATTGGCCCAAACCTTCTTAATAACAATCGCTTTTCAATTGTCTATTTGAGCATTTTAATCCCTAATCTACTACTTTTTTGATCGATTAAACTTGTAGGGGGATAACCAAAACGCTTTTTAAAAGCAAAGGAAAAATGAGACAGGTTTTCGAAGCCAGACTCATAACATGCATCTATTGGTTTTCTATTGTTTTCTGAGAGTTGATAATGTGCTAATTCCAAACGCTTTTGTGTAAGCCATCTTTGAGGAGTTGTATTAAAAGCTTTTTTAAAATCCCGTTTAAAGCTAGTAAGGCTTCTACCTGTTAGATAGCTAAATTTTTCCATCGGCATGTTAAACATGTAGTTCTTTTCCATAAAACTGATTAAATCGACTTTGTAAGGATCGTCAAAATTGGCCAAAATACTGTCAATTTCATTATCAATTGTTCTTAAAATGCTAATGGCTTCATTAATTTTTAGCAAGGCTAGATACTGAGGCATAGGTTCGTTCAAATCGAAATAAGGAATTAGAGAAGCCAAACAACTCGCCAACAAAGGATGATTCTTAAAACTACAAATACTTGGGATGGGCAAAGTCTTAACTTGAGGCTCTATACTTTTATAATAGCTTCTTAAAATATCTGAAGTTAACAACATCACCACGGTTTTATGTGGCAAGCCATCTTTCGGATAATTGATGACTGTGGCCGGCTTGTTTCTTGGAATAAGGAAAATATCTCCTGTTTTGAAATAATGTGTGGCTTCTGCCTGAACAATCTTAGTCTCACCAGAAATAAACCAAATAAGCATGTGCTGATCGAACACAATCTCTGATTTAAAAAACTTATCGTCGTAACAAGAAAGCTTAATTTCGGGTGTCAGATATTTCGATATATGATCCATTTTTAAAATCTGGTTTAATTTCAAAATTTACTAATTTATTTCAGAACCTGATTCTTATAACCTAAAAAAGTTACCACCTAATTGATGGTAACCATTAGGCTTATTTAGCTCAATCAGCTTTAAATTTTATCCCAGTCATTTCTTCACTTAAATTCCATAATTGTTTGGCTAGGTTTTCATCTAGAGAGTAAGGTTGTACTCCTCTTGAGCTTGAGGGATCATCGTAACTATGAACAATATTGCCTAAGTCCAATTCTGCTACATCTGAATCTTCGCAATAAACTCCACCGATGTTGTTAAGTAAAGGACTGGTAGCACACCACACAGTAGTAGCGGCACCTTGCGAAATAGTTTTAAGTTTTGCCGCTACTTCAGGCAAGATGTTTCCCTGAGTATCACACAAACCCATTTGTTGAAATAATTCAATTGGTGCTTCACGACCTAGCTCTGTACCATTAATAGAACCCGGATGTAAAGAATAGGCTCTAATGCCAAATAATTTTCCCAGATTGTCTAACTCTACAGTAAATAAATTGCAGGCAGTTTTTGACTGTCCATAGCCTTGTAATGTTTCATATTCACGATGTTCAAAATTAGGGTCTTCAAAATCGAAAGGTGCCATTTGATGCCCAAATGATGAAACATTTACTACTCTTGCCCCATTGGCTTTTTTTAAAGCTGGCCATAATCTAGCTGCTAGATGAAATTGCCCTAAGTAATTAATAGCTAGCTGAGATTCAATACCTCTACCATCTCTTCGCAATGGTACCCACATTATTCCTGCATTGTTAATTAACAGATGAAGCGCCCTACCCGATTCTAAAAACTTTTCTGTAAAATCATCAATAGATGCAGGATTAAATAAATCCAATGACTCAATTTCTACTTTAGCTATTCCTTGTAGGTTTTTCTTTGCTTTCTCAATATCTCTTGCTGGTACAATTACTGTTGCTCCTGCTGCTGCCAACACTTTAGTTGTTTCTAAACCAATACCAGTATTGCCACCTGTTACTATGGCAATTTTGCCAGAAAGATCGATACCATTTATCACATCACTTGCTGTGGAAGATGCATTAAAACCTGAGCCTAAAGGTTGTTGTAAGATTGCATGAATACTATTTTGTCTCATTTCTTTAAAAGTTTTATTTAAGACAAAAGTAGATGCCATAACATCATACAACTTTGTTTAAAAGACCAACTTTGCTTTGTTTATAAGACCACTATTTCATAATAATTCAGATGCAAAAAGTATAAAATCTAACCGGCTCTAAATTGAAAGTATAATATTCGGTATGCTGCAAAATAATAGCAACATACTGCAAATCATTCGTATTCAATCCATTTAATTTATTATTTTGATATCTAATCAATGAATGGTCTCTTCTATGTTTTATAATTATTTAAAGGTTGCGATTAGACGATTATGGCGAGAAAAAAACTTTGCCATGATCAATATTTTTGGCTTAACAATTAGCCTTACCTGTAGTATTTTGATTTTTATTTGGGTAGAAGACGAGGTAAGATTCGATAGGTTCCATAAAAACATTGATAATATTTACCGACTAATGGTAAATATGAAATATCCCGATGGCAGCATAAATACATGGTGGGGAAGCCCACAACCGCTAGAAGAAAAACTGGAAGCCGACTATCCAGACATTGAAGCAGCTACCATGGTTACTTGGGGTAATGAGCAGTTATTCTCAAAAAATGAAAAAAACTTAATTAAAGAGGGCTATTTTATTAGTGATGGATTTTTTGAGATATTTGATTTTCCACTCCTCGAAGGGAACACTAATCATGTTTTAAAAGAAAAATATTCCATTGTTATCTCAGAAAGGTTTGCCAGCAGTTTTTTTGGCAAAGATTGGCAAGAAGAATCTGTTATCGGTGAAACTATCTTATTTGAAAACAAACACCCATTAACCATTACTGGCATAGCTAAAAACTCACCTACTTTCTCTTCGCTTAAATTCGATTTTCTCATTCCATTTGAGTTTTATTTAGAGGTAAATCCTGCAACTAAAGAGTGGGGAAATTACAATAATCCCATGTTTATAAAATTAAAAGCAGGTACAGATTTAGCTACTTTCAACCAGAAATTTGATTTAGCGATTCAAAATTACCGAGACGATGGGCACCACAAAAATGCGCATACTTTCTTGTTTCCTTTTGCCAAAAGCCACCTATATGGAAATTTTGAAAATGGGGTAAACACTGGTGGACGAATTACCTATGTGATCTTATTTACCATAGTGTCGTTCGTTATTTTGCTTTTGGCCTGCATTAATTTTGTTAATCTAGCTACAGCCAGATCGATGAGAAGAGCGAAAGAAGTAGGTATTAGAAAAGCGATTGGCGCCAGAAAGATCACCTTGATTAAACAATTTATTGGAGAGGCATTTTTGCTTAGTTTTATTGCCATTGTATCTGCTGTGGTGTTGGTTTTTATTTTACTTCCGACTTTTAATGAGCTTACCGAAAAACAACTGAGCCTCGATTTCACCAATTCTCAGCATTGGTTTCTGTTACTTGGTGTATTATTTTTTACAGGTTTAGCTGCTGGTAGCTATCCTGCATTTTTTATCTCTTCTTTTCAACCAATAAAGGTATTGAAGGGCAACTTTCAATCTAAGTTTAATATCGGTCTCTTTCGGCAAGCGCTTGTATTTTTCCAGTTTACTATCTCCATGCTTATGGTAATTGGTACGATGGTGGTCTATCAACAAGTCAATTTTATTATGAATAGAAACTTAGGTTTCGATAAAGAAAATGTGTTGATGGTCGCGCTAGAAGGAGAAAGTAGTGATAACTATGCTACTATTAAACAACAATTGTTGGAACAAAGCAGTATTGTTCAGGTTTCGGCGGCTAATCCTAACCCTTTGCAAATTGGCTATACTGTTACCGCTGTAGATTGGGAAGGTAAACTCGAAGGCTCAGAAATAGAGTTTAATCACCTTTGGGTAGATTTCGACTTTCTTAAAACCATGCAAATGGAACTGGCCGAAGGCAGAACATTCAATAAAGAGATTGCTCAAGATTCTAGCAACTATATTGTAAATGAGGCAGCTATTAAGGCAATGGGTATCCAAAGCCCAATAAATAAGTCATTCTCGATGTGGGGAGAAAAAGGGCAGATTATAGGTGTTGTTAAAGATTTTCATTCAGGCCCTATTTACAGTACCACCAAGCCTTTAATCATCCGCATTAATAAAAAACACAATTATATGATGGTGAGGTTAGCTGCTAGAAAAACTACCGAAGCCATCTCCGTTTTAGAAAAAATACAAATGCAATATGCATCAGCTTACCCTTTGAACTACTGGTTTTTAGATGAAAATTATAATCAGATTTATAAGACTGAGCGTGTGATGAACGATTTTGTGGCTTACTTTGCCATTTTTGGAATTTTTATCTCTTGTTTAGGTCTTTATGGTTTAACAGCGCTCAATCTGCAACAAAGAAATAAAGAGATCGGCATTCGTAAAACCTTGGGTGCTTCTACTTCAAATATTTTTCTTCTCATCTCAAAAAGTTTCGTCAAACTCATTGTAATTGCTTTCATCATTGCTGTGCCCATCGCCAATTATCTGCTTTCTGAGTGGCTCGACGACTTTGCCTACAAAATAGATTTAGAGTGGTGGTTTTTTGCCTTATCTGGCTTGATTGTACTTCTAATTGCACTAGTCGCTGTAAGTGGTCAAAGTATCAAAGCCATCTTTATCAATCCTGTAGATAGTATTAGGAATGAATGAGGGTTTATCACTTTAGAAAATTTAGTTTTGGAGTATGATTAATTAACCTAAATTGTGCATGTTTAACTTTTTACGCTTATCTTGATAGAGATACTAAATCTGTACAATATGAAGATTGCAATTACAAATAATACTCCTTCTGTAAAGGAAATTATGCGAGCGTTGAAAAACTTTTTTCACCAGAAAAATGCTTATAAATTTTCAATGTCAGAAGAAGATAAAACTTTAAAGGTTTATAAATCTTCTGTTGTAGGAGTAAAAATCAAAATTCTAGAAAACTATATTGTACTAGAAGATATTGTTCCATCAAAAGCAAACAGATTCGTTGTTTCGCTTTTTACATCTTTATTATTTGTTGGTTTAGGCACAAGTATCATATTATTTTTAGAAAAGTTCTCATTATCACCATGGTTAAAAATGGAGAAAGAAATAAGTACTTGTTTAATGCAGAATTATAAGTGGTAATAAGACTTCTTTTGGAATAGCTACTCTGGGTGTTATCGTTTAATCTTAGCGCAGATTGTAACTATTATATTTAGAAGAATAGGAATGACTACATTTATATATGGAGTCATTGAAGAATATGGATTAAATCATAGACGATTAGAAGAGATTTATCCTCATAATGAAAAAATAATATCAAGTCTTTCGACTTCCAATTCATGGCCTCCACTTTCTAAAGAAATGTTTTCGATTACTAAAAATGATAAAGAAATAAAGTTATACAATTTAGAATATTGGGGGCGCATGATTCATTTCGCTGCTTGTCTGAAATCAGTCGAATACGATTGGCTAGAATGGAAAAAAAAAATTGAAAATCTACTTCAACGTAAAGCATTGCACTCGCTGTGTAGTAACTACCTCTTCCCTCTCCTAGTTACAATTTCAAATCAATTGCTACCTGTATTTGAATTATTATCAAAGTATTAGTCCTTTTATTGATATTATTGTATTTTTAGCTGATAAATTTGTGTTTTATCACTACTAATGTCTACTTTTTTGACAATTATTTAAATCACATTGTTCTACAACAATCACTAACTATGCAATCAAAATTTATTTTCAAGTTAATCGCCATCTTGCTGATATTTCTCTCAGGATGCGATAGGGGTCAGAAAGAAACGAGCAAGTTTAATCTTTCTGAAGCCACAATCTCCTCAGTTCGCGAAGCAATGAGCAAAGGAGAGATTAACGCCCAGTATTTGGTGGAGGGTTACTTAAAGCGTATAGAAGCTTATGACAAAAAAGGTCCATCCATCAATTCCATTATTCTTGTGAACCCAAAAGCAATGGAAAGGGCAATTTATTTGGATAGCTTGTATGCCGAAGGGACTATTCTAGGGCCTTTACATGGAATTCCACTTATTATTAAAGATAATTTTGATGTAAAAGGACTGCCAACAAGTAATGGAACTTTGGCTTTAAAAGATTCTTATCCTCCTGATGATGCTTATCAAATAAAAAAATTGATTGAGGCAGGTGCTATCGTTTTAGCCAAATCGAATCTTGCAGAATTTGCTTTTAGTGGAGCTTTTACAGTTAGCTCGGTACTGCCCGGCTATACCAGAAACCCCTACGATACACGAAGAACTACGGCAGGTTCTAGTGGAGGAACAGGCGCTTCAATTGCAGCCAGTTTTGCTGTTGCAGGTTTAGGAACAGATACCGGAAGCTCAATTAGAGGACCTTCTTCACACCAGGCGCTTGTGGGTATCAGATCTACTGTAGGGTTGACTAGCCGTGATGGCATAGTGCCTTTGGCTTTAACAAATGATGTTGGTGGACCAATGGCCAGAACCGTGGAGGATGTTGCTATTATTTTTGATGTGATTGCAGGCTATGATTCAGCAGATCAAGTAACAGCAAAGAGTATAGATGTAAAAGAAGAATCTTATCAGTCATTTCTTGGGAAAGATGTTTCTAACAAAAGAGTTGGGATAATAAGACAACTTTTCCCTCTTGAAGAATCAGATTCTAGCGTTCATCAGCTTATGCTCAATGCGATTGCAAATATGTCTACTATAGGTGTTACTATGGTAGATTCCGTTTTAATTCCTGACCTAGATTCTTTGAATGAATCGCGCTCTAGAATAAGACAACTTAAAAGAGATTACAATGCCTATTTGGCTAGTTTGGGTGACAGTGCCAAATATAAGACTTTGCAAGATATCATTGACTCTAAAGACTTTCACCCATATTTAGCAAAAGGTCTTCTAGATGCACAAGCAGATGTTGATGTACCAGAAGAGCATCCAGATTGGCAAAAAAATCTGACACTGAGACAAGAATTACGAGATAGAATTCTACATGTAATGGATAGTCTGAACTTAGATGCTTTGATTTATCCATCGTTTACGTATCCGCCAAGATTGATTGGAGACTTAAATGGACCTAGAGGAGATACCAGTGGTAAATTATCACCTCCTACAGGGTTTCCGGCAATAGCTGTTCCAATGGGCTATTCTTATGATAAGTATCCTGCTGGCTTCCAATTACTTGGCAGACCATTTAGCGAAGGAGTTTTATTTCAATTAGCATCAGCTTTTGAACAAAAAACCAAACATAGAAGACCACCAGAAGGATTTCCAGAATTATAGATAACTAGGTCTATTATTTAATAATGGAGAAATTGATGAGAATGATTGGTGAGTTTAACATGACCCCAATCATTTTCATTAAAATTATTAAGCTTGTGGGATAAATGATTCGACTTGAAAATATAAGAAATATTATTACATAGTGTAAACTAGATAATTTCATCCAACATATTTGGAATCTATAACCAATCCCAAAACAAAAAATCTTAATAATCATTTTGCACTGCCTGCAAGCCAATTAAGAAATGAACTTACTTTGGCTTTGCTTACCAAAATGTTTTCTTTGTAAGGAATAAATAAGCTTACTACCAGTTTACGACCAAAAAAACGTGATGCACTTTTAACAGCTTCTCGATTAACCAGATATTGTCTGTTTACCCTGTAAAAGTTGCTGCCAGTTATTTGATCTATGCGATCGAGATTGTTATCTATAATGTAGTTTTCATTTTTAAATGTGATCAAATGTGTTAGCTCATTATCAATATAAAACAAGGCGATATCTTTTACACTAATTGGTATAATCTGATCTTTCTGATACACCAACACAGAAGCAGTTGTGCTTTCTTTTCGTGATAAAGCATCCATCACATCTTGATATGGAAGGCTATTTTGAGAAAAGTTAGTTTTGAGCATTTGAAACCTAGATAGCGCATCAGCTACAGATTTTCTCGAAAAGGGTTTCATGATGTAATCAATCCCATTTGCTTTAAATGCTTGTATGGCATATTCATCATAAGCAGTACAAAAAATAACCGGTACAGATATATTTACCTTCTTAAAAATTTCCAAACTTAAGCCATCACTTAATTGAATATCACTAAAAATAAGATCGGGCATTTTGTTATTTTGAAAATGCGCTACAGATTCCAAAACAGATTCTAACTGTGCCACGATTTCTATTGAAGCATCAACTTCCAATATAGCATTAATCAGGTCTTCTGCTGTAAGAGGTTCATCTTCTATAACTACAATCTTCATAATCTAAAACTTTTATACTTACCGAAAAGCTTTCTTCATTAGCTTGTATAGTCACTTTATCTCCTGATAGTAACCGATATCGTTCTACAAGGTTTTCTAGCCCCCAACCAGTTGAAGATTCGTCTTTACTCCTCAACTGTTTGTTATTGGTCACCCTAATTCTGCCATCTTCATACAACAATTCAATACGAAGTGGAGAGTTCCGATACATTGCATTATGCTTTATGGCATTTTCTAGCAAAAGTTGAATTGAAAATATAGGAACAAACCCTGATTCATACTGCTCGTTCGGAATGTTATTATTATACTGCAAGGTGTTCCCAAAACGCGTTTTTTGCATTTCAAGATAATCGATACACATATCAAGTTCTTCTTTGAGCCTTACAGTATTGGCTTTCGTTGTTGATACTGAAAATCGCAAAAAATTCGACAGCCTAATCAAATAATCTTCTGCTAAATCTGGCTCTTTTCGAATGAGTGTTTTTAATGTATTTAATGCATTAAATAAGAAATGCGGATGGATTTGTTGCTTTAGTTCTTGATTGATAATTTCTGCATTTCGCAGTTTAAGCTGTGAGTTTTCTAAATCTGCAATTGCTTTTTTCTCTCTAATGGTAATTAGATCTTGGATAATTAATATCACTGAATTTAAAGAAAAACTTAGTACAAAAGCATAATATGGAATTCTTTGCTCTATTGTTGGTTTATTGGGAAATGTAATCTTAAAGTGTTGAGTATGTGTCCATGCTAGTAGAACTTCTCTCACTAAAATTAATACAGCTAAGGCAAAAATATAACTAATAAGATATCTCCAAAAGTTTTCTTTCTGCTCCGATAAATTCCCAAAAGAGATCGAAATCAGTCCTATATTAAAACACCATAAACTAAACACGACTACACTTTGGATCAATACAGCATAAAAGAAAATTTGAAAAGGGATTTCATACTTTATCATTATTGGCGATAAACTAGGTACAGCCATTAGAGGTGAAGTGTAAAGTGCCTTCTTAAATAGTGTTTTTTGTACTGAGTTTAACCTCATTAAATTGATTTTTAAATTTCTATTACATAATTCATTTACAATCTAATTAATTTAATTTTTTCTTTTTCTATCTGGAACAACAGTTAAACCAATATTAATAAAAGGCGATCTTTCAGAATCGAAGTCGAAGGTATTTCCTTGAGCATCTTCAAACTTATAAATTCGTTTGGCATTCAACCCACCAAATGCTTCTAATTGTAACATTTTTGTAAGTCGGTAAGTGATCGTTGGGCCTATGTTCACCCTTACATAATTCAATCGATCAACCTCTGCATTGGTATAAGTGGATTGACCTACATTAAAATTTGAACCGTTTATACCTATTCTAAAACCTAAATCTAATTTTTCTTTAGCACCAGCATGGTATGCATAATCGATAAATGCAGGGAAAAAAGCATGGAAATAATGTTTATCTTTTTCGTAAAAGTATTGCACTGCAGGAAGCAAAAAGGGTTTACCAAGTCTGGTAGTGTATATTAGCCCTCCTCCAAATTTCGCATATTGATTTAAGTTTTTGACTGCCAGTAAAGAACCTTGAAGAATAAAATCATCTTTACTCAATTTTTCCTCAAAGTCGGAAGCCAAAGTTGGAGCCAATCTAGCTGATAAAGTCCAATCCTCATCCCACCGATGGATGGCTGTAATCGTATAACCAATCCTATGAAATATTTCTGAATTATCGATAGATAGATTGTCATTATACAATTGACTTTTTACAAATGCATAACTAAATCCATTAATTAAAACTGTCTTTTTGTTTTTTAAGACCTTAGGATAATTAGCATAAACCAAAAACTCCTGAAAGGCGACTTCGAAATCTTCACCGTCGTCTTTAACTTTTACCTTCGGGTAGTTTACATACTCAACTCCTGCCAATTTCATTTTTTGTGCAAGTACTTGAGTCGCAAAAAAGACCAGACTAACAGACAATAAATATTTCATATTTAGAATAAATTCTGATTAAAAAACTCACTAACTCGAATAATCCTTTGTGTTTGATTCTATGGCTTTTGTTACCTTTATTCTAGCTTAACCTCGACTGCCATTCCTCTTTTTTGCTGTAGTTTCACTTTTAGGTTTTCTACTACCAAGTAAACTGATGGTACTAAAAACAATGTGAAAAGAAAGGAACTTGTAAGCCCGCCAATGAGCACCCAAGCCATTCCATTTTTAAACTCTGAGCCTGAACTTTGCGATATGGCCAATGGAAGCATACCCAAGATCATAGCAAATGTGGTCATTATAATTGGTCGTAAACGCTCCTTGCCTGCTTCTATCAATGCTTCTACTACGTTATTTCCCTCTTCCTTTAAATGATTGGCAAAATCGACAATTAAAATCCCGTTTTTAGTAACCAAACCAAGTAGCATAATCATACCAATAATGGTAAAAATTGTGAGTTGATTCATGGTAAGTGCCAGTGCCAGTAATGCCCCAATTAATGCGACTGGAACAGAGAATATCACAATAAATGGATACACTAAACTCTCGTACAAACTCACCATTACCATATAAACCAATACCATTGCGATGATGAGTGCAAAAGCTAAACTCCTAAAAGATTCCTGTTGGTTTTTAGCATCACCTTCAAATGATACTTCTATGCCGGAGGGCAAATCGGTTTCTTCTAACTTGGCTTTAATATCATTTACAATATCACCAGATGGTCTGCCAACTGCCGAAGATGTTACTGTAATAGAGCTTTGTCTGTTAGTTCTTTGAAGTATGTATTGCCCTGTAATTTGTTCAACATCAGCTACTTGCTTTAGTTTGATCATTTGGCCATTCCTGTTACTTAGAGCTAAATTTTCAATGGCTTCAATACTTTTCTTATCACCTTGGTCAATTTCTACTTTCAGGTTATAAGTATCATCACCATCCATAAAATCGATATTGTCATTACCATTAAAAGCCAGTTGGATTGATTGAGCAACATCTGCTAAGTTTAAACCTAACAAATCAATTTTTTCGCGATTCGGAGTAACTTGTATTTGCTTGGTAGAACCTTTTGTACTAAATCTTACATAATCTGAACCCGGAATGCTTGCCACCAACTCTTTTACTTGATTAGATGCTTTATACACATCTTCCTTCTTTGTGCCTTTAATTACTACTTGGATAGGTGCATTTACATTACCAGTAATACTTGTTGGGATTACTGTAACTTGTAAGCCGGGAATCTTCTCTATTTCATTTCTGGCCATTACTCCGAACTCATCTGAACTAAAGTTACGTTCGGTTTTCTCTACTAATGAAACAGACATTTCTGCAATGTTTTCGGTGTTACCTTTTGCACCAGTTTGCGTACCCACCAAGGTGTAAACTGTTTTTACTTCAGGATGAGCCAATACAAGTTTTTCGGCTTCTTTTACTAATAAGTTTGTTTCTCTAATTGGGGTTTCAGTTGATGTTTCTAATTGTATAGCTAGCTCTCCTCTATCACTACTACCCACAAAAGAAGCTCCGATAAAACCTGCTGGTACTAAAGCGACTGAAAGAATCATCAAGGCAATCACTAAAGTAAAAAAGTATCTTTTGTGATGCAATGTCCAATGAAGCAACTGACCATAATTATCTTTTAGGTAATTAATGATATCTTCAAAACCCAGCATAATCTTTCCCCACATTTTATCTCTGGTAAGATGTTCTAGTTTTACAAATCGGGAAGCCATCATCGGTGTAAGGGTAAATGCCACGAACAAACTCATCAATGTAGAGACTACTACTACGAGTGAAAACTCTTCCAATATACCACCTATTAATCCACCTGCAAAAGCCATTGGCAAGAACACAACCACATCTACCAGTGTAATCGCTACTGCTGTAAAGCCAATTTCATTTCTACCTTCAAGCGATGCTTTTCGTTTTTCTTTGCCCATTTCCAAGTGACGAAAGATGTTTTCGAGCACCACGATACTATCATCTACTAGAATACCCACAACCAGAGACAAAGCCAATAATGTCATTAGATTTAGAGAAAAACCCATTAAATACATTAAGATAAAAGTGGGAATCATAGCCGATGGAATGGCCACCAAAACAAAAAGAGCACTTCTCAAACTATGCAGGAAAAATAACATCACTACACCTACAATTAGCACTGCCAGAAACAAATCATGCATTACTGCATCTGCTGAGTCTAAAGTATAAATCGATTGGTCTGAAGCTATTTCATAACTAAAATCTTGATCTGCATAAAGCTCTTTCAGTTCGGCTAATTTTTCCTTAACCAACTCACTTACTTCCACCGCATTGGCATCACCAGTTTTAAAAACCTGTACTCCAATTGCCGATTTTCCATTTATCCGGTTAATCGTTTCTACTTGTTCTTGCGCATCACTTACCGTAGCAACTTCTGAAAGCAAAATACGACTTCCTGCTCCATCGTCTTTCACTACTAGATTATGTAAGAGTTCGATTTGGTTATAATCGGCATTAATGGTGATGGATAAATTTTCTGTCTCGTTGCTTATGTTACCTCCGGGTAATGATGCTGTATTTCCGGCAATTACTTGAAATACTTGCTTTGCAGAAAGCCTGTACATCTGTAGTTTATCATTATCGAGCAAAATCTTAATTTCTCTCTGCTGACCTCCAATAATGTTGATATCGCCCACACCCATTACATTACTCAAACCGGGTTTTACATCTTGATCAATTAGATCGTACAGCTCTTTGTCTGAAACATTTGCCGAAACTGAAATATTAAGCACTGCAAAATCATCTGTACTGAATCGATTCACAATCGGGTCATCAATATCTTCTGGCAAAGTGGATTTAATCTGGGTAATTTTCCTTTCTACATCTTGTTGCGCTTCAATCTCATCCACTCCTGACTTTAGCGTAATTTGAATTACAGATACATTTTGCAATGAACTTGAGGTAATAATATCAATCCCTTCTACTGTACTTACCGCTTCTTCGATTTGTTTGGTCACCTTTGTTTCTATCTCCTGCGGTGAAGCACCCGGCAAGATAGTGCGTATACTTAGATTACCCGTATCGAAACTGGGTAATAAGTTGTAATTCAGGTTCGTGTAACAAATAATACCAAACAAGATCAACCCAGTAAATATGGTACAGATCAATAATGGCCTTTTTATAGATATTTCTGTTATTGACATGTGCTTATTATTTTATGATATTCACTTTACTCCCATCTCTCAAATTGATCTGGCCGTTTGTAACTACTACATCACCTACACTTATTCCAGAAATTACTTCAACCTGATCTTTTCTAGTTGCTCCAGTTTTTACTGTTTTTGAAACTGCGGTCTCATTATCTATTACAAATACATAAGGTTCATCAGCATCGACCATTAAGGCAGACTTCGGGATTTGTAAAACATCTTTGCGCATCATTGTATTGAATGCTACCTGTACATCAGTTCCACCTTTTAGATGAATATTATCTTTTTGATGCACCAATAAATCGATCTGATAATTATGGTTAGCATCAGCTACAGGACTGATAAAAATGATCTCCCCTGTAAATTGTTCTTGATCGAAAACAGGAGTTGTAATGATCGCTTTTTGCCCCAATTCTAGCTGATAAACTGTTTCTTGAATTACATATACAGTTGCTTTCAACAGAAACACATTGTTGATAGATGCAATTGGAGTTCCCGGATTAATGAACTCACCTTCTTTTACTGTATGAGAAGAGATGATTCCTTTAATTGGCGAAATTATCTGTGCATTCTCAATCTGTTGTCCAATAAGTCTCACTTGATTGAGAGCCTTATCGTAACTAGTCTTGGCATTCAACATATCTACTTTAACACCCGCTTCATTCTCGTAAAGATCTTTCGCGCGCTCGTAGTCGTCAGAAGCCTTCTCTAAAGCTATTTCCGCATCTTTTAGATTAATTTCTAAAAGGCGAGTATCGAGTTTGCCAAGAGTTTGACCTTCTGAAACTGTATTACCCAATTCGATATTTAACTTATCTATTATTCCACTAGACTGGCTATAGACTTTGGCATCTTCATAAGGTTTTGTAGTTGCCGGGTAATGCACATTGATGTCTAATGCTTTTTTCTCTGCTTTAGTAACTTTTACCGAAACAGGAATTTCAGTACGATCTACAGGCTCTTTGGCCTCATCGATCTTTCTTTTATTACTGAATAGTTTAAATACAATGGCCAGTATAATGACTAATGAAATTACACTTGGTATGATAAACTTCTTCATATTTCTTATTTAATAGTGTTTATAAATTGCAATAGTGAGCCTTGAGATTTTTGGTAATCCAACTGAGTTACCATTAAGTTGTAAAGGCTGTTTATATAATTTGTCTGAGCTGTTTTGTAGGCAGTATCATCGTTGAGGTAGTCTGTTAAACTAGCCACTCCCTGTTGATATTGATATTCTGTAACATCGAGTAATTTTTTAGACAATTGCATATTGTCTCTATTGCTCTGGAAAGAACTATAAGCTGTACCTACAGATGTTTGAGCATTTTCGAAGCGTAACTTTAAATCTCTCTTGTTGATCTCGAAATTGGTGAGTTCGTTTTCTAGATTTAACTTTTCTTCTTTTACCTGACTACTACGTTTAAATCCTGTGAATAATGGCAGTTTAAGTGAAATACCTACATAAGAGAAGCTCCTCCAGTCTGAAAATGCATCATCAAAATCTTGACTTAAAGCTTGCGAACCATATTTGCCTACAAAGTCTAAAGTAGGACTAAACTTGGCTTTCTGCATTTGCAGATTTATCTCTTGAAGTTCAATTTGCTTTTTATTTATTTGAACTTCTGTCAGTCTCTCCAGAGATAAATCATTATGCATATCTGCTGTGGCAAACAGCTCATAATCAATAGCTTCTTGTACTAACAATGTGCTATCTAATGGCATACCCATTGTATTTTTTAGGGTATTAAGTGCCAATTGTTCTTTGGTGGTTGCATCTTCAATTTGGTAATTGATTGAATTGAGATTTACCTTGGCTCGATCTACATCTTTTTGTAAAACTACTCCCTTTTCAAATTGATATTGGAGTACCGAAAGCATCTCCTCGTACTTTTCCTGATTGCTATACAGTAAACTAAGTTGCTCTTTAAAAGTAAGCACCTGAAAATACGCTTTGGCTGTATTATAAGTGATTACTTCTTTGTTGAGCTCTTCCTGATACTTGGTCATCGCTTCGTAAGGCTTACCTGCCTTAATACCAGTAATCTTCGATTGATCGTAAATTGTTTGGCTAAAATCTACACCTACTACAGTATTAAACTGAGTACCTAATTGTACTTCTGCTGGCTCTGGGCCAAAAGTTCCTGCGGGTAAAATAGTCGTTTGCAATTTTAGGTTATCAGTAAAATTGGCTGAGCCTGTAACTTGTGGCAAATAGCTAGCTACACTTTGGCTAGATTGTGCTTTGGCAATAGACCTGTTGTTTTCATAGACTGAAAGTGTCGGATGATTATTCAGGGTATAATCAATACACTCACTCAGTGTGAAACCCGTTTGTGCATTTGCACTTGCTATGCATCCAATAAATAATATTAAAATAAAATACCTCATAACTTCATTTTGTTGTGCAAAACAAAGCGAGGTACATCAGCTATTGAAGTAATAATAAAGGGAGACGGGCAAAATGCAGGTTGAAGTGGACAAGTGAAAACTTATTAAACATACTTATCATTTTTAGAAATGTATGCAATGGAAAATGGATACAAAATAAGTCGAGTCAGTTTAAAACATCAATTTGATGCTTGTTTAAACCTTTAGAGAAATAAATTCACCCTATTGCTGCTATAAATGAATTTAACTATTAATTTGGGACGGTCTGTATTATAGAAATTACTACATCATTTTTATAGTTAGCCATTTGTTTTTGGAAATAAATAAAGTGACACGAAAAAATTAAACTTTAAAATGCTTCAACTATCGCAAATAAATATCTTCCCTGTTAAGTCTTTAGACGGTTATTCGCCAAAATCTGCCATTGTTACAAAGCGTGGTTTGCAATACGATCGTCGTTGGATGATAACTGAACCAGATGGAAAGTTTATGACCCAACGTACTTATAACAAAATGGCTTTGCTACAGGCTATTATTGAAAATAATTCTTTAGTAATTAAAGAAAAACAAAATGAAGATAATTGCATAAAAGTACCTTTCAATATTGAAGGAAGTAGTTCTTTCGATGTTGTTGTTTGGGATGATACCGTGCAAGCCATTCTAGCACAAAATGAAATAAATGAGTGGTTGAGCGACTTTTTAGGTAAAAAATGCCAATTGGTAACTATGCCAGAATCGACTCAAAGACGGGTTGATGAAGATTATAATAGAGGTGAAGATATTGTGAGTTTTGCCGATGGCTATCCATTTCTGATTATTGGTGAGGCAAGTATGCATGATTTAAATGATAAAATACAAGCAAATCCGAAAAATGTAAACCAAAACTCTACTCACTTTGAACCGCTCAGTATCAGACGATTTAGAACTAACTTTGTATATAGTGGCGGCACACCTTATCAAGAAGATGAGTTTACCAATTTCAAGATTGGTGGAGTAGACTTTGTGGGTGTTAAAAATTGTGCTCGATGCGTATTAACAACACTCGATCCAGATACAGGTACAAAAGGTAAAGAACCTTTGGCCACTTTAAGTAAATATCGCCTCAAAGGGAATAAAGTATTATTTGGTCAAAATGCTGTTTGGAACCATCAAACATGGCAAAATACTTTGCAACCAGAAGTTAAAGTTGGAGATATAATTCAACTTGAAGCTGAGTTATTTAAATAAAGAATCTTACAGTTATCACTTTACTTTAATAGAAATTAGCTTTCCATCATCTGGCAAGTCGTCCCGGAATTGCTGACGAAGTAGCAAATGTGGCTGAGTTATTATTATCTAAAAAAGGAGCTTTTATCACTGGTACTGATTTTCTAATTGATGGAGGAGCAACAGCATCTTATTTTTACAGTCAACCTCAACCTTGATGAGAAGTTTCAACAACCTGAAAAGCAGAATCCAATTGCTCTACGAATTGATTGAAGAAATTTATCTATTCTCAAAGAAAGTACTTACTAGATCAGCTAATTCTTCTCTTTAGCAAATGCTGATGGTGATACACCATAATAATCTTTAAAAGCTTTAGAAAAATAACTCTGGTTGGCAAAGCCTGTTTCTATCGAGATTTCTGTGAGGTTTCCGTAGCCATTCTTTATCAGTTCAGCAGCATATTTGAGTCTGTATATTCTAATAAACTCTGTGGTAGATTTTCCTGTAAGTGACTTTAACTTTACATGCAGAAAAGTTCTGCTCACTCCTAATTCTCTTAGTAATTTCTCTCCATTAAAATCTGAGTCAGATTTATATTCTTCGAGTATTTTATGAGCCTTCTCTAAAAACTTTTGGTCTTGTATGCTCATTCCTTTTACAGATACATCTTTTATATTACTGGCTTTATAGTTTTTCCATAGTCTTTCTCGCTGTTTCATCAAGTTTTTGATGCAAGCTTTCAATTCAATTTTATCGAATGGTTTGGTTAAATAAGCATCAGCCCCAACGTCTAAGCCTTCAATCTTATTTTCGAGCATTACTTTAGCAGTAAGTAGAATAATAGGAATATGGCTGGTTAATATATCCGATTTTAGCTCTTCACAAAGCATATAACCATCTTTTACAGGCATCATTACATCACTAATAATAATATCGGGCACTATTACTTTTGCTTTATTAATCCCTTCTTGCCCATTAGCAGCAGTTTCAATTTTGTAATCATATTTCAAGCAAGATTTAAGGTAGTAAATCACATCTTCGCTGTCTTCAACAATTAAAATTTGCGGCATGTTACTATGGTAATGCAAGTCCGAATCTTCATGAGGCATTTCTTCTGTTTCTGCTAAACGTGTTTCTTGTGACACAGCATTTTCGTTGCTTTCTTCAATAAAGTTAGCAGTTTGTGTAATAGGTAGCTGAATGGTAATTTCTGTACCAGTACCTAGCTCACTTGTTGCTTCAATTTTTCCATTTAGTAACAAAACCAATTCTTTGCTTACTGCTAATCCTAAACCTGTTCCAGTTTCATTTTTTTGTAAAGTCTCATCAGCTTGATAAAATCGATCGAAAATATGCTTGAGTTTATCTTCAGAAATACCAATGCCAGTATCCTTTACTTTTATCTGCAAATAAGCTTGGTTTCCAACACTAATTTGATCTACCGTTAAATAGATATTACCACCTTTTGGAGTGAACTTTACCGCATTCGAAAGCAGGTTTGTAATAATATGTTGAATTTTATCCTTGTCATAATCCATCATAACTTCTTGTAAATCAGAAATAAAATGAATGGTAACCTGCTGTTTTTCGGCCAATGAGTAAAAGGATTCTGCTAGATATTTAAGAAAAATAATAATGTTACTTTGGCTTAAATTAACTTTTAAAGAACCACTTTCAATCTTAGAAATATCAAGTATTTGATTTATTAACTGAAGCAGAGAACTCGCATTTCTCTTAATAATGGCATCTTTTGCCAAACCTAATATAATCGTTAGTGGGGTTCTAAACTCATGAGTAATGTTGGTATAAAATTGTGTTTTAAAACTATCTAGTTCTTGTAATCTGCGGGCTTCTGCTAATTGTAATTTTTGATTAATTTTATATTTATAGAAAGTGTATAGCAAGCCAGCTATTAAAATAAAGTAAATGGTATATGCCCACCAAGTAGCCCACCAAGGAGGTAAAATTGTGATTTGGAGTTTAGCTCCATTCATATTCCAAACTCCGTCACTATTTGAAGCTCTCACATTAAAAATATAACTACCGGGACTCATATTGGTATATTCTACAGCATGTTGGTTACCAATATTTCTCCAATCTTCATCATCATTTTCCATAAAAACTTCATACTGATTTTTTTGAGTATCATCATAATGTAATGCAGAAAAACTAATTGATAGATCATTTTGCCAATAGGGGAGAATAATTTCTTTTGTTAAAGAAATATCACTTTTTAAAGGGGAGTCTTTAGAAATAGTTAACTCTTTGCCATCTACTTTAAAGTTTGTAAAAACAATTCTTGGCACTAAAGAACTGGAATAAACATTATCAGGATTAAAAACGATAATACCACTTGTAGTTGGTATAAAAAGCTGTCCATCATCTGTAATGCTAGAAAACTTTGCATTTACTTTATTAGTAGGCAAACCATAGCTTTTATAGAAGTTTTTGAATTGCTCTGCTTCAGGGTTAAAGCAAGAAAGTCCGTTAGCTGTACCTATCCAAATATTTCCGTTTTTGTTTTCTACAATATTATATGTGGTATTATCGGCTAAACCGTCATTTTTGGTAAATTGGGTATATTCTAAAGTTTTAGTATTAATTCTAATTACACCAGACGAAGCTGAAATTACCCACATATTGTTTTTAGAATCAATAAACTTAGGATCAGCACCTTCAAACTCAAAGGTTTTAAATATATCCATAGGTACATTCATCGGATCTGTGATATCTTTCGGATCGAATACATGTAAGCCAGAGTGTAAGGTTCCTAGCCACACTTTGCCATAAGGATCAATATTTATTTGTCCGGTTGGGCTACCATCATCTTTAGACCATGTCCAGCGAGGGAAAACGATACTGTAAGCTTTGTTTTCTTTAACTTGCCAATTAACCAATCTACCAAAGTAACTCAACCAGAAATCACCATTTTTGTCTTGAGTTGCACTATGGCAACTCACAATGTAATATCGCTGGTTGTAATCTTCATCTTTTACCATCGTTTTAGGCCAATCGGTAATATCTACTCGATTAAACTTTTTGGTAACTGTATTAAAGGAAAAAAGCCCATCGTTAGCAGGGAGCCACAATGTATCTGTATTATTTTCATAAATCTCTATAGGTACTAAAATGGAATATTGGTCTGAATGCTGGTCTGCTGGCAGAACATCATTATTAAAGAGGAAAGGCACAATGCTATCATTATTTGAGAAATATTGATACAAAGTATCCCTTACAGAAAACCAGATATTACCATTTCTATCTGTAACAGAGCTTGTATGGGTTTCTGTACTAAAGTGGTTTAATTTACGGAATGCTCTGCTTTGAGGAGAAATTTTAAAAACGCCTTCTTCTGTACCCCACCAAACATTGTATGATTCATCTTGAATTACTTCTGTATAAGAATACCTGGAGGTGTTTTGGACAAGTGTTTTTTGAAGAAATCCACCGTCAAATGGGAAACCATGTCTGTTAAAACCATTTTCAATTTCAATTTTCTCAAAAGTCTGAGTATTAATATCAAAGGTTAAAAACAGCCATTCATCTTGAGTAATTATATAGGCTAAACTCCATATTTTTCCTTCTAACCGATCATAATAAATGATGTATTGGTTCTCGAAGTAATTATTGGCAACATAATAATTCTTGTAAATATCTTCTGGGCAAAACCTAAAAGTTACTTTTTCTTTCCCTTTCCTTTTAGAAGTAGGCTTATTTTTCTTTAAATAAAGATGGTGTTCATATTTCTGAGTATTGGTATTAAATATAGTTAAGCCGGTACCTAACTGCGTGGTAAAAATAAGACTATCGTTTACAAAAGTACTTTTTTGAAGGGCATTAATTTTCTTGAATCTGTTGTAGACTGGATTCACCTGAAAGAGTTGATGTTTGCCAGTTGACATATCCATTTTAATAATGCCATTTTCATCTACTATCCAAAAATTGTGTTTACTGTCTTCGAAGTAATTTAAAGGTCGATTAAATGTAACATCTAAATTTTTGTTCCATTTTATCATCCATTTAACACTGTCTATCTTGCCGTATTTATTATGAAAAGAATTAGTATCTGGATAAAACTGATAAAATCCGGGTGAATTTCTTACACTAGCCCAAACAACCTCTTTTGAATCTTGAAATATTTCGGTAATAGCCCCAACTATCAGGATTACTCAATGCATGCAGTGAGTCTAATTCAGTAATTCGACTGGTATTATTAGGCAATCTAAACCTTGGCTCACCAGTATAAAAATTTCTGTTTTTACTATCTAAATCAAAGGGAACTAATCGATTATTAATACGGTCGAAACGAGCAATTTCTCCATGTAAACCACCAACCCAAATATTACCATTTTTAGCTTCACTTAGACTAGAAACAATAATGTTTCTTTCCTTATCCATCTCAGTAGTATCTATAATTGGCAGTTGATAGGTAGTTACTTTATAGCCATCAAATTTCATGAGACCCTTATTTGTTCCAAACCACATGTAACCCATTTTATCTTGCAGTACAGCAGTAATGTATTTGTTTTTAAGTGCTTCGGGAATATTTTCTTGTTGTAAAGAGTAATTTTTTTGGGCGAAGAGTTGCACTGATATTATTAAAAATACCAATGTATAAAAACTTGAATTTAGAAATTGGGGTATAGATCTTTTCAAGATGAAATCTTAGTCAGTTAAACTATTAGCTTGCTATCATATTAAATATAACTATCGTTTTACACATTATCAATAATAAATACTTATGATGAACTGATGTAATAGAAAAGGATTCACTTTCAGCAATTCAATTGTGTGTATTGTTACTACAACAGAATTACTTGTAATACTCTATAAAAAAGTTAAATCCAATTAGTGTATATTCTTTTCTGTTTTAATATACGCTCAAAATATTTTGTTTCCACTTTGCAATCACTTCTGCATTTGCTTTGTCTGCTTTTTCAAGAAAAACATGTTTCTTAATTGCTAATCCACAATAAGTAAAAATTCCTTTGTCAGAAGTGAGCTCAAGAGCTTTGTCCATTCCTATGGCATTATATTCTGCATGTGATTTACCATGCGTATTAATAATCACTGCTTGTTTGTTTTTTAATAAGCCTTTTTGAATTCCCTCATCATATCTATATGCAAATCCATAACTAAAAACTCTTTCAATATACCCTTTCATCATTACAGGAAGTCCTGTCCACCAAATTGGATAAATGAAAGTTATTACCTCTACCCATTCAATGTATTCCTGCTCCTTTTTTATTTCTTCTGTAACTTGACCCATGCGTTGCCCAGCCATATCATCAAGTGAAAGAATTGGATTAAATGACTGCTGATATAAATCTCGCAGGATTACCTCATGATTATTTTCTGCTAAAAAATTAACTACAGATTGCTTCAAAAGTCCATTTAAACTCTTTGAGTTGGGATGTGCGAAAATTATTAAATGTTTCATCTTTTTTTATTTGATTGATGAAACAAATGTAGTTGACATTAACCTACCAAAATTGTAAGAAAACGAAATTAGCGGGGGTAACAAATATCTTGTTGAAACCTTAAGTATTTTGTAGGGCTCATATTAAGATACTTTTTAAAATCGTGTATTAAATGGCTTTGATCGTAGTAACCGCATCTTTGTACAATATCTAACCAGTCTATCTGAGGAGCATTTTCATCAATATTTTTCGGTATATATTCCATCACTTTTAAAAAGCGTTCAAAGCGAAGAATTTCTTTTGCTGAATAACCCAAATACTTTTTGTGCTTAATCTGTATGTTTCTTTCACTTTCATTATTAAGCTCTGCAATAGTTTTTATAGGATTTAATGTTTCATTATCAATTTTATTTAACTGATTAGCAATTGCACTTTGCTCATCTAAATAAGGTTTACAAAATTCTAATATAAATTCTACTCGACTATTATTGTCTTTTATCTCATTAAGATGAGTCCATAATAACGCAAAGCAATTCGACTCTAATAAGGTATCTGGGTGAGTCAGAGAATTTGAGTTAAGCATAACTTTACTAAAAAATCTATAGAAGGCATCATCTTTAAAGTTAGCTACTAATATTTCTGAGTTTACTTGTAAAGTATATTTAAAAGCAAACTTTACTGGTCCCAAGACAATACACTTACTCAATGCTAAAGTTTCGTCTTGTTGGGTATGAAGCAACACATCGTTACCAAAACTGAAAATCATGATAGTTTGATAAGATGGAACCAAGGTTTTTATAATGGGATTTCGCGTTTTATTTTCAGCAAAATAAAAATGACAGAAAACGTCTTTAAAATCTCCTGTTACTGGAATTCTATAGTTATTGTAATTTTCCATATTTTCTTAGAACTATAGATTTGTACGAAACTCTTCTCAAAAAACACAATTAGGTTTTATTAATTTCTACTATAACCTCTATATACAAAAAAAGTGTAGCTGAGCTTATTTACTCAACTACACTAGTATAATTATTCAATATCAATTTGATAACTATTTCTTTTTCTTGTTCTTTTTGTCTTTCTTTTTTTTGTCTTTTTTCTTTTTATCTTTCTTCTTAGACATGATATGTGTGTTTTAGTTAAAAATAATATTTATACCAGATTGATTATGCAAACCATTTTCTAATCTGATGAATTATACCTTAAAATTGGAGTAGATTATATCTAAAAAATTCTAAGATAGGCTAATCTAACAATAAATTAACAAAATGTAAATCAAATGTGAATTTAATGTTAACAAGAAGATTATTTCCCTTCTAAGAAGTCGAATTAATTCCTTTATTATTTTTGTAAATCGCTCATCAACTTTTTATAAATACATTGATTTCTTGCTTTAGTTTAACAAAATGATCTTTGAGTGCATTATAATCTTCTTCTTGAATCATTTTTTTATCAAATAATGAACTTCCCATACCAACTCCAAAAGCTCCCACCTCAAAAAATGTTTTGATATTTTGTAACGATACTCCTCCTGTTGGCAGTAGTTTAACCTCATTTAGAGGCGCCAAAACATCTTTTATATATTGTACTCCCAATTGAGCTGCTGGAAAAACTTTTACAGCGGCAGCTCCCATTGTCCATGCTTTAAATATCTCTGTCGGTGAATAAGCTCCCGGAAAAATAGGTATTCCATAAGACACACACTTTGCTATTACTTCTTCGCTGATAACAGGAGTAACAATAAAATTTGCTCCTGCTCTTTTAGCATTTTCCAAATCTTTAATGCTTATTACCGTTCCTGCTCCTATATTCATTTGAGGGAATTTCTCTATGAGTGTGCTTATTATTTCTTCTGCATCGGGGGTATTCATTGTTATTTCGATAGTATAGAATCCAGCTTCTACAAAAGCAGAGGTCAATTTATATATCGTTTCTTTAGGTAAACCTCTTATAATCCCGATAACAGGTGCCTTGTGGTACAAATCCCATGAGAATGTAGTGTTATTTGCCATATTGGTAAAGTATTTTCTTTTGTCCTTGTAAAAATGCCTTTTCAAGCATGTTTTTATTAAATAAAACTAGTCTTTGAGTTGCAAAAAGCATTTGTAAAGCTTCTCTGTATATTTCGTAGATTGTACCTGATGCCGCTAAGAAAATCTTATCTTCTTTTTCTTTTAGATATGATAATTCGTCTCCGATCAAAAGGCCACTCAAAAAATAATAGTTATCCTGTTTGTCAAAACTATATAAAATATCTTTTGCTCTTACAGAAAATAAGTTTTCGTTTAGTTTTCCATCAAAACCTAAAACAAGTCCTTCTTTAAAAGCGGTTTCTCTTTTTTTATCCCATTGAGCTGTAGCAATTGAGTTAGCTAATATACTATGCTTTGAAAATATCTCAAATAACTCGCCTGTCATAAAGTTTTTAAGACCGCTAAACTTTCTGTTACTATAGGCCAGATGTTTACTATGAGTACCAGGTAATAGAAGAATTCCTTTTTCAAATGGAGCTAAATATTCTTCGAGACCAACCGCCTGAATCTCTTCGCCGCGCATCATTCCTGTATCACCTCTCACCCCTGATATTAAGAGAATTTTAGCTTTGGAATTCCCTGATAAGTACTCCCATTTTAAACTACTACCATTTTGTAGTATAGGTAAGTTAGCATAGTCTAATTCTAATAAACCAATATTTGCAGAGGCCATTCCAGCCAGTATAATCATATATTCCTGTGGAGTATCTGTAAGCTTTAAGGTTTGCTCTAATAAGAAGTTCAAGAAAAAATCATACTGACTTATCTTATTTTGGTTGAGGTATTTTTGGTAAACAGTTTTCACACCCTGATCATTTTTGACTTCAGCAAGTACTTTGAGCGTTTCTGTCTCAACTAGTCTCAGCCTAAAATTACTAGTCCCCCAATCTCCACTTATAAAATGATTTGGTATTTCCACTTAGTTTAATGTTTTGGTAATTCTTCTCTTTATTAAATAGTGATCAAAGGTATAAATGGAACAATCAACACCCATACCTTTATATTTTATACCTCCATGAGGAAGGTTTATGTCATATTTAAAACCGTTTAGATGCACCTCTCCAAATTCTAATTTTTCTTCCAATAAAGCAAGTACAACTTTATGATTTGAATAAACAAATATTGCATCAAACTCAACATTTACATCATCATAGAGTGTTGTAATAACATTTTTTTTTAATGCATGTAAATGAGGGATAGTTTCATCTAAAATTATAAAATACTATTAGAAATGAAGCTAAAACTAATTATTCCCGCATTTATAATCATCTTATCTATGGCATTAAATGGATATACACAAGACTTTTCTGTCATTAAAGGAAAGGTAGCTAATTGGCCAACTGATACTGTCTATTTACAAACTATGACTTACCATTCACCTCACTCAAGTGAGATTAAGTTTCAAATACTTGATGCAGACAGTACATTTTATTTCGAATTGAAAAATAAAAATTTACCCTTAGTAATACAGCTATTCCCCAATCAAGATTTATTAAATCTAAACAAAGAACAGTTGTTATTCTTAAACTTTACAAAAGACTATTATTATGGTCATTGTGATAAATTCTACACATATAGTACCAGCACTTTTCTGATTGAACCTAACACTACGTTGGAGGTAGAGCTTACAAATAATCAGACTCTTAAAAAATTAGGCCCAGAAGTAGCAGAGAAATACAGGAAACTAGGAGCAAAAGTATTACCTAACAACACTATTGTAGAATCTCAAAAAACAGAAATTAAGTTTTTAGGTGAAAATACTGTTCAAAATGAATACTTTCAAACTACATTTGATTTGAAAGATAAAATAGATAATCGTTTAGACCTTTACAAAAACAAACCCATTGAAAATGCCATAGTAAGTTTAAAAAAAATAAAGCAAAAGCTGTTAGATAATCTTGAAGCAGAAGAAAAAACACTCTCACCTACATTTTATGAATATGTAAAAACCGAAATAGAGTTTGGAGCTAGATTGGAGTTTATTAAATTTTTAATGTTGACTAAAACAAGCGAACACTTTAATCCTGACTCACTTTTCAAAAATGAAATTTCAGCAGAGCTTTTAGATATTATTGAGTTTGATAAAGACAATATTAATCCTGTTATAATAGCTTCTGAAAACTACAATAAGTACTTAGAGCTTTATTTGAATTTTAAAATAAATGTCCAAAACAAAAAATACATCATTTATAATGAATTCAGTAAACAAAAATGTAAAAGTGCTATTCGAGAATTACCTGAAAAATCAAACTACTTTTACATTGCTAACCAGCTGCTGTATAAAATCAGAACTGATGATTTTGTGGAAGATTTAGTGGTTGCGACAATCAAAAAATTTCCTGAAGGAGAATTGAATGATAAATTAATGGAAAAGTATGATTTATAATACTGTTTATAGGATTTAATAATCTAATCATTAAATACTTTGAATAAACTACTTAAAACACTTCTTCAGATACTGGGTATTGTATCATTATTTTTCTTGCTCGGTTATGTACTTACTTATCCATATGAACTGTCTTATAGAGGAAATGATGCAATAAAATTGTTCGAAGATTCTTATGAAAAAGCTTCATTTGAAGAACTCATCAATCGAAAAGAGTTTGAAGGAAAGGTGCTATATGTTAAAATATGGGAGCCTTTTGACGAGGGCAATATGCCCTATACAAGACATCAACAAGAAGTATTCAAAGATTTACTAGACTCAATAAGAAATGATATTGGTCTTGAAGAATACAAATTTCTCTCTTTAAGATTAAGAGCTGGAATCGGGCAGTCAGTACCAACTCCAGCCCAAATAGCAGCAATTGAATCAGTTAACCTAAAATACAACAGTAGAGATTTTGCCATGCTACATATTGCTAATCCAGACACCCGATCTAAAACTAAAAATGACGATTTTCGAAAATGGAAAATGGCTATTAAAAAATATAAACTTCAAGGTTATCATTTACTTATGAATGCAAATTGTTATAAGCAAGTAAGGCAAAGTATATTAGAGAAAACTAAACATCCTTACCTTCTTTTGCCATTATATTTACTTATTGATAAGCAGGGTCATATTACTAACTATCAGGCAGCATGGCCACAAGATTCTACAATGTTATATACTCAAATAGATAGTCTCTTAGTAAGATAAAACAAAGTGATTATGGCCTTTTCAATTTCAAATCTCTCGACTAAGAAAATCATTGTTAATCTCCTTTTTTTTATTGCTTTTGCATGGTTACTAATAACTGTAACACCAAATTTCTATTCGTACTATTCATTAGACATAAGATATACTACCTATATGTTTTTAGTTGGGGTGGGAATGTTTTTTATTCATAATATAGTAATTGTACCCATAAAGTTTGAAGAGGGTAAAGGAATTAACTATTTGATATTTTCTATAATCTGCATCATTGCTTTTGCAGTAACTGAAGTATACCTATTTATAGATATTATAAATACTTTAAATACACCAGACAGTAATATATTTAACATTGCCGCAAGTAAACTTTTTAGTATAAATAACTTAATTAATACTAACGCAACAATCAGTTTTCCTCTTTTGGTTATCGCTATTTTATCAGTTATCTATTGTTTATTGGTTTATGGATACCAAGCAATTTCTCCTTATCTAGAAGCATTTTTCCACATTATTGCCCTCACATTGTTGTTTGCGTTGCTAGTTACTATTCCTAATATTAATAAAACCAGTCTCAGTTTGTATCTCCCTCTAATATTAACATTTTATATCAATACATTTGGAATATCACCCTTAATACTTAAAAATAAGATTTACTACCTATTAGGCTTATTGACACTTATTTTGAGTTATTTCTTGTTACAAACAATTCTTCTAACAATTTATAATGGCCCTCAATTCAACCCAGAAACAGGAAAACCATTTACACAACAAGATATACCTCAAGTAATTTTTAGCCTTCCCAACTTAATTATCCTATCTATCATTTTGTTCCTTTCATTTGTTTATTCATTTGTAAGAATTAAGATACAATCTAGGGAAAAATCGCTCAATATTAGATTAGGAGAAAAAGAGTCGGAATTAAAACTCTTAAAATCACAAGTTAATCCACATTTCTTGTTTAATAGCCTAAATACATTATATGCAACTGCCCTTAGTGAGAAAGCAGAAAAAACAGGGACAAGTATTGCTAAGTTGGCAAACTTGATTCGATATATGCAGAAAGATATAAATAGAGATTTTATACCATTAGAAAACGAAATAAAATACATCACTGATTATATAAGCATACAAAAACTTCGATGTGCCATTGAGCCTCAAGTGGAGACAACTTTTATAAATATTGAAAACCAATTGATTAGTCCGGGTATTTTCATTCCATTTGTAGAAAATGCTTTTAAGTATGGTATTGATCCTTCGCAAAAATCTACTTTGCATATTTCAATAACTTGTAAAAAAAATGAGGTCCATTTTATATGTGTGAATAGTTATAATGATGATTTTAAAACCTTTTATAAGGAGCAAGGATTGGGAATTGGAATTAAAAATGCACAACAAAGATTAGAACTTGTTTATCCTAAAAAACATACTTTTGAAATTACTAAAATAGATAATAAGTTCACTATTAAAATTTCAATTACTATCCAGAGAAAAAACTAGCATCTAAATATTGAAAAATTCATTTAATAAAATTGAAAGTTAATGATAACAGCCGTAGCTATTGATGATGAGCCAAAAGCAATAGAAGTAATTCAACATCATATATCTAAAATTAATGGAGTTATCCTTCTAGCATCTTTCTATAATGCAAAAGAAGCCTTGAATTTCTTAAAACAGAACCCGGTAGATGTTATATTCCTAGACATTAACATGCCTCATTTTTCTGGAATTGAAATGCTAGATGAGCTACAAAGAAAACCGAATGTCATTTTTACCACTGCCTACTCAGATTATGCTGTAGAAAGCTATAACTATAATGCAATTGATTACTTACTAAAGCCTTTTGAATTCGAACGTTTTCAGATAGCTATAGATAAAATTGCACATAGAATTGAAGAAGCTACACAACAAAATCAATTCATTTTTATAAAAGATGGATTTAAAAACATAAAGATTACTTTCGAAAAAGTATTGTTTATTAAAGGATCAGGTAATTACCTCGATATATTTACTAACGAGAAAAGTTATTCACCCCGAATGACCTTTTCAGAATTAATTGAAAAATTACCGACTGCTCAATTCATCAGAATCCATCAATCTTATATTGTAAACATTGAACACATACAAAAGATTGAAAACAATCAGGTTTACATAGCAAATCATCAGTTGCCTATAAGTAATCGATACAAAGCGACATTTTTTAAGCGATTAAATTTATAGCACCTTTTTAGATTAAAAATTTTCCGATTTTTTTTTCAAAAAAATCATTCAAAATAGATAACCCATAGAAAAACGGATGGTTCGGTTATATGTATCGAGATAATCGTAACCATCTACCGTATTAAATCCCAGTTCGCCACTTATGTTGATATTAAAACCACTTTCAAACTCATAACCTAATCCTAAAACTCCTGCAAAATCCAACTCATTTATATCATTAGAAATATCTTCTTTTTCCACAATGCTTATATCACCTACAGTAAGATCATAAGCACTATTTAAATGATAACCCATTTGTGGACCTACAAATAAATTGAAGCCATCTGAAACATAGAGTCTTAATAAAAATGGAATATCAAGATAATTAGACTCCACTGTGGCTTCTGCTCTTGTGTTGCCAGCTTCAGCATATAAACCTGTGCCTTTCATTGTATACATAATGCCCGGCTCAATGGCAACAAGCTGAGAAAGTCTAATATTAACGACAGCACCAAAATGAAAACCATAGGTTGTTTCCCAGTCATCTGGGTAAAGTTCCTGACCTTCGTAGGTGTAGAAAGGAAATTCGTTGGTCCAGCTATTTAAATTTACTCCAGCCTTTAAGCCAAAACTTGATTTAGGGAAAACATCTTGTGCTTTTACATTTATTGCAAGTAACAAAAGACAGATAATAGTAAAACCAAATCGATTGGGATTTATAGTATAGAGTTGTATAGCACTGTTCTTTATTTTGGTTTCCATAATTTTGATCTGTAAAGTAAATATTCCAGTTAAATGCTAAAATTGATGGCCGTTTTCTATATATAGCATCTGCATCCAAATGGTTACCCTAGACCAGAAATTATTAATATTCCTTTTGCAAAAATCAGCCACATACTTTTCTACTATGTGCTCTTTATTGCAGCAAAACAGTTCTGCATTCTTCTTTAAACAATAAGAATGCAGAACCAAAAAAATATTTGCTACTAAATAATATCTTTTAAAATCGATAACTTAGGAATGTGTGAGTATTTAAAGGTTATAACTTGTTGAGACTAAAAACTCCCAAACTTCATTTACTTTTTCTAAATAAATAAGTCTACCAGATTTTAATGTGGGACCATCTGGCGATTCCATAAACCAATAAGATTCTATACCCACAATTGCTTGGGTATAATTTTCGTTAAACCCGATTTTGTTGAAATAAAAATACCATTTTCCTGCTTCAGGGTATTTTTTCTCAAAAAGCGCCCAACTATTATACAGGTTTTCTCTATCAAAAAAATAGGCTAACTCTTTATTTGATATAATTTTAACCCCCTTACCAGATACAGCAATTTGTTCATCTAAAAGATATGTACTGCTATTTGCATTTACATATTGAGAATACAATGTTGAGTCCATTCCCGACAATTTATCAAGGCTAAAAAAAACTTCGAGGTTTTCTTGTGGAGGTGTGTACGAAGTAGTCTGTTGCCTTATAATAAACTGCGAAATACTGAAACTCTCAAGAATAACACTATATATTTCGTATTCATCTGTCTGCATTTGGTCAGCTGTTTCTATAGAAAATTCTGGAATAGTTTCATTCGAATCTTCACAAGAAAAATGGGAAAGAGTAATGATCAAGAGTAAAATCAAATAGCTTTTTTTCATACAGAGATTTAAAGTGTACCAATAGTTTTATCTTAAATTAATTCCCTGAAGTCTGGTAAAATAACTCAACACTTCTTCAGATTTTTTGGCAAACATAATCAATAAAAATCACCATATATCTAATTTTATTTTGGGTTAATTTATATTAACCACTTAGCATATATCCGAATCTTAAGGACAGATTAAGAGTAAATTCCATGATGCTGAAATACACTTACTATATGTTATAAATAATTTTATTAATCCAACTTCTTTTCTCCATCATAAAAATACACACCAGCAAGGTTCCACCTTTGCTTTAGCTTTTCAAGCTTGTCTTCAAAGTTTGTAAAATCTTTGTTTGCTAAATTAGTCCAACCTACTTCTGAATAAGCGGCTAGTCGAGGAAAAATTTGTCGCTCCAATTTTTCTTGTGTAGGTAACCACTCAGTCCACATCTGTGTGCCAAAACCAAGAATATATGAATGATATTTTTCTTCTAAACCTTCGGGTATGGGATTAAATGCATAAGACTTTGAAAGTGGAGTTCGCTCAAACGTATAATCTAAATAAGTATCCCAATGGTTTGAGTTTACTACATTGTAGCCATCTTTTACTGCACGAGTAATTAAATTTAGGTCACCTTTCCAAAAATGTACAATGGCAGAATTTGCTAGTTTTTGTTCTACTTCTAGCGTTTTCTCTTGGTTTTCTTCGTGAATATTATCGCCCATAATTTCGTTCCAACCCATCATTCTTTTTCCCTTTGAGTCTATATAATTAGAAATCTGATTGGTAAAATAAACCTGCAAATCAACTGGAGATTTAAGCCCGTTCTCTTTCATAAATTTTTGAACTTCCTCAGACTTTTCCCACGGTTCAAAGTTTACTTCATCACCTCCAATGTGTACCACCTCACCCGGAAAGAGCGCGATTACTTCATCCAAAACATCTTTTAAAAATGTAATTACTTTTGGGTCTGCAATGTTGAAGGAATCGTCCATCTTGCCAAAAGTTTCAGGAACGGCTGTAGTAGTACCCAAAGAACCTAACCAAGGATAAGCCGCGACTGCTGCCATAGCATGGCCCGGCATCTCGATTTCAGGCACAATGGTTATATGTCTTTCAGTAGCATATTCAATAATCTCTTTTATTTGTTTTTGAGTATAAAAACCTTCGTGAGGTTCGCCAGTTCGCTTATCGCTTTTTCTTTCTGTTTGTGTGTCTGCTCGTTTCGAACCAATCTCTGTAAGCTTCGGATATTTCTTTATTTCTATGCGCCAACCTTGATCATCGGTTAAATGCCAATGAAAAGTATTCATTTTTAAGAGAGCCATTTGGTCGAGTAATTTTTTCACTTCTTCACTCCCTTTAAAATGTCTCGATTCATCTAGCATAAAAGCTCGCCACGGAAACCTTGGTGTATCTGTGATTTTTATAGTTGGAATTAAAATATCAGCCGGTTGAGTGGAATACTCAAAATCTGTAGGGAGTAATTGCCTGAAAGATTGAACACCATAAAACACACCAGTACTGCTTGCAGATTTTATAGAAACTTCATCTGTATTAATTAAAAGTATATAACCTTCTTCTCCGTATTGGCTCTTTAAAGTAGGATCAATAGCTAGCGTAATTCCCTTACCTTTAGATTGTATTTTTGCGTTCTTATTAAATCCTTTTTTTAAAACATCAGCCAGAAAATTGACCTCGTTTTGCAGTTCTTTTGAAGCTATAATTTGGGTTTTAGTATTTAATGTAAATTCTCCTTCTCCCAATTCAATCTTATTTGGTTGAGGAATAATTTTGATATTCTTCTGCGCAAAAACAGAAGAACAACTAATGATAATAGCAAAAGCTATCAACTTTATGAGTTGCATATTCAATTCTTTTTTAATCTAATTTTTATTAGAGATGATATATCTTTTAGGATCAAAGATGAGCTACTTGAAATCAATTTAAGGTTATTTTACCTTCATCAATCGATCGTATAATAATTGTATTGGCATTACTCTCAATTGATTTTGATGTTCAATTTCTGTATCATACAAGAAACCTTTATTTAAAGCAGTGAATCTTCTATTAAGGGCTTTGGCATCTTTTAGTATTTTTTCAAGCTCGCTAACAAGCTCAGAAGTTTGAGCAATCGTAAAACTATCAGCATTGTATTTGGCTTCCACTCCTTTAAAATCGAGGTAATGCATTCTTAAATCTGCCATGAGTTTAAAATGTGCAAATTCTGATTGGTGTTTCTTTGGCTGAATGTCGTTTATCTGATCTCGTATTTTCCCGAAATCTTGCTGCATCTGTTCAACGCTCTCACTTTTTTGCGGTTTCCCGTTAACAATTAATTCTGGAGGAACAGACAAAAATGCTAATAGTGTTTCGGTATCTTTCTGGTTTAAACCAAATTGATTTGCCGCATAATCAAGAATAAACTTATCTGTGTCGATTGGCTCTTTTGTCTTGATTGCTTCTCCATAACAAGCAATCAAAATATTAAAACCCGACATAGGATAAGTATTTCTTATCTGAACCATGCCCATTACATCATAGCCAACATCCCAAGTAAATCCATACAACCCAGAGGTAGACCAAGAAGTCATGATTAAACCTTTGTACCCAGCTTTTCTAGGATATGGGATAAACTCTCGCTGATTTTCGAAATGCTTAGGCCAGTCGGTTACATACCAGTTGTCTGGATGGCTTCGAATTGAGGGTGCTCCCCAAAAAGTAAAACCCTTTGCTTGCAAGTCGGGAATATCTCCAAAATGATTGATTTTCCAGCCGTAATTCCAGTCTACAAAAATGGTTTCTTTGGGTAACTCATCGGCAGCTTCTGGGTGTTTGAGAATGATATCTGCCCACATCACTGGTTTTTTACCAAGTGAAATCACTATCTCAGCAATCATTTTCATGTGATCTACAAAAAGTTTGGATTTTCCCTCTTCTGCTACTTTCTTTTGGCAAAGCTCACAATGACCTAAAAGATAAGTTTCATCACCACCAATATGAATGTATTCTGAATTATGCATGGCAGCTAAATCTGAAAACAAATCGGTAAACAAAGCTTTACTTTCAGTGATTTTCATTGGGCAAATTTGGGAGATGTCTTTTCTATCTTCTTTAAGATGACTATATCTTGTATTTCGAAGAATATACTCAACATGCCCGAGACTTTGTTGCAATGGAATTACCTTTATGCCAAGATTATCACAATAGGAAACAAACTCTTTTACCTCTTCTCGCGAATAAGAATATTTATTAGAAATAGCCGGATGTTTCTCAAATGGATAGGTTCCCTCCCATTCCATAACAAGGGTATTCATTCCCATTTCGGCAAGTTCATCTGCAAATTTTTTAAGTGCTTCAGGCGTCATCACCTGAATCCGTAAATCCAAATGAAAACCTTTTACCTTAAAACCTTCTGAGCTAGTTGTTTGAGCTTTTATTATAAAACTCACTGTTATTAAACAGTAGATAATTAGCGTATTAATAATATTTTTTAACTTCATCTCCTTCTTTTAAGTGAAATAGTCGAGCACTTGCTTATTAAACTTAGGCAATTATGCCTTTAAAAAAATAAGATTGAATCAATAGATTTCAACTCGATCTATAATCATTTCAGCTTCTTTGTTATCCGATGGATTTTGCCCTTGGAATAGCCATAAATTAATTTTTAATCGCTCTTCGCTATCTGGCGGAATGTTGTCGCCAGTGTAAGTCCAAGTGCTAATAATGTCTGTTTCATCTGGTTCTAAGGTGTGTCCATAAAAACTACCAAAATCTATTTTATCGGTTTGCCAATCGAAAAAATGGGTAGATAAATTATTCTCTAATTTCAGCTCGTACCTTTCCTTATTTCCAACTATATAAGACGGTTGCACCGCAAATTGAGAATCTTGATTTTCAGTATCAGACCACTTCGAAAACTCGATATCAATTTCTTCTTCGTCATTCATATAAGTAAAAAGACCACCTACCACATTTTTGTCCAACTGATCTACTCGACTGCTCACATAAAAAACATATTTGTTATATCCCATTGATGTGCGCAAAGAGATACCTGAACAGTACCAGTTACCTCCACTTTGTACAATTTTTAAATGCAATTTTCCCTCGTCGTCAACCCATACATTTTCTTCTGAATCAGAGAAGTAATTAGGGCCAGGCCCTAACTTCTCCTCATCAGATGTTCGTACAATCCATTCATAGCCGGAAAATTCTATTACTCGATTTTTCTTATCTATTTCGAGTATTTCTTCTTCCTCTTGAGCTTGAGAACAAGAGTTTAAATTCAAAAACAATATGGCAAGCATATACACAGCCGAAAAGTGCATTGGTTTCTTCCATCTCATCAATACTTTCCCCATCATTTTTATTCTTTTATTGAATTGTAATGTTTACATCAAATGCTTCCAAACTTGAGCCTGCACGGTCTCTCGCTGAAAGCACTACCTTATCTGTTGAACCATTTCCATCATTAATGTATAGCAGGTTCATTACATCAATATCATTTTGGGTAAATCTATCTCCCACTTTTAATATGCTTGCTCCTTTCACTAACCAACCATTTTCGGGAACACTTTCAACTGTATAGATTACATCTTCGGCTGGTGCGCCTGTAACTTCTAACACATCATTACTCCAAGCAAATGTGCCACCTTGCTCTGCTGAGATACCTGTATTGGTTTCCATTTCTAGTAGGTTTGTACCAGACGAAATTGTAGCGATTAGCATAGGCATGTTTAAACTCGCATTTTCTTTAGAACCAAATTCGTCAGTTTCGTTACTTTCTTCTTCGGCATCTAACATCAAAGAAATTTTACCTGCATTTTCTAGAGACTGATAATAATCGGTGATGTTAAAGGCAAAGTATTCACCTGTTGCCAACTTCACCGAAGTGATTGTAGATATTGGATCACTATCTGGAAATGGTGCATTATCCCAAGTTAAGCCCATTTCTGTCCAAGTGGTATCGGTAGCATACACATACAAAGGCACACCTTTACCATGTGTAAATGAAATTGACATGCGTAATTCTAAATCTGTAATAACACCTTCTGTCTCGAACTCTGCCAAATCAAACATTAAGAATGGTCTCCTTTGATACAAACCACCATCGCCAGATGCATTTTTCATGAGAATCTTTTCGGCACTACCAAAGTTTGTTCCTGATTGATTACCCCCGTTTATGTGAGTATCATAAAGAACAAAAAGAGTGTCTTTTACTATGGATGGATCAGGGGTAGTTAAATCGCCAGAAGGAGCAGAAAAATAAACAATTGAATTTACAATGTGTAAAACACCGTTTGTAGGCTCCAAATTAGAAGTTGAGATTTCCCATTGTGTACTTGTTCCTTCATTGATGAGACCAATAAAATTACTGTTATGAGAAAGGTACATTAACTGTCCATTTTCTGTTTCGTAAGGCAATGGCCTGTTGCTATCCATTAATTCTGGATCGGTAAAAATGACTCTGCCGTTCACTAAATGATACAAAAGTGCATTTCTTAAAATTGGAACTGGTACGTCTCCCAGACTACTATATGCGTTTGATTCCAGATATTCTTCAAACGCACTATTGGTTGGTGCTATAAAAGTTCGGGTGGTGCTGTCTGTGTAATAGTCTTGCAAACCTGCCAATTGAATGGCCTCAGCATATAAACTCAACGCTTCATTAGATTGAATATATTCCCAAGCGCTTACATCTAACACTCCAGTGGAGTTACTTTTTTGATATTCAAAGTCTTCTTGAATTTCGCAGCTATAAAGTCCGGCAAGAACTAACAGCATGAATACATTAAGCTTTGAATGTATAATTATATTTAGTTTTTTCATTTTAAGATCTTGTTATTTGTGTCTAACAAATATTTCTAACTATCTATAAAATTGATTTTGCTCAATATTAGGATTGCGATTGATGGCATCCTCATGGATTGGCCAAACCAAATTTCCCTCATCGTTTAATCCATTAATAGGCTGCATCACTTCTATAGCTCTGCCAGTTCTTACCAGATCAAACCAGCGATGGCCTTCATAAGAAAGTTCGATGGAGCGCTCATGTAAAATGGCAGCTTCTACACTTCCATACATGCTTTCTGCATCAGCTTGATTAAGTTCTGGCAGACCAGCTCGATCTCTAATGGTATTAATCAAACTCAAAGCTTCATCTATTTCACCAAGTTGGTTGTGTGCTTCTGCTTTTAAAAGCATGATGTCTGCCAAGCGCAATAGCACGATGTTGTTTTCAGAAGGATCAGCGCTTTCATCGTTAAAACCTTCACCGAAAAACTTCCAGATTTTTCTAGGCTGTTCTTCTGTTACATCGTAAATTAAATCTTGTCTAAGATCACCTTCTTCAAATGAGTTTCTGAAAGTTTCACTTGGGAAATAATGGCTGTCTGACCCCAAAGCATACAGCACACGCAAAAAGTTGGTTTGCGTTTCGTTGTATCCAATTTCGAAAATACTCTCATTAGAATAACCTGATGTAAATATTCTAGACCAATCGTTGATTGTAACCAATGAATAAGTCGTGTTTTCTAGAACGTTATTAGCTGTTTCAATCGCTAACTCATACTTATGCCTCCACATATACACATGGGTAAGCAAAGCATTTGCACTACCTTGCGTAAACAAAATACGGTCTCTGTCTCCACCAAAACTCTCCCTGCAATTTTCAGCAGCATAAATCAAATCTGCTTCTATCTGGTCTAAAACTGCTTCTTTATCTGCTTTCTCCACAAACAATTCTTGTTCTACACTTTCGTAAGGTTCTGTAATAAGAGGAAGATCACCCCAAACTCTTACTCCATAAAAGTAAGCCAAAGCTCTTAAAGCTCTTGCCTGACCTGTAAGCTGCAAACCTGCTTCACTTTCACCATCAAAAACTGTAGGTATATACTTAATCGCATAGTTTGCACGACTAATTGTTTGGTAGAGTGTAGCCCAATTTGCTGAGTTAATTGTAGTATTTAGGTTGTTTTGAGTTAGTGCTAATGGATCACCTGAGTGATTTGTTGCAACTGCATCTGCCCTGCCTTCGCCCCAAAAAGAAAAGTTCACATACAGCGTAGATTGTAGTGCGTCGTAAATACCATAAACACCTGCCTGAGCATCACTGGCAGTTTGGTAAAACCCCTGTGCAGAAAAACTACTTTCGGGTTCTTTATCCAAAATTTCGCAGGAGAACACATTTAGTAGCATTATCCCTAATATGATTCTGATTAAATTTTTCATTAGTTTCTTATTTAAAGTCCTAATTTCAGTCCTATAATAATTGTCCTACTTTGTGGATATGAGCCTTCATCAATTCCTGCACGTAATCCATTATAAGAGTTTACATCCGGATCGTATCCTGTATATTTTGTCCAAGTAAGTAAGTTGGTAGCATTGATGTAGGCATCTACCGTGCTTAAGCCCAAGCGGTTTGTTAAACTAAAAGGCACACTATAGCGGAGGTTCACATTTTTTAATTTAATGTAAGAGCCATCTTCTACCCAGCGGCTTTGTACTCTGCTGTCAGACTGCATTGGGTCGTCGTATACCGGCTTAGGAAAATCGGTTACATCTCCTTGCTCGCGCCATCTGTTCAAGGCATCAGTTGATAGATTGTCATATCTTACTACAGAATTTCTCTGGTGGTTAATTTCACTATAAATATCATTACCATAAGAGAATTGGAAGAAAACATTTAGGCTAAAGTTTTTGTAAGAAAATTCATTGCCAATTCCCCCGAAGAAATCCGGAACCGCATTTCCTATTACTTGTCTATCGTCTTCGTCTATGATATTATCTCCATTGAGATCATCCCAAATCGGATCTCCGCCTTCAAACTCTCTGCCTAATGCTCCGTTGGTTACTCCATTTACATTATCTTCATCACGTGCATATACGCCTTCAAACTTCCATCCATAGAATGTTCCAATTGGCAAACCTTCTTTTAAGATATGATAGGTTCCATTTTGAATGTACCCATTGGTTAAAAGGTTATCTGGTAAATCTTTTACCTTATTGCGATTGGTACTGATGTTAAAATTGGTATTCCATTGGAAGTCACCCACTAAATTTCTTGTACTTACCAAAATTTCAATCCCTTTGTTCTCTATACTTCCTATGTTTTGAGTGATGTAAGTGAAACCTGTAGTTCTTGGAATTGGCACATTATAAAGTAAATCGTTTGTTTCTTTTAAATATACATCTGCATTTAAAATCAATCTGTTATTTAAAAGGCCAAGGTCTAAACCAGCATTGTATTGAGTAGTGGTTTCCCAAGTTAAACCTGAGTTTGGCATAATTGAAGGTGCCGCACCAGAATAATCTAGATAGTTGGTTCCTACTGCAAACTCACCTTGAGAAGTATAATTACCAATGGCTTCGTTACCCGTTTGACCAGCACTAAATCTCAGTTTTGCATCACTTAAGAAAGTCCAGTTATCAAAGAGACTTTCTTCTGAAAATCTCCACCCTACAGATGCAGATGGGAAGTAACCAAAGCGTTTATCTTTACCAAATCTCGATGAACCATCGGCACGCATATTTACTTCGAGTAAGTATTTCCCTTTGTAGTCGTAAGACACTCTACCAAAGTAAGATAGCATAGAATGCTCAGTGGTAATATTTACTTCTTGATTAGAGATAGTACCTGCTCCATTTAAGGTTCTTATATTATCACTTGGAAAATACATTCCATCTAATCCAGTACTTTCGTATTTCCAGTTTTGGAAACTCATACCCGCCAATGCACCTAGATTATGGTTTTCACCCAGTTTTTTCTGGTAGCTGAAATAGTTTTCGTTACCCCAAGTAATATTATTGATTGCTCTTACTGCTCCTGTGTTGTAACCTTCGCGGTAATCCAGTGTAGAAGGGATAAACTCATCTTCTTTCATCGAAACATAATCGAGGTTGAGGTTACTTCTAAATTTCAATCCATCAATAATGTCGAATTCCAAATACTCACTGCCAATAATACGATTACTTTTATTTAGGTGAGTGGCTAACTCTGCCAAACCAACTGGGTTTCTTTTACCAAACTGATAACCATTCAATGAGCCATCTGGTAAATACATGGCATATGTTGGCGGGCGAATAAGTGCTTCCCTAACGACACTTAAATTACCAGTACCACCAGCATTAATCCGATTGTTAACTCCATTTGTATAAGAAATACTTTGCCCAACTCGTATCTTCTCAGATACATTAAAATCTACATTTAACCTAGAAGTCACTCTCTTATAATTGGAGTTAAGAATTACGCCATCTTGATCTAAAAATGAAGAACTCCAAGAATATTTCATGTTATCGGCACCGCCTCTTACTGCAAAATCAATTTTGTACTGTGGAGCTACTCTGTAAAGTTCATCTTGCCAATCTACATCTCCGTTGTTTTTGGGATTTAACGAATCAATTACAGCCCAAGTAGGATCAACAGGATCGTCCATATTATTATAAGCATCAATAATTACCTGTCTGTATTGGCTGGCATTTAGCACATCTAATTTTCGAGTAACCTCACTTACTCCGCGGCTTACTTCTAAACTTACTTGCGCTTTGCCTTCTTCGCCTCTTTTGGTGGTAATCATAATTACACCATTGGCTGCACGTGAACCGTAAATAGCCGTTGAAGCAGCATCTTTCAAAACTTCTATAGAAACTATATCTCTCGGATTAATATCTGCTAGTGGATTTAACCCAAAGTTTTCTGTACCATTTAAAGAAGATAAACTATTAGATTCTATCGGAACTCCATCTACTACATAAAGCGGTGAGTTTCCAGAGTTTAAAGATGAATTACCTCTTACTCTTATAGACATGCCTCCACCCGGCGCACCTGAATTAGATACAACTTGCACACCAGCAGCTCTACCTTGTAGCACAGATATAGGGTCTTGTAAATTCATTTGATCTATATCGTCGCTACCTACAGAAACGACTGAGCCAGTCACATTTCTTTTCTTTTGCGTTCCATAACCCACTACCACAATCTCTTCTAGTTGGGCCATATCTGGGTTAAGTTTTACATTAATAGTAGATTGATTGCCTACTTCTACAGATTGGGTTTCAAACCCGATATAGCTAAATTGTAAAGTACTACCTTCGGAAACAACTAGTGAATAATTACCATCAATATCTGATGTTGTACCTTCGTTGCTACCAGTTACTAGAATATTTACTCCCGGCAAGGGTTCTCCATCTTCGGCAGAAGATACATTCCCGGAGACTTTGAACTGGACTGTTTCATCTTTTACAAGTTCAGTACTGGCAATAGCATCTGGTGAGGTATCATCCACAACTATAATATCATTTATCCGCTTAAACCGGACATTATATTTTTTTGCCAAGTTGATCAACACCTGCTCCAATGAAGCATTTTTTTCTTTTTCTGAAAGAGAGTTGATTTTGTTTTGCAGGGTTTTGGGAGTATACAGAAATCGGAATTCAGTCTGATTTTCAATTGCTCGGAAAGCATCTTGGATAGAAGCATCTTTAAGCTCAAAAGATACATAAACATCTTTTAAACTTTGGGCACTTCCAGTAGTACTCGCCAATAAAACTCCGCCAAAAAGGGTTTGTAGAAACCAGCCCATCAAAAATAATCTTGACATATAATAAATTTGTCTTAGTATCTTTAAATGCATATTTTTAAGAGGTTTTTTGTGAAAAAAATTTATGGAAAGCCATAGGTGATTAGAATAACTTCTACTTGGTTTGGCGACTTGGGAAGAAGTTAAATTTATTCACCACTGCTAATGAGGCCAATACTCAAATGAGTATTGGCTTTAATTATAAGCTTAATTAAAGGAGTATAAAATATTTATAAACCATATAAATTTACTTTAGAATTATTGATTGAAAAATGGAACTTTGCTCGTTCTTTTAAGGCATTTAATACATTTTCTAAGGATTCATCCTTAAAGGTTCCTGTATAAATCTCCTTAGTGTTTACTTTGTTATTGGCTTTGATTTCTACCCCATACCAGTTTTCAAGCATCTCGATAATTTCAGATAAAGGTGTGTTTTCAAAGTAAATGATACCATCACTCCATCCAATTTCTTTGACGGAGCTGTAATCACTTTTCTTCAAATCACCGCTTGATGAAGAAAATGTTGCCATCTCTTCTGGTAAAAGGGATACGGCATGGTTGTTTCCGGTTTTAGCTGTATTTGTATCCTCCACTTTTACTTTTCCGGTAACCACTGCCACTTTTAGTAGCGGGTTTTCCGGATAAGCAGAAATATTAAAGGATGTTCCTAAAACGGTAGTAGCTATATTTTTAGATTGGATTACAAATGGTCTAGAAGTATCTCTTTTTACTTCAAAAAATGCTTCTCCTTCTAAAAATATCTCTCTTTTGTCTGTGTTGAAATGGGCAGGGAATTTCAGTGTGCTATTAGAATTGATTTTTACCTTGGTTCCGTCTTCAAGAAAAAGGGTTAGTTTTTGTCCTTTGGGAACGTTTTTTTCGATAAAAGCAATTGTTTGTTTTTCTGTGTTGTCTTCGGTTTTAATTCCCGAAAAGTATTGATAAAATAGAGCACCAAGAACTAGAAATACGGCTATAGAAGCTGCAATTTTCATCTTGTTCCAGTTAACAAAAGAAACTTGTTTGTGCTCTAATTTTTTATGGTTGTTTAAAAACTCTTTAAGTTTCTTTTCATCTTCCTCAAATTGTTTTGGGTCAATTTTTACTTTATTTAAAGATACGGATTGGATCAATTTTTTTGCTTCCAAAATATCTGCTTCTTTCTCTGGAAACTGATTAATTATTCCAGTCCATAGCTTTATCGCTTCAGGATTTTTGCCTCTGGCATAGTCCTGAAAAGATTCATCCATAAAAAAATCACCAATACTATATCTGGAATAATCCATAGAATTTTATGAGTTTGTTGTATAGTGGGAATAAGTACTTTTTTGTACCCTACTTTTTTAAAAAAAAATTAAAATAAATCATAACCTGTTGATTATGAGTAGGAAAAATATAATTTGAATAGCAAGAATTTTTCTCAAAGACTGTAAAGCCTTGTGTAAAGTGTTTCTTAGAGATTGATAACTTAATGAGGTAATATCCTGAATGGATTGATAATCTAATTCATCAAAAAACTTAAGATAGATGATTTCTCTCTGCCTCGGAGAAAGTTGTGCAAGTGCATCTAAAATTTTACGCTCTTGCTCTTTACTTAACTGATTTTTTATGAGTAAATCTTCTGGCGAAATGCTTACTTCAAAGAGGTTTTCTTCATTGGTATTTAAACCTAGTGATTTTTTTTCAGCAGTGATTTTAGTAAGCAGTGCTCTTCTTAAGTATTTTAAAAGGTAGGCTTTAATATGAACTACATCTGCAACAGTAGATTTCTTTTCCCAGAGATCTGCAAATATCTCTTGAATCACATCTCGGGTGAGTTCAGAGTTAGCCGAAATCTTAAACCCATAACTGTATAAAATTTCATAATTTGAATGGTAAATCTTTAAAAAAGCATCTTTATCTCCTTTTTTAAATAAAGACCATAAGTTTAAGTTTTCTCCACTCAATTTGTTTGTAGTTAATATTTCTATTTATCATGGCTTTTTATCGCCATGAGAATACATCAAACATGCAATGTAGTTGATTTAGCTTAATTTTTAAAAATGAGTACTCGATAAAATTTCTTAGAGCTAATTGAATAAATTTAAAAGAATCGATATTGTTTTGGATTAATCATAATATTGACACATTATACTTGTAATATATTCTGTTAAAATGACTACATATGAAATTATAATAAATTTATTTTAATTATTTGATAATTATATATTTTATTATAGATATATCTTAAATTATTATACATAAAAAGTGTAATATTGATTAAAAGCGATGATATTTAAATAATCCTTAAAAACCTCAATTTTATCACATCAGCTTATTCTTCTATTTACTTATTAAACATTCGTACAGGTTCTAGAGAGATACCATTCTATTAAAACTTGCTATTACACCTTTAATTAGGTACATCTTCTCATTTTTCTTAATCTAAAATTGCTGAGCATAATCAGATGTGCAGTCGTACCTAAAATGGGCATTTTACCACAAAAATGCACTTTTACAACAATCATTCAACTATCTCTGAATATGAATAAAAAACGATTATTAATTATCATCATTAAAAATGAAAGCACATTTACTCCTATTGTCAAAAATTTTATTAATCATTCATTTAGCTAATGCGCAACCTATTCCACCAGATGCTTATAATCCATCTGATAATTTTGATAAAGTGGATACTTCCATGATATATTTAGAATGGTTTGTTCCTAAAAACACTGATGAAACTTTTAATTATGATATCTATCTCGGTAAAGACCCTAGTCCACCCATTTACAGATCTGCTATAGAAATAATAGACGGCCCTCTGAATGATGATGCTACCGAGTTCAGCTTTTCAAGTAATATTCAAGATGGAGATGATAAACTGTACCTTGCTAACTATATAAACATAAAAGACACATTCGAAACTAACACCACTTATTACTGGAAAATAGTCGCTAAAAGTGCATCTGGACTCAATTTAGAAAGTAATATTTTTACTTTTAAAACGAGAAAACCAAACAAGTTACCAAATGCTCCAAAATTAATTTCTCCAACAGACGGAAGCACCACCGAAAATGGAAACATTACTTTGCATTGGAATAAAAGCACTGATCCTGATGGAGATGAGGTTTCTTACCATGTCTATCTAAAAAGAGAAAACAATATTACTTCAATTATTGCTAGCAATATTACAGATACCACTTACACCATTCCTTATCAATTGGTAGATCAATTAAACTATCAGTTTTTAGTGGCAGCAGTTGACGGTTATAGTAATGAGGCTGTCATTTCTGAAAGCAATAGTTTTACCATTGGAAACTATTATAATGATCCTCCTCAAATAGGAGATTTAATTTATCCTATGCCTGACCCATTAATGATGAATTTAGACACCCAAAATCTTGGTTTTACGATCAATTTCACTTGGGAAGGAGCCTACGACAAAGATGGAGATGTACTCAAATATGATATTTATGCTGCACAAGAGCCTGATCCGCAAACGCTGGTTGCCACTAATCTGGAAACCACCAGTTACAAACATACATTTAGCACCTATGGAATGCTTTACTGGAAAGTAGTGGTAAAAGATGAAACAGGGCTTTCAGATACTTCCTCCATCTCTTATTTTTCTTGTTGGAATAATCCACCAACTACATTATCTATTGACATGGTAGATGTGGAAGGAGGTACTTTTATGATGGGACAATCTGATGCTACAGAAGAATATATTTTAACTACAGATATAGGTACTGAAATTTGGTGGGATATCACAAATGAAAACCCTGCTCATGCTGTAACCCTAAGCAATTACAAAATAGGCAAATACGAAGTTACCAACCAGCAATATGTGGAATTTTTAAATTCCATCATACCATTTACCCACTTTGCAAATTCATTAAGATCACATAGGCAAAAATCATTTCCTTATCAGGCAGTTGTGCTCAATAATAGTAGCACACTTTGTTTGGTTTTTGATGCTACTCGCGATTTATCAGAAAGAGATAATATTGGCTATGAACCTGGGTATGATTCACCGATTATTTGGAACGGAACTAATTTTGAAGTTGATCCTAATTATGCTAATCATCCTGTTCGCCATATGTATCATGATGGTGCTTTAAAATTTGCAGATTGGGCTGGTTATAGATTACCAACTGAAGCAGAATGGGAGTTTGCTGCTTTAGGGGGCAATAAAAGTGAAGGTTACAAATTTGCTGGTAGTAATGATTATACTGAAGTGGCAGTACATGGCATGAATACATCTGTCATTGGATCTTTAAAACCAAATGAATTAGGCATCTTTGATATGTCAGGCAATGTGGGTGAAATCTGTCAGGATTATTATAATGAAAACTATTATAGCATAAGTGATTCATTTAATCCTGTTTGCCAAACTAAATCAAATTTAGGACCATCTGTTAGAGGAGCCAATGGTGTTTTTGAGACAATACTTAGAATAAAACGAAGAGAATATCTAGCTGGTGCCCAATACATTACTTATGCTGGTATTAGACTGGCTCAATCTGATAAAATTTTATTGGAAGGTTCCATTACTGATAAAAAGGGAAATCCTCTTACAGATACACCTATTGTTGGTTTTCCGACAGAAGTAAAAACAGATGAAAATGGGCACTATTCAGTGGAGGTTTTTGGAGGTTGGACAGGTAAAGTAAGTGCTGTAGATAGCAATTATAGCTTTTCTCCAGACTATATTGAGTTCGATAAATTGTATAAAGATTCAACCGAAAACAACTTTATAGCTTCTTCAGTAGATACAGAAAATTACAGCATTACATTTAACATCTCAGATGGTACTAATCCTATCGAAAATGCCAAAGTTGTAATGGATGAAGAAAGTTATCTCAGTGTTGCTAATGGTGAAGTTATCATTGATGAACTGGAAAATGGAAATTATAGCTATTCCATTTCTGCAAAAGGTTTTAAGGATTATACTAGTGAGTTTACTATTAATGATGCTAATCTAGAAGAAAATATAACCCTCACACCTATTGAAGAATCTCTTTATTCTATTACCTTCAACATCTCTGATGGTACTAGCCCAATTGAAAATGCCAAAGTTGTAATGGATAATGAAAGTCATCTCAGTGATGCTAATGGTAAAGTGGTAATTGATGAATTGGAAAATGGCACTTACAACTATTCCATTTCTGCCGATGGCTTTAAAGATTACAATGGCGAGTTTGTTGTTAAGGATGCTGATCTAGAAGAAAACATCACCCTCACTCCTATTGAAAAACCGCTTTATTACATCATCTTCCAAATTTCTGATGGTACTAATCCAATAGAAAATGCCAAAGTTGAAATAGATAATGAAAGTTATCTCAGTGATGCTAACGGGGAAGTAATCATTGATGAATTGGAAAATGGCACTTACAACTATTCCATTTCTGCAAATGGTTTTAATGATTATACTGGTGAATTTACTATTAATAATTTCAATATTATTCAGTCTGTTACATTGGATAAAACTATTCACGAGAATATCATTTATACCGTAAAAGGTGACGTACTTGATAACGATGGAATTCCAATATCAAATGTGAAACTGGATGGACTGACTACTGATGTAATTACAGATGAAAATGGTAGCTTCTCAACTACTGAAAATGAATATTGGACAGGAACAATTACACCTAAACTAGAAGGATACTACTTTTCACCTTACAGTAAAACAATACACCAATTACAATCAGATGTTTCCATCGATTTCACTGCACATAAGATAGCAACACCACTTGATAAAAAACAAGAAGTTGAACTTATTAAAGTTTATCCCAATCCATCGACTGGTAATTTTACATTGGAGTTGAATGCAAAATCATTTGTACAGATTATAAGCATAGATGGCAAAATAGTTTTTGCAAATGAGCTATCTAGACCAGAACAAATCTCTTTAAAAGGCAAAGGCATTTATATTATCAAAGTTGAAAATGAGAAACAACTTTCAGTTGTGAGGATTTTGATTGAGTAAATTAGTGCTATAAATAGGCCGCCTCAAAAGAGAAATTTGAGGCGGTTCTCTTTAAATTTACTAAGTAGTGAAAACACTACAATATACTTACAACCTTCTAGTTACACTCACTAATAAATTGGAGAGTCTAACAGGTCTTACATGCATTTATTAAATTAGGCAGTTTAATAATAAATGTTGTTCCTTTATGCACTTGCGAGTCTAGCAAGATTTCGCCTCCTAGTTTTTCAATTGCTTCTTTTACTATATATAATCCTAAACCTGAGCCAGCAGTCTTATTATCACTGCGAAAAAACATATCAAATATTTTTTGCTGATCCTCCTTTCTAATTCCAATGCCATTATCTTCTATTTGCAAATTGAGTTCTTGTGCGTTAACCGAAATTTTAATTTTTGCATAAGAATGCTCTTCATATGGATTTTGATATTTAATAGCATTAGAGATCAAATTTCTAAAAATCACTTGCAGGCGTAGTGGATCATTATAAAAGTTTTCTTCAATATTAAACTCTCTAATTAATTCGAGGTTTCCAGTATTTTGCATATACTTTAGCTCTTCTTCTATACCACTAAGAAGGTGCGAGAAATTTATTTCTTCTGGTTGAACCTTTAAGCGAGCGTTACGCGAATAATCCAATATGTTTTTCACAAAGGTATCTAGCTTATGAATACTTTGACTAACCATATTTATATAATCTTCTAGTTTTGTAGGCAAAGTCTCCATTTTGATTAATGCAATCAACCCCAGTATAGAAGATAAAGGAGCCCTAATATCATGGGAAACTCGGTATACAAAATTATCCAACTCCTCATTAGATTTTTTTAACCTAGCGGTCCTTTTTACTACTGCATCTTCTAACCTTTCATTTATTAAATGAATTTCTTTGGTATACTCTTCTAACTCCTCAGCTTGCGCTTGTATCTCCTCCTTTTGTTCTTGTATAAAATAGTTCTTTTGCCTTAATTCGGCATTAGCAGATTGTAATCTATTTGTCCTTTCATTTACCTTAATTGCAAGAATTTTATTTTGCTGTCTAATTCTTTTTAGACGATACCAATAAATACCATATAGTAATAGTAATAACGAAGATAACGCAAGCAGTCTGAACCAAGTAGTGGCCCACCAAGGTGGTTGAATAATAATATGTAAAATTCTTGAAGATATCTTTTCAGCATTTATCTCTCCTTCTACTTCGAATACGTATTTTCCAGGTTGTAAATTTGTATAGGTAACTTTTCTTTCAATGCCAACATTTTGCCAAGAGTCATCTATAAATCCTAAGAGCCTATAGCGGTATTTTATCATTGAAGGATCTATAAAATTAATGCCGGTATATGAAATACTAAAAACAGAATTATTATGTGGAAGTGTAATAGTATCTACATAATTAATATGCTTATTAAGTGGTGAGTTTTCTGCACCTATCTGAACAGGTTGATTAAAAATCTCAAAATTTGTAAACATGATTCGAGAAGCATTATTAATATCTTTTAAACTATCTGGATGAAATATTTTAAACCCATTAGTACCTCCAAATACAAGCTCACCTGTAGAAAGTAACTTAGATGCTTGTCTGCTAGGTGTCAGTTTTTGCTGACCTTCATTCAATCTATTAATTCTAAAATTTTTTGTTTGAGGGTCAAACTCTACGATACCTTCATTTGTACCCAGCCAAAGTTTACCATCAGCGGTTTCTTCTATCGATTGAACCGTATTACCCGGTAAACCATCAGCTGTTGTATAAACTGGAAAAGTTTGATTGATGTCATTTAATAATCGTAATCCACCTCCTTCTAAACCTGTCCATACCCGACCTAAATGGTCCTCAAAGAGTACGATTGTGATAAATCCTTGTACTTCTGTAGGTCTAGGTAATATGTTATGTACTCAAAACTATTATCTTTTCTATTCAACTTATAAATATACCCTTCGTGGCTCCCAACCCAAATGTTATCATCTTTATCAACTAATAAAGACCATACATTGTCATATACCATGCGCTCTGACTTGCCTGATTCGGGTGTGTGTGACTCTAATTTTTTTGTGACTGGATCAAACGAAAGTAAGCCCTCACCGAAAGCGCCTATCCATAATAATCCTTCTCTATCCTTAACTATTGAGGTAATACTATTACTTGGTAACTTATTTTCTGAATCTACTACATCAATATTGAAATGCTCAAAATTACGTGTTTTCAAATTGAAATGATCAATTCCCCCATTCCAGAAACCAATCCAAATATCATCATTTTGTCCCTTTGCTAAAGTAAGAACTTTGTTTGACGCTATTGATGAAGGATTATCTTTATCATGTACAAAATGAGTAAACTCATTTTTCGAGCTATTAAACCAATTTAAACCTCCCCCATCAGTGGCAATTAAAATATTATTTGAATCTAGTTCGATAAAAGTAGATACTAAATTATGGGATAACGAATTGTTCCCTCTTTGTTGGTAATAGTAATTGATGTTTTTGGAGTAAATATTTGACAGATTCACACCTGTTTTATAAATACCTACCCATAAGCGATTGTTATTATCTACAAATATACATTTTACAGAATTTGAGGATATACTTAGATTATCATAAGGGTTATTTTTAAAATTAAAGAAATTGTTTTCCTCTTCAACATATAAGCTAAGACCATTGTCTGTTGCTATCCAAATATTACCTTCTTTGTCTTCAATAATGTTTTCAATTTGATTATGAGGTAAACTATTAGCATTATCAGGATCAAACTTATAGTTTATAAATTCATTTTCACCTTTTTCAAGTAAACCAAGTCCCTCTTCAAAAGTACCGACCCATAATCTTCCTTTTCTATCATAGTAAACTGATGTTACAAAATCATTTACATTATTTCCAATATCCGATTGGCTAGTAAATTTTTCAATTGATTCATCCTTAGTATTTATTTTCATTAATCCCACTTCGGAAGCACCCACCCATATTGCACCATCTTCATCCTCAGTAATTGAATATATATAATAATTATCAGTACTTTCTGCACCGGAAACACTTTGTTGAAAGTATGAAAAACTATAATCATTAGTATTAAATTTTACCAAACCACCTACAGTACCTACCCACATATTTCCACTTTTGTCTAGGTGCAAATCATGTATAAAGTTATAGTTGTAATTAGAGGAATCTGAAGCTAAAGAAATATGTTTAAACTTATCTAAGGTTGCATTATAAATATAAACACCTCCTCCCCAAGTTCCAGCCCAAATAGTATGATGATTGTCTTCTTCTAGTGATCTTACTGCTTGGTTTTTTATCTTACCTTCTTGTAAATAAAGATATTTTTGAAAAGTATAGCCATCAAACTTATTGATGCCCTCATTAGTAGCTATCCAGATATATCCAGAAGTATCTTGGAGAATGTCCCAAACAGTATTATTTGTAAGTCCATCTGATGTTGTATAATTCTGAAATGTGAGTTGAGATTGAGCATTTACCTTTGTAAGCGCTATCAAAACTATAAATGAAATAATTATATGTTCTTTGTATAAAAAATTAGATTTACATGGCTTATTTATACATTTTATCATTATTTTTTATATTTACTCAACTTCTAATAAATGTTATTAAACACCTAATAAAAGGTCGATACCCTTACTTTTTTATTTAATAATCCTCTAATATTGACACATAACAACCTGTAAACAATTTAGCGAAAATGAAGTTTAATTTCAAACTAAGTACCTTACTAAATCAACACTAAAATTACTTTAGATTTTTTACCAAATTTTAAGTCGAGTTTATTCTAAAAAAAAAATTTGCAATAAATAAAAGGTATAAAAATGATCTGTATGGTCTATTTGCCACAAAAAATCTTTGGGGATCAAATAGCTATTTCCAGAGCTTGCATAGCTAATCTGTACACTTTAAGATAAATCTCTTTCTACTATGTTTGATAGTCTTTTTTGAGAAAAAAGAGGCAATTACGTTAGCATTAAATTGGGAAAGTTTTACAGCCAAATTACTTGTAATAATTCGCATGCATCTTTTGAGAAACTAAACTTAACCATGTGGAAATGTATTACCTCAACATATTCTTAAAAATTACTATAATAAAAAATGAGCATAAGCTGCCATTACTTAGTAATTACAATTTTTTCATTAATAAGAATCTCATGAGTGGCTGTTTCAGATACTCTTATGATATATAAGCCAGAAGTAAGATGCCTAATATCAATTTCATTTTGGTTTTCACTTGTAGAAATACTTTCGATAACATTTCCTGTAATATCTACAAAAATGATATTATGACTCTTGGTTTGGTTGCTTAAGAAGTTCACATTCAGTATATCCTCCACAGGATTTGGATAAATATAAATGATCGCTTTATTGCTAGGTAATTGTACCGAGTTGATATCAGAATACTCAAAATTTCCATCGTAATCAACTTGTTTGAGCATATAATAAATGGTAGTATTGGAAGTATTGAGTTCAGTATCATGGTAATAATAGCTTACCATTTCATCTGAATTACCTTTTCCATTAATTGTAGTTATACTTTCCCAGTTTGTTCCATCAAACGATCTAAGTACTTCAAAGTAATCATTATTAGATTCAGAAGAAGTTGCCCAACTTAAATAAGGTTTGTTATCCGTAAGTTTTGTGTTAAAATAAAGTAAGTCTACTGGCAAAGATGTAACAGCCGCATTCACTGAGCCTAATGTAAAGTAAAAGCCATCTGAACTGGTAAACTCATGATCAAACTCGATAATATCGGTTGAGTTATCGTAAGTTGTATACAGAATAGAACTAGCTCCACTGGCAAATGTGCCATCTTCATCAATTAATAATCTTACGTATTGCAAATCATTTCCACCTGCTAAACCATCAATATCAGGCACACCAGACATGTCGAATTGTAACTTTACACTACCTATATTATTTGTATTTTCAACATACCAAATACGTTTCATGCGTATTTCAATTTCTTCCCCTTCTTCTGTAGTACCTACATCATCATAGCCATCACTTTCTCCAATTTGCCCATTATTACCCCAAATAAGAAAGCTTTTATCGGTTGTAAATGTACTGGTATTTTCAGAGTTGGTATCTTCAATATTATTTAATCCAATAGAAAGTATGGCATCACTGTTATTACTTCTAGATTGTTTTTGATTTAGTCCTGAATCATCATCTCTACCTATACCGGCTATATCGTTTTGATAGGTAGAATTACCATTCCAAATAACTGAGCCATCACTATCTACATAATCGAAAGTGTTACTGATACTGCCAATGGTAATGCCATATTTAATAGCCAGATAGCTTTCTATTTGTTGTATTTCTACTGAACTCATGTCTTTTGAATACACCAAAACCTCGGATATTTTGCCATCAAAACGCCTGTAATCATCCCAATCTATATTTCCACTTTTAGCTTGACTACCCAATGTAAAAGGCCCCCTCTCTGCTGCTGGATTGGTACTTTCTCTAATTTCTGTTGCAGTTAGCGCAGATGGAGTTGAACTTGTGCTCGTAAGTAAAGAATTGTTTATATAAAGGCCAGTAGTTGAAGAAAAATCTGCATCGAAGGTTAAAATTACTGGATTTGTACCATTGGAATGTGTATTATCAATAGCTCCTCCTCCATGGTTGATAGAAGTATAAGAAAACATGTTATTAGAAGAATATGTGAAACCATAGCCTTCTTCTGCATGGAAACCAAAATCTACAATAAACTGTCTGTCTTTACTTGCAGCATTATTATCAGGAACAACTACACTAAATATTGTTAACCCATCACTAGAAGAATAGATATAATCATTACCCAAACTTAAGGCTGTATTAGTGCCATCAAACTCAATTGTAGGATTAAAATTTACATTATCTGTTGTATTATTTCTAAATGTTGGGGCATCTAGCGTTCTAGGCATTAATTCATTACTTCTCGAACCAGACTGATCTGACCATTCATCAACATCATCTCCATCATTTGCATTAGCTCCACCATTTAAAACATCGCTATCAGCTTTTACCCAAAGTTCAAGTGCATCTCCAATTCCTCCCGGATTGGTTGTACTACTATTTATCCTCACTGCGGCTAAAGCCATTCTCGAATTTGAAGAACCTCCTCCTCCTGGTCCTCCTCCATCAATCTCAAAACCGGGAGTGTAATCACCATCAGTTGTAATTTCTAAATAACTAAATGCATGTGTACTGCGACTACCATTTTCATTATGCAATTCGGTAAATCCATCTAGAGCATCCAAATCGTCCCCATTATCATCATCAGCAATCACACTTACTACCATATCATTTACAAATGCTTCAATATCTGTGTTTACAGTTAATTCTGTATCTGAATTAGCACTGCTAGTCCTCGATTCTGAAACAGGCGTATTTTGATCTGCATTTGACAATAATACCAGACTCGCAAAGCATTCCCTTATATTATTTGAGGCATCATTAAAGATAATATTTATTGTATTATTCGATCGGGAGCTAATTCCGTCATCATTAATATAAAATAAAGCGGCATATTGATTTTGTGGAGAACCTACAGAAATATCATTAATCTCTGTAAGCGAGTTTCCTCCGTAAGTAATTGAGCTCACAGCATTTGCACCTGAAAACTCAGCAGATATTCCAAGAATTATAAGACGCTTATTTGCTGATGGAGCATTATATGTAAATGACATGGAACTTGAAAAATTATCATCAGATTCAAGCTCTTCATCTTCTATAGTAACTTGGGCAAGTGTATAATTGGTTAATAATAGACAAAAAAGAAATGTAAAGATTAAATTGAATTTAGTATATATCATGAAAGTATCTGATTACCTATCGTAATAGATTTTTTTATTAATGCACTTTTCTAACGTAAGTATTGTACTATTTATTTATGATAGCGATTAAATTGAATTATAACTTTATAATATTTAATTATTACTAGTAACAGTTAAGACTCAAAATATTGCTTAAAGCCTATACCCTTCTGAAATTTCTTAAATCGTTTTTCCTGCTTCTAAGGTCACTACAAGCAAAAAGGTGAATAATTCATCATTTCTATTTTGCCAATAAACAATGCTGATTTTTCCTAATGTTTAGAGGTAATAATAAGTTCTATTTACCCTATTGGTGTTATATTCAAGATTAAATTGAATCTATGTATTAGATTTATCTACGAAGCAATTTGCTAATTACTGAAAATAGAACAAATGAGAACTTTTACTCGAAATTTAATAATATTATTTACCTTAATTATCATATCTTGTTCTCCAAAACCAGAACAAAATCGACCTAATGTAATATTGATAATGGTTGATGATATGGGTTATGAATGCATTGGAGCTTACGGCTCTACCTCATATAGCACACCCAACATTGATAAGTTAGCCTCTAAGGGAATCCTTTTTTCTAATTGTGTTTCTCAGCCTTTGTGCACGCCCTCCAGAGTGAAAATTATGACTGGTAAATATAACTACAGAAACTACGATTTTTTTGGACATTTAAATCTATCTGAATACACCATTGGAAATCTAATGCAAGATGCTGGATACCAAACTTGTATAGCTGGTAAATGGCAATTAAATGGACTGGCATATAAAGACACGATAACCGATTGGAACGACAACACCAGACCTAATAAATTCGGATTTGAAGAATATTGCTTATGGCAACTAACAAAAGGTAGAAATGATGGAGAAAGGTTCGCAAACCCATTAATAGAACAGAATGGTAAAGTTCTGGAAAGAAATATTGATGATTATGGTCCAGATATTTTTTCAAACTTTATACTGGACTTTATTGAAAGAAAAAAAGACAAACCATTCTTTGTTTACTACCCAATGGTTTTGGTTCACGATCCATTTGTACCAACACCAGATTCGGAAGATTGGAGTAATCAAGAATTAAGGTATAAAAATGACCCCACTTATTTTAAAGATATGGTGGCTTATACAGATAAAATAGTAGGCAAGATTATCAATAAACTAGAAGATTTAAATCTGGATGAAAACACAATTGTAATTTTCACAGGTGATAATGGTACCAATACAGCAATTCAATCGCATTTGGCGAATGAACTTATAATTGGTGGAAAAGGTAACACAACAGATGCTGGAACACATGTGCCATTAATAGCTTATTGGCCTGCACAGATTAAAGAAAAAATTATATATAATGAATTGATTGAGTTTAGTGATTTTTTTCCAACATTGGCTCAATTAACAAACAGTGATGCTCAATCTGATGGAAAAAGTTTTTATCCTTTATTAACCGGCAAAGAGCAACTGCCGAGGGAGTTGGCATTTGTGCATTATGACCCGCAATGGGGCAAAAATGTAAATAAATATAGAAATCAATTTGTAAGATCACTAACTTATAAATTGTACCCTGACAGTAGTTTTTACAACCTAAAAAAAGATAAACTGGAAAAACATCCTCTGCATTTTGATTCACTCACAGTAGATGAAATTACAATAAGAACCACATTAGAAAATGAATTTAAAAAGCATCCGAAATGGGAGTGAAACTAATCTGATAGGCACATTTTAAACAGCGATTGAAAGTATATGTAATCTCATACTTTCAATCGCTGTTTTGATAACTAATTAAATATTACAGCTTATAAATCAATTTAAAACCATAATTGGAGCCATTGACTTTAGGAATGAAAGTGAGGTTTTTAGTCTTCTCAAATGGATTCCAGTTTTTAAGTGGTTCATAATGATATACCAATTTTGTAACTAAAATTCCAAGTCCTGCACCCACTAATACATCTGATAACCAATGTTTATTATTAATTACCCTAAGTGCGCCAACAGTCGATGTGAGGAAATATCCACTATAAGCCAATCCTGTAGAACTATCCCGGAATTCTTCAAATAAAACCGCAGAGTTGGTGAATGAAAATGATGTATGACCAGACGGAAACGAGTAGTCTGAACCGTTAGGGCGTTGTTTATTGATTATACGTTTCCCAGCTTGTGTAAGTGAAGAAGTAATAACATTGGAAATAATCAAATACTTTGTTTGGTCAAACCAATGATTCTTAGCTTTCACTCCAACAATATCAGCGATATAAATTTCGGCAATTGGTACATATTGCATCAAGTCGTCTATAGGCAAAGCAAAATCATCGATAATGTTATCTCTTATTTTATACTTTATATTTTTTTCAAAAGGACTTCCACTAATTGCTGAGCCTACAAGAATTAACGATACTGGCAAAACTGATTTTTTTAGTAAACTTATTTGTTTCTCTGGCTTTGGTATGGAATCGACACTCAACTTTTCAGATTGATAAATTTCAGTTGAATCTTTTTGCTGAGCAAATAGATTTAAAGGTATGCCCCATATAATGGCACATATTATAATATATACTTTCATCATTATGTTGTTTAGCAATTGATTGGGTTAGAGAAACTGGAAGTACATTGTTAATTTTTCAATGTAACTTATCGAAATATCCAATTTCTTTAATAGTAATTTACATTTTAAGATTAATTGAAATGAGCTTTCTAAGCAGTTTTGCAGCTTAGGTTAAGAATGGTGAAACTATTTGAGTCTGCTCGTTTTAAGAAGTTTTTTCTTAGTCTTTTATTTAGGCTTTCTTTCATAGAACAATTTGAAATATTAATTTGAGAACACTAGATTTTGTGCTGCAAAGAAAGGCGTCCAAAAATCATAAAAACTAAAAAAAATGGTTTTAGCTGTCCCCAAATGGCAGAAGTTGAGAAATTAGGACATGAGAATTACCCTTTTTTGAATTTTCCGGGTGATTGGCCAATTGCTTTTTGGAAGGAATTATAAAAGGCACTTCTAGATTTAAAGCCAGCTTCAGTACCAATTGCTTGTATGGAAAACTTATCAAAACTTGGGTTAGATAACATTTGCTTAGCGGCCTGTACTCTGTAATTATTTATATAATCTGAGAAGTTTTTCTCAGAAGCATTTTTTAATACTTGAGATAAATAACCACTACTAATACCTAATTTTTCAGCAACATCATCTCGGCTTAAATCTGGATTTCTGTATAGCTTATCTTCTAACATAAGCTTCTCTAACTCATTAAAATGTTTATCTGTATTTGAGGGCGTTTTTGATTCTTGTTCTCCTAAATTTTTCTGCTTTTTAAAAATCTTACTCAATTCTTCTTTTTGATTTAGTAATTGCATTCGATATACCCCAAAATATATGACACCTAAAAAAGCACAAGAAAGCCCTACCCATAAAGCCATCCAAAAATCATAATTTAAACGGTTTGCCAAATTGTCTACCAAAAACCATAGAAAATAGAATAGAAAAGTTAAAATGCTCATTCGCTTTATCCACTTTTCATTTTCATGTTGAATATTGCGATCTGTCCAAATTAGCCTAGCAGACCAAATCATTAAAAACAAGCCATAAAAGAAGCTTAAGTTATACTCAATGCCCTTAAATACTTTAAATCCAAAACTTGAACTATCAAATGATAAAAATTTAAAAATGAATCCTACTTCTAATACCAAATGGATAATTAAAGAAATGCAAAATGGCAAATAGAGGAATTTTGTCCACGATTTATCTTTAAAACGGTGATTTAAATAAAGGATGAAATAGTGAAATAAAAAGACAGGGAATAGAAAATCCCATCTAATTGATAATAAGATTTTTAGTATTGGTGCATCAGAGCTTTGCCAACCCAAAAAGGTTAAAAAAGTTAATGTAATGATTGTGAGACCTAGATATTTATTGGGTTTACTTTTTAAGAATCTTGAAATTATTAAAGATGTTCCCATAAAAACACCTTGTAACAAAGCGGTAAGAATAAATATGTCTAAAAAAGTTATAACCACTGGTTTGTTTGAGTTTTTTAAAATTGACTACGAATAAGGCCTGCAAATAAAAATGTTCTAGAGAGATTTTTCAAGTTTTACAATTGCTATCACTTTGCATGTTGCTTAATTCTCCTTATTAGTTTCAAGATAAGTGGGGCCATCCCTACTCAAAATCAATAGATTTAACGCTCTTCAAAATCAGTTTGAACAATATAAAATAGCCTATTTTGATTAAATTGAGCTAGAAAATTCGAAAGGTCAAAGTGGTAAGACGATGTTATAACAATGTCTTAAAATAAACATTGGTTTTGGTGTAATGTTGAGCATTGTAAAAGTCTGCCAGTATTACCAGAATAGATTAATTATTAAAGTCTTAAATCAACAGATATTGAAGGAAAATGATAACTTCGTCTCATATATTTAAACCAAATAGCTATGCCAATTAATTTACTATACTACATTAATTTTGGCATTTTCTATTGGAATAAAAAGTACTTAAAACAACCATTTTAAAAGATAATGTTATATTTGATATTTGTAATCAATTTATATGAATAATAATAGTAGAGGAGGTTTCTCAAGTAAATTAGGGTTTATTGCTGCGGCAGCTGGTTCTGCTGTTGGCTTAGGTAATATTTGGCAGTTTCCCTATGTAGCTGGCCAAAATGGTGGTGCCGCATTTTTGTTAATCTACATACTTTGCATTTTTCTAATTGGTTTACCGATTATGGTTGGAGAAATTGCAGTGGGTAGAAACACACTTGCTAATCCATATGGAGCTTACAAAAAGCTAGGTGGTAAAAGCTGGGCTTTGGTAGGCTTATTTGGGATAATATGTGGTGTTATGATTCTCTCTTTCTACAATGTAGTTTCGGGTTGGGCATTAGGTTATTTTATTCAAATTGTAAAAGGAGATATATTCCAAGAAACAGATTTTAGTGCTTATTTCAAGAACTATACAGCTGATTTTCTAGACAATTTAATATACAGTATCATTTTTATGTTGTTGACTGCCTTTATTGTGTATAAAGGGATTCAGAAAGGAATTGAAGGTGCTTCTAAAGTACTGATGCCTACCTTATTCTTTATTTTAATAGTTCTTATTATTTATGGATTAACGTTGCCCAATGCAAAGGAAGGTGTTGAATTCTATCTATTGCCCGATTTTAGCCTGATAAATCCTGCTACAATTTATTCTGCCTTGGGTCAGGCTTTCTTTTCATTAAGTTTGGGCATGGGAGCTTTAATTACTTACGGTTCTTATATTGGCAAAAATGATAATATCATCAGCTCTGCTACGATGGTAACAATTACAGATTCCCTTGTTGCTTTTCTAGCAGGACTTATGATTTTCCCCTTAGTATTTTCTCAGGGGCAATCTCCTAGTGAAGGCCCAGGACTTGTTTTCGTTGCATTACTTGGCGTATTTAAATCTATGCCGGTATTAGTAGGTAAATTTGTAGGTGGCAGTTTCTTTCTTCTACTTTGTTTTGCTGCTTTAACTTCCACAATTTCTTTGTTAGAAGTACCTGTAGCCTATCTAATTGATGAAAAAAAATGGAGCAGAATTAAAGCTGTATCTGTAATGGCCATTTTAATATTTCTAATAGGTTTACCAAGTATGTTGAGTTACGGAGCAGTTGACTTTTTGAGCAATTTCACCTTTTATGAAGGAAGCAGCAAAACTTTTATGGATGTAGTACAAGATATCTTCTTTGTAATAAGCTTACCACTAGGCGGATTTCTTTTAAGTATATTTATAGCATATAAATGGAAAATGAATAACCTTTCGGCTGAAATCTCATATGGATTTAAAAGCTATCAAGGCAAGGGCAAACGCATATAAATGAAAAAGTTTTATCTTTCCAATAAATACTATTTTTCATATGCCTACTCCGAGCAGTTACCTATCATCTTTATTACCAAAGCTATCTAATATTGAAGATTTCCGCATGGAACGCAACCAATTATATCCACTTAACGAAATACTATTTCTTACAGTTAGTGCGGTAATAAGTGGATGTAGATATTGGGAAGAGATAGCCGATTTTGGAGAGGAAAAATTAACATGGCTTCGTAAATATCTACCCTTTTTGCAGGGAACACCTTCGCATGACACCCTTAATCGTGTATTTTCTCATTTAGATTATACATCATTTGAGCACTGCTTTATCGACTGGGTTACAGAAGGTTTACTACTAAAAGAAGGAACAGTTATCAACTTCGATGGAAAAAAACTATCCCGTAGTGCTACTAAGAAAGAACAGCAACTACCTGGTAATCAAGGAGGTAAAGGTGCAGTACATTTAGTAGAGGCTTGGTGTAGTGAACTACAAATATGTTTAGGACAATATTATACAGATGATAAATCTAACGAGATAGTCAGTATCCCTGCTTTAATAGATTTGCTAGAGTTAAAGGGAACAGTTATCACCATTGATGCGATTGGATGCCAAAAAAAGATTACAGAGAAGATAGTTAAACAGGAAGCAGATTACGTGATAGGCTTAAAAGCTAATCAAAAGAAGTTACTTCATAAAGTGGAATCCTGTTTTGGTCACTCTGAGTTGAAAGCTGTGGATAGTTGGGATAAAGGACATGGACGGATAGAATGCCGTTCGTGTCGAGTATTACCTGCTCATCTTATAGGAGAAGAGTGCTTACAAGGTTGGACAGGATTAAGTACTATTATCGAAATATCCTCTTATAGAGAAGTAGTAGCTTCAGGTAAAGTAAGTCGTGAGCATAGATATTACATGAGTAGTTTACAGGGTACACCTGAACGGTTTAATCAAATTATTAGAGGACATTGGACGATAGAAAATCAATTACATTGGTCACTAGATGTACAATTTGGTGAAGATTTTAGTACCAAGAGAAAGGATAATGCTGCACGAAACTTTGGTGCTGTTCTCAGAATTGCTACCAGTTTGTTAAAATCTAATAAAGATACGGTTAGTCTCAATAGAAAAATGCTCAAAGCAGCTCGCTCTGATGAGTATAGAGAAACCATTATTAGATTATAATTTATATGCGTTTGCCCTTGCTATCAAGGCTCACTTTTAGAAAAGTATTTCAGCTTTATGATTTTATATGTATGCCCAGTGGTTTTAGGATTTATGTTCGTCTTAACATTACTCACTAAATTTTTCGGCGTTCAGCTATTCTAAAGATTGATTTTAATGTATTGTGAGAAAATGCTTGAGCAAACAATCGAGAATTCTTTTAAACTCGATTAGCTATTTTGCCTGTATCCTCCACTATTCCATAACATATTTCCACTCTAAATGAACCAATGATTCAGTATTGGTTCATTTAGAGTTTTAACAATTTCTATTAGCTTTTAAAGCCTATTAGTATTTAATCACCTTTTAAGCCTTTTACCGGATTCGATATTACCACCTTTCTTATCTGAGTCGAAACAACTGCTAACAATATAAACATCAGTATCGATATTGATAAGATGATACCTGTAAACCCTAATGGTATTGGATATGCATACATGTAAACAATCAGTTTTTTGATTAAAAAATAACTAATTGGTCCGCCAATCAACATAGCTATTGAACTCAACAACCAATATTCTTTAGTAATACTTACTACTATGTTTGTAAAATCTGCTCCCAAAATTTTTCTTATACTAAATTCTTTTACTCTGCCAGATATATTTAAAGTAACCAATCCATATAAACCTAAGCCTGCTAACAAAATGGCAACAAAAGCAATTGATCTAGTAAACTTATTTTGTATTTCTAAGTCATTAAAAAAGGTTCCCCATACATCTTCTTGGTAACCTCCAGTAAAAGGAAGCTCTGGAAACAAATTAGACCAATTAGCTTGCATTACTTCATAAATATGCTCTTGCTCTCTTTTATTTACCTTTACACTCAAATAAGTATATTCTTCCTTTTTGGCAACAGTAAAAATCGTGGGTTGAATCTCGTAGTAGAAATTCTTATTATGAAAATCTTTTAATACACCTATTATTTCGTATTTGATATTATCTATTTCGTATAGTTTGCCAAGAGGCTGTTCTAAACCTAGGTTTTTTACCAGCAGTTCATTAACTATAATTGCCTTTTTGTCATTTTCAGAGTTTTCTCGAAAAAATCGACCTTCTTCCAATTGTAATCCAAGTGTGTTAAAATAATTAGCCTCAACAGCTAAATGATTCACCTCATATTCAAAATCAGTAAGATGTAAAACTTTAATATCTTGAGTTTTTCCTAAATGGTGTTTCGATCCGGAAATAGAAAGAACTTTTGCTTTTTGGTTTAAAACATCAGCCATTCTTTCGTATGCTGTATAATCTGGCACTTTCATATACACCACATTATCAGGATTATAACCCCATTTTTTTTTATATAAAAAAGAACTGTTTTGCGAAAACATAACAGCTCCTGTGATTAAAATACAAGCCAAAATCATTTGAATACCTAAGAAAAGCTTGGTAACTGTATTCTTTTTACCGAATTGAATTGAATTCTTTAATATTTTAATAATGCCAAATTGCGAAATATATATTGATGGGTACAATCCAGAAACTAAACCTGTAAACAGTATCATACCTATTATAAAAATCCATAGCTTTTCATCTACGAGTGAGATTTCTAATGGTCTTGAAGTAAGTTGTACAAACCATGGAATAAAAACGGTAAGTGCCAAGATTAAACCAAATAAACTTGCAGCAAAAGTTAAAATTAGGTTTTCAGTTAAGAATTGTATTATTACTTTATTTCTACTTGCTCCCATTACTTTTCTAACTCCAATTTCTCTTAATCTTTTTGTTGCAGATACAATTGCAATATTTATGTAATTAAAACAAGCTAGCAACAACATAAACAAACCTATAAGCGGCAATGCAATTTGAGCTTCAAGTGGAGGATTCATTGAGATATCATTCTTTATTGCACCAGAATTTTTATATAAATTAGCTAGAGCAACAAATTCGAATGAGCTAACAGGCCAGTCTTTTTCTGCTTCATTTTGCAATTTCACATACTTTTGTATAGTATTTTCGATGGAAAGAATATCAGAAGGGTTATCTACTTCGATTAATGTAGCACTTATAAAATTACGCCAATCATGAAAATCGTAATTGGGTGAACTCAGCTTTAAGTTTTCAAAATTGACTAAAAAATCAAAATGAATTGCATGAGTTTTAGGAAAAGCTTCTGCGACACCAGCTACTTTAAATGCTTTATTTTCACCGTTATTAAATATCATAGATAGATCTTGCCCAATTGGATTTGTCTCTCCAAAATATTTTATTGCCATATCTGAACTTAGCACAATACCACTCGCATCGTTTAAAGATTGTGGACTGCCCCACTTCAATGGAAAAGTTAACATTTCTAGAAACGCTGCATCTGTAAAGCGAACTTGCTCCTGAAAAACATGATCTTCGTACTTTAAAACAACTTGCTGATCTTCTACCCTACAAAACTTGTTTACTTGCTCAAAATCAGCTTTTAATATCTCTCCTAATGGTCGTGGAGAAGTACCATATTGTTCGTTTACATTCTCTCTATTAATTAAAGAAGTAGCGAGAAAAACCTTTTCTTTATTCTGATGAAAGTTATCGATGCCATAAGCATATTCTATAAAAGCATAAACAACGAGACAAATACCAATAGCTACTGATAAACCTACAATATTGATAAAAGAATTTAGCGGATGCTTCAACAAGTTTCTTATCGAAATTTTGTAATAATTGCTGAACATAGCTACGTTGTTGGATGAAGAGAAAATATTTGAGTTTTTTAGTAATGTAGGACGTAGTAATTTCAGCATTTCCCATGTGTACATTCTTCTTGCTCTTTTTACTGAAAACTGCTCTACATTTTCCTGAAATATCTCTTCCATATCACCCTCTATTTCTTCCAGATATTCATCTTTTAAGAAGAATTTCAATATGCCTAAAGGCCATTTTGGAGGTAGATTATCAGGCGATTTTTTCATTTTTATCTTCTGTTTACTTAATTATATAAAGTAATATTTTTCGTAATTGCAGTAAATATATAATTAAACTATATTATTCGCAATTGCAGTTTTTATAATCTTTCAATTAAATCATCAAAATGACTAATCATTCTAGAGTCTCAAAAATATCCCTCCCGAGCGGTTTTATTTGTAACCTTCAAAAATATCAGTATATATTTCTACTGTATTACAACAAAATGTTTAGATAGAATTTTAGGTTAAAGGTTAGTAGTTAATTTTAACTTTTGCCTAAATACTATAAGCGATAAACACAGAATGATGATACTAGCCCATGCAATATTGTGAATCCCATTGTTAGCAATCCAATATCCTCCGATAATCGAACCTGCCGTAACTGCAAAATTACCGCACGAGGTAAAAATGGTATTTAACATTTCTTGGTTTTCTGTTTCAATTGAAGTTAATACGACATTGCTAATTAAAAAACCACCAGAATGAATTAAGCCCCAAAACAAGATGATAATCACTAGTGGAATATACATAATCCCGAAATAATTTAACAAAACATGTGTACTTAATAATGCTAGAATAAAATAGAGAGTAGTCTTTTGAGGCGATATATCCATAAATTTCCCAGCTAATTTATTTCCGAAAATTCCTGTTATGCCGAAAATCAAAAACATAATACTTATTTGCTTACCACTCAAACCTGAAACTGTTTTTAAAAAATCGGCCATATATCCGTAAGTGGTATACATAGCTGTAATGATTAGAAAAACTAGTAGAAAGTTCGTCCACAAAATTCTGTTCTTTAAAAATTGGTAATCATAGTGAATTTTTAAACTTCCCATATTATTGGTTGGTGGCAAATACACAACAATTCCCAGTAGAGAGATTAAATTGATAAGCCCAGAAATGATAAACGAAAATCTCCAATTTAGTAAAGATGAGGTAAGAGTAGCCAAAGGAATACCCATAACAGTTGCAATGGTGAGACCGGCAAAAATCACACTTATATTTTTAGATACTTCGCTCTTTTTGGAATTCTGTCTGGCAATTGATAATGCTATAGACCAATAAACCGGATGAAAAAAAGCAGGTAACATTCTTACAAAAAGTAAGTAATTAAACTGATTAACTAAAGGAGTTAAAAAATTAGATACGGTAAACACCATCAAAGAAAAGACTAATAATTTTTTCTTATTTATTAACGATAAAAAAATCATCATAAATGGACCAAAAACAGCCACAATTATTGCAAATACACTCAATAACCAACCGGCTTTACTTATAGAAACATTAAAGGCTTTTGCTAAATCTGGCAGTATTCCTATAACAGAAAATTCAGTATTGGTTATTCCAAAAGTACCTAGTGAAAGAATAAATAAAGTTTTGTTGAATCTCATTTTAGTTTTTTCACAAAACTCCTAATTGTTGCCCTATAAAAGTGCTTACTTACCATTTCGAAAGTATCATACTAAATAGTAAGTATCTATTAATCAATATTTAAGTCTCATACATTTGAAAAAATCAAATAACAAATACATGAGAATTATACTAATATTATTTGCTATTAACCATTGCCTTTATTCTCAATCTAATGAGAATTTAACATCATTTTCGCACTATATTAAACAGATTGATAATCCAGAAGATTTAGTTAAAATACCTTGCACTAATTGGGTAATTATTAGTTCTATGGCTAAAAATGAAAATGAGTATGGAGGTTTATATGCCATAAACACGATCACTGAAAAAATAATACCTCTCAATGCTACAATAGAAAACGATAAACGGTATGCACCACATGGTATCTACTTAAAAGAATTAAATAAATCGAATTTTCGATTATATGTAATCAACCATGCATCAACTGAAAAGATAGAAATTTATAATTTGACATTAGTGAATGAGAAACCAAACTTAACTTGGGTTCAATCTATTATTTTTCCAGAAAATGTATGGGCTAATGGATTAGTTACTGATAAAGAAGGGAATATTTATGCCACTAATATGTATAATTCTAATGATAGAAACTTTCTTGAAAAATTTCAAAAGACATTACCAACCGGACAAATCTGGAAATGGAATTCAATATCTGGATGGCAAGCTTTATCTTCTAAATCTTTTTCTGCTGCAAATGGGATTGCCATCTCCCCTACTTATGATTATTTGATAATTTCTGAATGGGCTAGCAAAACTATTTACAAAATGAGTTTAGATAAATTGGAGCTCACAAGTATTAAAATAGATTTTTTACCCGATAACATTAGATGGACAAATGATGGATTATTGCTAATAACAGGACAAAAAGGTTTACCCCACAAAGTATTTACAAGTAAGGGTATAAATGCAGAAAACATGTATTTTAAAGTGATAAAACTGAATCCTGAGTTGCTGACTTACCAAAAATTAATTGATGGTGGGAATCAAAAATTTGCAAATGGAACTGTAACTATAGAAGTAGGAAATTCTTATTGGATAGGATGTGTTCAAAATAATAAAATAGCTGTTTATACTAAAAATAGATAAAATGCCAGAGTTCTTTCATGATAAAAAACTTTATTATACTCCAATAGAATTTGCAATTAGCCACATAGGAGGTACTTGGAAGATGCCCATCTTATGGAGATTACAAAACAGCCCGCAACGCTTTAGCGAGTTAAAAAATGATATCCCCCATATTACAGACAAAATGCTTACTAGCCAGCTAAGAGAACTAGAAAGTAAAGGAATGATTAACCGGAAAGTATATGCAGTAGTACCACCTAAAGTAGAATACACTTTAACAGAAAAAGGTAAGAAAGCAATTCCTGTTATTGAAATAATTATGAAGTATGGCTATGAATTAATCAAAGAAAATGGGATTGATTTCCCTCCTGAAAATAAGAAATAACTCTGTCTTATTAATCACTAGCTTTTTTAGAGATGAAGTTTTATTCACTTTTATATTATTCATTTGTTATTGACCTTTATTCGCAAAAAGGAAAGTCAACAGCAGAAGAGCTAATCTAGTAATTATTTAATCCAAAACATTTATCTAATTATCTATCCAGTTCTTAAAATCTAATACTTTTTCTCTGCTTACAATTAAATCATACTTGCAAGGAGTATCGATAAACACCTTTAGCCGGCTGTTTACATAATTTCTGATTTCTTGGATATCATCAATATGAATAATAAACTTTCGGTTTATTCTATAGAATCTTTTTGGGTTTAAGTACTCAGATTCAAGTTCTTCCAATGTGTAATCTACAATATATCTTTTAGCATTATTTTTTTCTAACAAATAAACTACTTTACCCTCTGCATAAAAACAACCAATGTTTTCAACTGGCACAAACTTAAACTTATCCCCTACTTTTACTAAAAATCGCTTTTTGTACTTCTCGTCTTTGTTGCCAATTGCAAGCAATAGTTTTTGATAATCAAAGCCAGAAAAATCATGAATATCCTCTCCATTGGCTGTAACCAATTGCTCCTTTTTAAGCCATAGCTTTTTAAACTTGTCAATAGCCATTTTTAATTCTAAATAATTAATAGGCTTTAATAAGTAATCGATGCTATTGGTTTTGAAAGCTTTTAACATATAGCTCTCATAAGTTGTAGTGAAAATTACTGGTGTATCTAAATCAACCTTTTCAAAAATTTCAAAGCTTTTGCCATCAGCCAGTTGAATATCCATAAACACCAAATCGACATGGCCTCCCCTCGCAAAAAAATCAACTGTATCTTTGATTGTATCACAAAAACCTACAATTTCTATTTGTTCGTCGTATTGTTTTACTAAGTCAGCAAGTCTTTCACAAGCTAGATTTTCATCTTCAACTATTAATACTTTCATGTTCCAGCATTTGTAGGAGAGGTATTTTTACAATAAACTCTCGCTCGTTAAAATTTATCTCTATGCTCTTGTCTGAGATAAACTGGTATCTAGCCTTAATGTTTTTGAGTCCTACAAATGTTGAATCTATATATTTATCAGACTTTGGCTTAACTGTATTTTCGATTATTATATAGTTATTATCAGTTGAATTGTAAATTTTTATTAGAAGGGGATTTGATGTGGAAATTTCATTATGCTTTATGGCATTCTCTAAAAGAATTTGTAATGTAACTGGTGCGATAAAAAGACTTTCTACATCAGCAGAAAGCTGAATGTCAAAATTTATTTTTTTCTGAAACCTAATTTTTAATAAATAAATATATGCATCTATAAAATCCAATTCTTCGCTGAGGTTTACCAATTTTTCGTCTTGATGCTTTAAAACATACCTATAAACTTTAGACATTTGATTGATAAACTCTATGGCATTGTCTTGATCTTTGTAAACGAGTGTTGAAAGTACATTGAAACTGTTAAATAGAAAATGTGGATTAACTTGATTTTTGAGTGCATCAAATTTGGCTTCGGCATACTGTTTCTGAAACCTTAAGGCTTCTACTTTGGTAGCAGAATACCTGTTTACATAAAACACAATTGCATTTACACAGTGGAGAAATAAGTTTACCCTAAAAGTAAAGCCAACTGCCAGTTTAAAGTTTACATAAAAATTTTGAAAAGGATGTGATAGTATTTCGAAGATAATAAAAACCGATATTACTGAAATAAGCAAGCAACAAACTAGACTATAAATAAAATTGATAATCAAATGATTAACCTTAAACCTATTGAAAGGCTTTCTAAAAATATCTGCTATTTGTATTAACCGGTTCGATTCCCAAACTAGAATTACATTCGCAAATATGGTTAGGAACAAATAAGCCATGTTAATTTCAAACACAAACAACCTGTCTCCGTCTATTAGCAAAATATTTAAAAATGAGTAGATCGCTAAAAGTAGTATATACAGATATCTATTTGAGATATTAAACATGGTTATATTATTTATAAAAAATTACAGAAACAATTAGTTGCCAAACTAATCAATTAAATAAAAACAGAGCCTGACTCCAATGAAGTCAGGTTCCTGCTTTTTTCTATAACTCATTTACACTAAACGCTGTTTTTATTCTGGAAGAATCACTTTATCAATTATATGGATTACACCGTTAGTGCCTTGTATATCGGTGGTTACTACCGTTGCATTTTCTGTAGTAGTTTCGCTATTATCGGTAATGCTCACACTTCCATTTATGTTTACTGTAAAAGTAGCATCTGTTAATAGTGTGCTCACTTCGCCTTCCATTAAATCAGAAGAATAAACTCTACCATCTACTACATGATATAATAAGATATTGGTCAATTGCTCGTCTGTCAATGTTTCAGGATCAACACCCAAATCTTCAAAAGCTTGATTTGTTGGAGCAAATACGGTAAACTTGCTTTCTAATGATGCTAAAGTTGTATCTAAGCCTACTCTTTCTAATAAACTCACCAATGTTGTAAACTCTGGGTCTTGTGCTACTGCTATATCTACAACTGTTTCAGATGGTGGAAGCAATACGCCATTAATTACATGAACCACACCGTTACTTTCTTCTAAATCTAACAAGTCTGCATTAAGAGGAATTTCTTGGTCATTTGCATCAATCAGACTCAGTATATCAGCATCAAATTTTATTGCCGCTCCATTTAAGGTAGTATAGTATGTTTCGTCTTTTAAATCTGTCGATAAAAATGGGGCTTCTCCACCTATAACATGATAAGTAAGAATAGGAACTAAAGCTGCAACTGGTACTTCGTCTAAAGAACTAAAACCTAATTCTCCAAGAGCTGCTTCTAAAGCTGTATTTGTTGGCGCAAAAACTGTAAGGTTCTCAGCTTCGTCTAAAGTTTCTACCAAATCTGCTTTGGTTAATGCTTCTACTAGCAGCGAAAATTCTGGATTGTATAATGCTACATCTACTACAGTTCTTTCAGGAAGCAATACATCGTCAATTACATGAATCACTCCATTGGTAGCATTAATATTGGCATTTGCGGAGTCTACTTCCTCCGTTCCGTTTATAACTATTCCGCTAGAAAGATCAACATTAAGGTCTTTTCTTGTGTTTAGAGTTCCATAGTCTTGAGAAGCCAAATCAGATGAAAATGCTCTTGCAGGAATTACATGGAATTTAAGAATATCTTCAATTTCGGCATCAGATAAAGTAGGAATTACTTCTGAGATTTTTTCAAAAGCTTCGTTAGTTGGAGCAAAAACTGTGTAAGGTCCATCTCCATTTAAAGCTTCGTCTAGGCCATACTCTTGCAGAAGCGATACTAAAGTGCTAAAGTTATCATTAGCCGCAGCTATTTCTGTAATAGTTCCTGCGGCTGGTTCTAGTACATTGTCAATTACATGAATTACACCATTTGAGGTTGAAACATCTGCTTCTGTTACAGTAGCAACACCATTAATTACTACACCACTATTTATGTTTACATAGATGTCTTCTCCTAATAGAGTTTCAACACCACCATTTGATAAAGAAGTTGATGTTACTTCACCAGATACTACATGATATTGTAAAATCTCGGCAAGTGCATCGCTGCTTAATAATTCTTCTGCGGTTAAGTCATTAGCATCTAGATATGCTTGAAAAGCTTCGTCGGTTGGAGCAAAAACCGTATAAGATGCTGTACCAGAAAAAGTACTTACCAAATCCGCTTCTTCTAATGCAGCTAATAATGTACTAAAGCGATCGTCATCACTTACAACATCTGCAATGGTACTCATCGGTTCCATATCATCTCCATCGTCATTATCGTCACAACTCACGATAGAGAAGGCAAGTACTAAAAATAAGAGGTTTAGTAATTTTGTCAGGCTTAAATTATTAATAGAAAGTCTCATACTACTTGATAAATTAGTTGCTAAATATTTTACATGTAACAACATATATTAGTAACCTAAAGAGGAAGTATTAGGAGTAAGCCAACACAGCAAAGGTGTGAAATGTCGAATATATAGAGTGAATTGTAATAGATTAAAATTGGAAATGCTGAAAGATGAAATTAATTCATTTATTAGAAAAAGAGTGTAATACTTAGGTATGTTGACTATATAGAATTAAACCCTTTTATTCAGAACATCCCTATTTTACTTCAAGAGGCTAATTTTAGAAAAACTAGCCTCTAATGAATTAGAACAATGCATTGAATAAAAATCCTCAAACTCTAAATATAAAATTCCCACTAACAATTTATGCCTTAAACACTTTATTGAGATGAGCTAGATAATTTGCTGTATGATTTGCCACTTGTTCTTCACCGTTATTTTTTTCCACATCGTGAAAGTGAAAACTTTCCATAGCTTCTAATGAAACAAACTCATTCATTCGATGGAAGCCAAATAAAATTCCATCATCAACAGTAGTTTGTTTAAAGAATTCTCCCGAAAGTGTAAAAGCTGTTTCAGGAGCATTCCAACTAGTGGTAGTCATGTATTTTCTGCCATTAAGCAAACCACCAGTTCCATAATTTATAGCCGGATTCGCCTCTTTTCTACCATCGCTTCTATACAAACCTTTTCTGTGGCCTGCTGTAAAAACCTTATCGATATACTCTTTTAATGCATACGGTAACCCCATCCACCAAACTGGAAAATGGTAAATAACTACATCAGCCCAAACAAACTTCTCTACCTCTTCTATTAAATTATATGGCTCGTTTATATCTGTATATTTTAATTCGTAGCCTTGATCTGTTGTAAAAAATTCCTTATCTAACTCTAAAAGAGTTTTATTGAATCTCCCTTTTGAATGTGCGAATATTTTTCCCCCATTAATCACAAATATCTTTTTCATAACAATCATTTTAAAATTATATAGGCAAAACTAAAGGGGCTACATTTATAATAAAAATAAGTTAACTTTGCCTTAAGTATAATAATAGTTATAGATATGCAATCGAATTTAGAATGGTTTAGAACATTTAAAGCGATTTACGAAACAGGTACAATGAGCGGAGCCGCTAAGCAACTTTACATTACACAACCTGGTGTAAGTTTGCATTTAAATGCCTTAGAAGGTTATACTGGCTTTCCACTTTTTGAACGTACTGCAAGAAAGATGATTCCCACTGAAAAAGGACATCAGCTATACCAACAAGTGATTCAATCTCTAGTTGGATTAGAAGATATTGAAACCCGATTTAAAAAGAAAGCTGGCAAAGAGAGAGCTACTGTATCTGTTGGAATGTGCGTAGAAACCTTTCAGCATGCCTTAGAAAAGCATATTCCTGATCTGAATTTTAACTTAATTATGCAATTTGAATCTAACCCACAACTTACTTTAGCTTTAGAAAGAGGTGCTTTAGATTTAATATTAACATCAGAAGTAAGTACTAATAAAGCGCTTACATTCTCAGCTTTTACGGTTGAAAAGTTGGTTTTAATTGCTGGGAACAAAGTAAATCTTGAGGCTATTCCAGATTTTGATTCACTTACAAAAAGCGAATTAAAAGCATGGCTCAAAGAACAAATTTGGTACAATACCGCTTCTGACATGCGCTTGTTAAACACCTTTTGGGAAAAGAACTTTAATGAAACACCAGATTTTTTTCCTAATTACATAGTTCCAAATAAGTATTCCATTTTGAGGTGTTTGTCTAGAGGTGATGGATTTGCTGTTTTATCTGAGTTTTTATGTGGAGATGCCTTAAGAGAGCAAAAGGTATTTAAAGTTTGGGAAGGATATAAACCTATCGAAAACACACTTTACTTCGGAAAAAGAAAGCAGTCTTTATATATGGACGAAATTAAAACATTAGAAGAAATGCTGATGAATGAGTTCTTAGAGAAAGAAGAAATAGTTAATTAATTCTAAAATCTATAGGAATTACAACCTCGGATTTTGTAGTAATTCTTTTTCAATTATTTAGAGTTGTAACCCTATAGAGCAAGAATGTTTAATCTTATACTAGACAAGAAACTAATAATCTCCCATCGAAAAGTAGAGAAGATGCATACTCTGCTTTTGAATTAAGAATAAAGTCTACAAATGGTTTTGCTCCTGCGTGATCGGCATTATCTGCGCAAATTACCGAACCTGTTTTAAGCTTAGATTTTAAAACTGAAAACACGGGCAAATACAATTCTTTGGCACCATCCAAAAATACAAAGTCAACCGGATAGGAAACAGACTTTAAAGTTTCTACTGCATTTCCTTCTAAAATAGATACATATTTCCTCAATCCGGCTTCCTCAATATTTTGCTGAGCCGCTATCACTTTGTTAGGCTCCAATTCACTGGTTATCACTTTTCCATTTTCATCAGCTGCTGCGCTTGCTAAATAAATAGTAGATATACCAAATGAACATCCAAATTCTATTAAGTTTTTTGATTTAGAAGCTTTCGCCAAAAAATAGAGATACTCTCCTACTTCTTTACTAACTGCCATGTAGGCTGTAGACTTTGCCTCAAAACTTTCTGGATTTGTTTCTCTTAATTTTATCCTTTGCTGGTAATTCTCTTCTGCCTTTTCGTGCAAAGAGTTTAAAGTTGTAATAACTTTTCTGTTAGTGATACTATTCATTTTTATGCTGGTTTTTATGCAAATAACAACAATCTTTGAAAGATAATTACCGCAATTATTTGAATTGCAACAATTGCTATGCGAATCACATAATTCGCACCATGAAATGCACTAATGATCATGTTTTTATTGTAAAAAACCGCTTTTTTATCTAAACATTAAACAAAATATTTGCTGCGAACAATTGGTATATAAACTTTGTTCACGATTCATTTTAGGGCAACTACATTTTAATTTTATACATCAAATGAAGAAAAAATTAATAGCAGTATGTCATCAAACAGAGTGAAAGAGAAATTGGAAATACTTGCAGATGCAGCTAAATACGATGTTTCATGTGCTTCGGGGCAAAGTAACCGAAAAAACAAAAACAAAGGACTCGGCGACTCTTCTAGTAGTGGAATTTGTCATGCTTATACTGAAGATGGCCGCTGTGTTTCCTTGTTAAAAATCTTGCTCACTAATTACTGTATTTTCGACTGTGCATACTGTGTTAGCAGAAAGAGTAACGACATTAAACGAGCAGCTTTCACTGTAGAAGAAGTCGTGGATTTAACCATTAATTTCTACAGAAGAAACTACATTGAAGGACTTTTTTTAAGTTCTGGCATTTTTCATAATGCAGATTATACCATGGAACGCTTAGTGAGAATTGCCAAAAAATTAAGATTAGAGCAAAACTTTAATGGCTATATCCACCTTAAGGCAATTCCTGGAGCGAGTGAAGAATTGATGAAAGAAGCTGGGCTCTATGCCGATCGACTCAGTGTAAATGTAGAAATGCCAACTGCTCAAAGTCTTAAGCTGCTAGCTCCAGATAAAAATCACCAAGATGTGATTAAACCAATGAAGTATTTGAAAAATGAGATTATTGGCCATAAAGAAGAAAAAAAGCAGAATAGAAAAGCCCCAGTTTTTGCTCCTGCCGGACAAAGTACACAAATGGTAATTGGAGCCACCAAAGAGAATGATTTTGATATTCTAAAAGTGGCTGATTATTTCTACCAAAAAATGAATTTAAGAAGAGTGTATTATTCTGGTTATGTGCCGATTAGTAATGATAACAGACTGCCAATTATAGGCACACCCGTTCCGATTATCCGTGAGAATCGGCTCTACCAAGCAGATTGGCTAATCCGCTTTTATGGTTTTAATGTAAACGAAATTGTAGGTGTTGAACATCCTCATCTCGATCTGGATATTGATCCTAAACTTGGTTGGGCACTTAGAAACTTCCATCAGTTTCCTGTGGATGTTAATACTGCCGATATAGAAATGATTCAACGTGTGCCGGGTATCGGATTTTTAAGTGCCAAGAAAATTGTAGCAGCTCGGAGCTATAAAAAGTTGAGTCCAGAAGATTTACAAAAGCTAGGAATTCCGTATAAGCGAGCGAGGTACTTTTTGGCTTTTAGTTCACCATTTTCAATTCAAAAAGACTATACGCCTATTCAGATTAAACAACAGATATTGAAACTTCAAAACAGTAAGTATAAGAACAACTTTTCTGGTCAATTATCTTTATTCTAAGCTAATGACAACAATTATCTTTGATGGTACTTACCAAGGTTGGCTAACAGCAGTTTTCGAAATTTATGAGTTTAAGTTGAAAGAGGTTGAATTTGTAAGGAATCAAAGTACTACAAACTCACTGTTTGCAACAAAGCATTATGTTCAATCTGATGAAAACAAAGCAAATAGGGTATTAAAAGGCCTTGAAAAGAAGCTCTCTAAACAAGGGGTAACAGCGATTTATAAAACCTTTTTATCGGAAGTAGATCAGGCTGATGATGTAATGTGGCGATTTGTAAAATATGTGTTTGATAGTACAGAAAATGTTGAAAATGATATTGGTAACTCTGCAGTTTGGGATGTGAAAAAAGCTGTGAAAAAAGTAAGACGAGAAACACATCGAATGAAAGCATTTGTTCGCTTTCAACTCACCAAAGATGATTTGTACTATTCAATTGTAGAACCCGATTGTGATGTTTTACCCTTGATCATAACTCATTTTAAAAATCGCTTTGCAGATCAACGATGGCTGATTTATGATGCAAAGCGAAAATATGGTATTTACTACGATTTAGAAACTGTGCGCATTGTTGAAATAAACTTTCAGGCGAATGTTAAATCGTCAAAACCATTAATGGAAATTAGTGATGAACGTGAAGAATTCTATCAAACTTTATGGAGACGATACTTTAATAGTGTTAATATAAAAGCCAGAACAAATATGAAACTCCACATTCAACACATGCCAAAACGCTATTGGAAATACCTCACCGAGAAATACCCTGATTTATAATATCTCAGCATTTAGCTCAGTCTACTTCCCAATTTTTGCTTGTATTTGCTGAGGATATCTTTCACCTGTAATGGTAATTCCTTTCAAAGCAGTATTTATCTTGCCTAACTCATCGTCAGTTAAAGCAATTTTTGTCCCTCCAATATTTTCTTTAAGTCTATGCAGTTTAGATGTTCCCGGAATCGGTACAATAAAAGGCTTTTGAACCAACAACCAAGATAAAGCAATTTGAGCAGGACTAGCATTTTTATCTTTTGCTATTGAAACTACCAAATCTACCAATGGTTGGTTAAGTTCTCTGTTTTCTTTGCTAAAACGAGGCATTATATTTCTGGCATCGGTTTTATCAAAATCTGTAGTAGCTGTAATTGTTCCTGTTAAATAGCCCTTTCCCAAAGGACTGAAAGGCACAAAACCAATTCCTAGTTCTTCCAAAGTTGAGATTATCTCGTTCTCTGGCTCACGATAAAACATTGAGTATTCACTTTGTAAAGCAGCCACAGTTTGTTCGGCATGCGCTCTGCGAATTGTTTCCGCATTAGCTTCACATAAACCAAAATGTTTTACTTTACCTTCTTGTATCAAGTCTTTTACAGTTCCTGAAACATCTTCAATCGGCACTTTTGGATCAACTCTGTGTTGGTAAAACAAATCGATATAATCTGTTTTTAATCTCTTTAAAGATGATTCTGCACTGGCTCTAATACTTTCTGGACTGCTATCTACCTCGATCTGATGTGTACCTCCTTTAAATCCAAACTTTGTAGCAATTTTTACTTGATCGCGAATTGGTTCGAGTGCTTCCCCTACTAGCAATTCGTTGTCTCCATAGCGTTGTGCGGTGTCAAAAAAGTTGATTCCTAAGTCAAATGCAGAACGGATTAGCTTTATCGATTCTTCTTTAGATGGTGCATCAGGAAAACTTAAACCCATGCAACCAAAGCCTAAAGCGGATACTTCTAATTCGCTATTTCCTAATTTTCTTGTTTTCATCTGTTTCATGTTTTAATGAGTAATGAAACAAATCTCCTGTATTCTAGAATGAAATCATTTGCCATATGGCAAAAAGCAAATTAGCGGATGTTTTTTCTAATTCTGCTGAGAGAAGATTGAGTAATTCCTAGATATGAAGCGATGAACGAAAGAGGAATTCGGTTCACCAAGTTCGGAAAGTTTTCAATAAACTCAAGATATCTTGTAGTAGCATCTTGATCTATTAGTGGGCTTCTTCGTTCCAATTTTTGCCTATGTTGCTTAGCTGTAATTTTTTGAATAATGTTTTCCCATCCTATAATAGTATCTGCAATTTCTTTCCAATCTTTTTTAGAGAAAACTATAAGTTCAGTATCTGTAATTGCTTGCAAATATTCTGATGGAATGTAATTAGAATCTATATCGTAACCATACAAGATTAACAGATTTTCTTCAATAAAATATCGCGTAATTTCATCACCTTCTTTATTATAATAATAAACCCTTAACACGCCATCTTTTACAAAACCAACTTGCTTAATTGCTTTTCCTGCTTCCCAGAAAAACTCATCTTTTTGCAAAGAAATCTTATTCGCTTTACTAGTGATAAAGTCAATCTGCTGTTGGTTTAAATTACCAAACTGTAAAACATGATCTATAAATTCTTTCATGCGTGAATTTAGCAATCGATACTAATAAAGAATTTGCCATATGGCAAAAAATGAAATTTTCAGCCGATATAAACTTTAAAATCAATCGGCTACATCTGCCTCGATAATAGTTAACCAAGGATAGCTCAATCCCAATGTGATACAAGCATATTGCTTTTTTAATTCTGTGGGTTCAACAAAAACTTGTAGATTTTGCCCAACTTTAGCATACACAGAATCAAGCTTGTAAGCTGAAAATGTTAAGCTATTCGAAGATACAAGCTCATTTATGCGAACAGAATCTTTTTCTAAAAATTGAATAATAGGAAGATGACAATCGATACTCTCTCCTACTACAACTACCTTAAATTTATTTTCAGGAGTTAGCTCATCAGTAGTTTCGCAAGCAAATAATAGACATAATATCAACAAGTAGTTTTTCATAGAGTGCAATTTATCTCTTTACTATTTCTCATGTTATTTCGCTGCAACATTCACCTACTATTTTGTGTGTTTTGATATTTACAAGTCGATATTATTACAAATTAAATTGGAATGCTAAAATAGAAGGTTGATCCTTCATTCAATTTGCTTTCTGCCCAAACTGTTCCATTATGATATTCAATTACTTTCCGTACAATTGAAAGTCCAACTCCTGTACCATCAAAATCTGATGTTTTGTGCAAACGTTCAAAAATGTTAAACAACCGATCGTAATACTGCATATCAAAACCTACCCCATTATCTTTCACTACATACACGCAACTGCCCTCAGACTCATAATTACTCACTTCTATCTTGCTAAGGTCTCTTGGTAATGTATATTTAATTGCATTAGAAAGTAAATTTGTTACTAATTGAGTAATCATGGTTTTATCTGCTTGGCAATTATTCAATTTGCCTAATTTAAACTCAATTTTTCTTTCACCTTTATCTTCGGTTAGATCAGAGTAAGCGTTTTCAAACACTTGCTGCATGTTTATATCTTGCTTTTTTGCCGTTTCGCGATCTAATCTAGACACAAGTAAAATCTCATCGATTAAGTGACTCATTTTAGTAGTATTCTTCATTATTAAATCAATTATCTCGCCTCCATCCAGATCTAAATTTGATCGATAATCTTCATTTAAAATTTTAGAATAGTTTGAAATTGCTCGCAGTGGTGCTCGTAAATCGTGAGATACAGTATAGCTAAAAGACTCTAATTCGTTGTTTTTAAGTTTAAGTTCTTTTGTGCGCTTGGATACTTGTTTTTCTAATTCAGTGTTGAATTGCTGAATTTTCTTCATTGCCATTTTGCGATCGGTTATATCTTGGATAAAAACATGAATTACAGGTTTATTTCCCAACATAAATTTACACGGTGTAGCCTCAGCAATAAATACAGAACCATCTTTCCTTTTGAAACTAGTTTCAACACTCAATTTATTTTCTACCTGCATTTGATTTAAAACTTCAGTAGAATGATCAAGCTCAGATTCGGTGTGGAGATCAAATATCTTTTTCTTTAAAAAATCTTCTCTGGAATAACCAAACTCTCTTATCGCACTATCATTAGCATTAATGATAGCCATTTCCATATCGTGGATAATCGTAGGAATAATGGAATATTTGAACATCTGTTTAAAGATGTCTCCTCCTTCATCAATTTGCTGAAAATCTTTCAAAAGATTTATAGAATCAGCATTATCATGTTTATCCTCTGCTTTATTCATAGCAAGATCACTTAACTTAATGATGTTCTTTTAGATTAAATCAAAGTTAAGTTAATCAATTTTTGAGATTGAATAAAAGAAGAAGATTAATAAATTACACTAGGCATTTCAATTAGAACAAAATATTCAGATACTCTTTTTTGGTTATTTATATTATCCTTGTTAAATTAAATTGGAGCACTTAAATATATGCGACTAAGTCTCAATATTTATGTCATTTTTTAATCTTTTTAAGATGATTCGAGATGGTAAAACATCAATTTTTTAATCTAAACATTGTTATGTAAATGTGCTGAATTCTTCTAAACGCAGCGACAAAATTTATGACATATTATATATCACTCTTTATCAATAGTTTATGAAAAATCATAAAAATTTGAGACAATAATCTAGTTCGATATAATTTTTTTTGCATTATTTTAATAATAGAATTTTGAAACAAATAAATTAATTTTGGCCATTATTTTATGTAAAAGATAGTATGCCTTATTCTGGAATAAAAAAAATTATACTTCTTGAGGACAGTCTGGAAGATCAAATAATTATTAAGGGGAATTTATACAGCAGTGGAATTTTTGCTGGTATAGCATGCTGTGACAACAAACAAGATTACATACACTGTTTAAAACATACCCAACCTGATATTATACTATTAGATTACCATGTGCCTAGTTTCGACTTCGATGAAGCATTGAAAATGGCAAGAAATGCTCATGAAAATGTGCCTGTGATTTATGTAACAGGTATAATTACAAAAGAATTAGCTTCTGAAGTTTTAGTAAAAGGAGCTGATGCATTAGTAACAAAAGACTGTTTGGAAGAATTGCCGACCGTTGTACAAAGTTTATGGTTAAATTTATTAATGAAGCGTGCACCTCAAGAAGCCTCAAAAAAGAATCTTAGCAAAAAACTAGAATATATAAAGCTTGAATTAAATTCTTTGATCAAAAATAATCAGATATGTATTAAGGCTTTTGATAAAAGTGAATAAAAGTCTATCATCTTTTCATCATTTTACTTGATGCAAAAACTTTAAGAATCATCATATAATTACTTTCTGTGAATAGTTAATTGGCCTATCTTTTACAAAACCTTTTATATAAACTACTCAACAATCTCCAATTTCTGTCGATAAATAAATCGATCTGTATTGATCTCTATAAAATATAGGGCTGGAGGAAGTATTTTGTTTGGTGACACTTTCAAATAATTACCATCATAATTTTTAATCAAAGTAGAATATACTTTTACGCCTCTAATATCAGAATAAGTTACTCTTACATAAGAGTAATTGTAAGCAGGCATTATGATGTTAATTTCTCCCTGAGAAAGATTTAAGCTTGGGAAAACTTCTACTTGGTTTTCGTTAAAATTATTGATATTAATGATTGAACTATATGTTGTAGAACTATCCTTATCAATAATTTCTAACATATAGTAATTATTACCTGGAACAATCTTATTATGTTCGAAGATATAATTTGATACTGACTCTTCAGCTCCCTTGCCATATACTTTGCCAATTTCGCTGAATGTTGAGCCGTCAGCTGAGTGTAAAACTTTAAAATAATCGAAATTTGTTTCGGAAGATGTTCGCCAATTAAGCTCTACAATATCTCCTTTTAATTGTCCTCTAAAAAACACTAGATTTACTGGTAATAAACCTGAGTTTACACCATCTTCATCGATAGCAACTTCTCCTCCCAAACCATCGCCATTTAAACAATATACTGGAGCATCAGCTTCAGTTGGTGGATCTGTATCATTACACGCCCCCCCACCTTTAGCTATTATAGTTCCACAAATTCTTAATTGATTACTACCACTAGAGCCTGTAACTACCCCTCCAGATTCGATAATAATATATCTACCACAACCAGAATCTGTACCATCATTAAGATCTATTTTGTCACTAGAACCAGGGAAATCTAGATGACCTCCATCTTGAATCCTAATGTTAGCGTCTAAGGTATTATTACCACTCACTTCAATTGTGACTCCATCGGTAATAATTACTTCATCGCCAGATGCAGGGGCACTTCCAGTCTCATCGCAAGTCATAGTGGCTAAGCCAATAGTACAAGGTGAACCTCCACTACAAGATATAGTACAGGTTTGAGCAAGTGAAATGTGTGCTATGATAAAATGCAGTACAAAAAGAGATAGCCTTAATCTATTCAAGATGCTAATAAAGGTTAAAGTCAGCTCTAAAAACGACGAAGAACTATAAAATTACTTCTAGACTAATAGCAAGGCCTCTTTCTAATTTAAAAAGGTAAAGTATATTTAATATCCTTACCTTATATTAGGTTCATTTCGCTTAAAAAATTTAGCCTTTATTTTAAACTTACACTTTGTTATATAACCAATATAGAGCGTATCAAAAATACAAGTTGCTTATTTTTAAAAAAATTTGAGGTTATTCTATGAGCAAGGATTATAAAATTGTAATAACCCTAAAAACACTACGAATTGGAAAATATTAAATGGCCACTTTACCTGCACTTATGTCAAAAAAAATTATAGCGGCTAATAAAAGATGCTGCTTTTAAAGCAAAAGAACAATTAGTTGTTTCTTATAAATTACAAACAACATGGCGTAAATAATCCACCATGTTGTTTGAAGAAACTAAACATTTAGCTCAATTTGCCACCGAATACAGGCATCATATTAGCATCACCATAATCAGTAATTTCCTCAACATTTTTTAAGATTTCCATATCACTTTCTGATATTACAAAATCTATATCTGCATTATTTTTCATATGTGCTGGGTTTGCTGTTTTTGGTAAAGGCAAAAGACCCAACTGCAAAATGTAGCGAATACTTAATTGAGGAACAGTAACATTATATTTTTTAGCAACTGCAAGTACCTCTTCATTGTGCATTAATACTCCATGTGCGATTGGTGAATATGCTTCTACCAGAATATTTTGGTCTTGACAGTATTGGATAAGCGAGGTCGGAGTTTTACCAATGTGAGCCAATATCTGATTTACCATTGGTTTTACAGTGCAATTTTCAAGAATGTTTTCAATGTCTGCCTGCTCAAAGTTAGACAAACCAATTGCACGAAGTTTACCAGCTTTGTAGGCATCTTCTAATGCTCTCCAAGCTTCACTGTTTCCTTCTTTATGTGGATCACTTTCATGAAATTGCATCCAAGGTTTCGGGCTATGGATAATCATTAAATCAATGTAATCTAGTCCCATTGTTTTAAGTGAACCATCTATTGAAGCTACTGCTTCTTCATAAGATTTTACCTCTGCTGCAAGCTTGGTAGTAACAAACAGATCAGATCTTTTTAGACCGCTAGCTATCACACCTTTTCCAACACCATTTTCGTTTTGGTAAGCTTGTGCCGTATCTATATGTCTATAACCGATATCAGTTGCATCTTTTACAGCTTGTACTGCATCATCGTTACTGATAAACCATGTACCAAGGCCTAACTTCGGAATTTCTACTCCATTAGGTAATTTATAATTTTCGTTTAGTATCATAATTTTAAAGTTTAATTGATCTTATTTTAATATATACTTATTCGTTATAAGCCAATACCTTTACTGTAGCAGCTTTTGCATTTCTACTAATCATAGAATTGAGATAAGGACTTTTGCTATATTTTTGTCTATAAGCCTCATCAATTTTATCATTAATATCTCCCTCTATTAGCTCAAAACGAACTTTCTTTGTAAGCCCAGCAGCTTCAATTTTTCCAGCTTTTTGCTTTACAGCAGAATTATACCATCTAGATTTAGTGCCATTATATGCTCTCACATACAATTGATTTTCTACTGATACAACCCAAATCCAAGTTGGTGTACCATAGGTTTTTCCATCTTCTCGGAATGGTGCTATGTGAAAGTCGTCTTTTTGAGCTATTAGAGTTATTTCTTCTTGTGTTAATGATTCAGAGATAGTTTCCATAAGTTTTATATTTCACATTTCGTATCCGGGCTCTTTATAGAGAATATCTTTTCGCCCGATAATTTTTTTAGGATAAATCTCACTTTTCCATTCACCTGAAGTAAAATCTTCTATGGTAACAGAGTAAGATTCATCACCATAACCAATCACTTTTTGTGCAGCTTTTACTAGCTCTTTAGCCAATTCTTGCTTTTGCTCTTCAGTTTTACCTTCGAGCAGATTAATTTGTAAATGAGGCATATCAGCTCTTTTTATATTGTTCGTCTGAAACTTTTTCCATCCATGTTACTACTTCTCCATTCAATTCTTCTTGAATAGCAATATGGCTCATTGCTTTATTTGGAGAAGCACCGTGCCAGTGTTTTTCGTTTGGAGCAAACCAAACAACATCTCCCGGTCTAATTTCTTCAATTGGTCCACCTTCGCGCTGCACCCAACCCAAACCAGATTCTACTATAAGAGTTTGACCAACTGGATGTGTATGCCAAGCAGTTCTGGCTCCAGCTTCAAAGGTTACTAGTGCTCCTGCTGCCTTTGTTACATTATCTTTTTTATTGAACAGTGGATCAATTCTTACTGTACCTGTAAACCAAGCTTCTGGTCCTTTTACCGATAGCATTTCGCCGTTTTTTACTATTTCCATATTACGTGTGTTTTAGGTAAAATGATTATCCGTATTCTTACCACAAGCTCAAGTGAGCGTACAAGCAATTAATATTCTGTCAAAAATATCATTTTCAAAGTATCTTCTATTGAGTTTGTAACAGAACTCATCTAGATAATTCTGTAGATACCCTGGCCTTGTATGCTGATATATCCCTTGTAGGACTTTCTTTGCATTCCCAATGGCTGTATGTACCCAAGGTAGTTTGATATGGGCCTGTTTTGAGGGCACTTTTTCCACATCCATCTCGAACTCTCCTGTCAGTGACTGATAGGTTGAATAGCCATCTGTAATCATCTTGGCATTCTGGGCAACATGCCGGGTAATCGTATTTCTAGCAGTTTCTACTGTAAAATCAGCGCATACAGCCATTTTGAAATACTTGCACCTTTTAGAAGGGCGGTGTTTTTTAGGCTGTAGCACCACCTCTGTCTGTGCAAAGACCATCGCCATGGTCTGCTTCTGGCTCCCCCTTCCCCGCTTTCTCTCCTCTTCCTTCTGCCCCTCGGGTACTAGTGTTTCAAAGAACCCTTCGTCTACCTCAATATTGCCTCCCAGCAAGTAGTGGTTGTCCCGTTGGCCCATCGCAGAGCGTATTTTGTGCATCATTGCCCAGATAGGTTCATAGCGCTTATGATTGAGCTGCCTCTGCACATTACAGGCAGAAGAACCTTTCTTGCTACAGCCCATCAGCCAGATAGCAACGAACCAGTAGCGAAACGGAAGTTTGGAAGCTTCCATGATGGTGCCACTGCGGAGGCCTGTCCTAAAACTGCATGACTTGCATTGGTACATCTGCTTGCTATTTAGCCAGTAATGCTCTTGGCTACCGCATTTCTTGCAACAAACACCTGCTTTATCCCTGATTTCCTTGAAACGCTCACGGCATACCTGCTCATTGCGGTACGCTTCCATGAATTCAATAATACTATCCATAATCACCTGTTTTTGAGCTAATTTCGAAGCGCAGACCATACCCTATTTACTTTGTGGTAGCTTTACGGATAATCATTTTAGGTAATAAACTCTACCACAAGCATTTTGCCTGTGGTAGTTATTTTCCAAAAGTTAATTAAAAAGTAGCTGCATCTATAACATATCTATAGCGAGCTTCTTTATTCACTACTTTATCCCACGCCTCGTTAATTTCTTCGGCTTTTATAATTTGTATTTCTGGTTTTATTCCGTTTTCTGCACAGTAGTGAACTACTTCTTGAGTTTCTGGAATTCCTCCAATTAATGATGAGTTAAAATTCACTCTTGCAAATGCTAACATCAAATTATTAATAGTGATTTCTGATGCATTTGGCATACCTACAAATGTGAAAGTACCACCTGGTTTTAAACAGAATACATAAGGTGTTACATTGAATTGATAAGGAATTGTGCTTATCATATAATCCAATGTTTTGCTATAGGCTTGCATGTTTTTAAACTCCTCGTCTACTACAATTACCTCTTTTACTCCCCAAGATTTTATGTCTTCTACTTTATCTGGAGAAGTTGTAAATGCATATACTTCTGCACCTTTAGAGACTGCAATTTTTACTGCTAAATGGCCTAATCCGCCAATACCTGCAACACCTACTTTATCTCCAATTTTAAATTGGGCTCTCATCAGTGGCGAATAAGTTGTAATTCCCGCACATAATAATGGAGCTGCTTCTTCAAAACTGATGTTATCTGGAATGTGCACAGCAAAATGGTCTCTCACCACTATTTTATCTGAGTAACCACCTTGTGTAATACCTGATGGTTCTGCTTCTGTTGGGTAACCATAAGTAAATACTGTTTGACCTCTATCGCAAAAATGTTCGTCGCCATGCGTACAGCTTTCGCATTCCATACAGCTATCTACCATACAGCCAACTCCTGCTCTATCACCAACTTTAAACTTGGTTACATTTTTACCCACTGCTGCTACCACACCTACAATCTCATGTCCGGGAACTTGCGGATATATTTGTTTACCCCAGTGCCCCTTTTCTTGGTGAATATCTGAATGGCAAATACTTGCATATTTAATATCGATTAAGATATCGTCGTCTCCTACTGGTCTACGTTCAAACTCCCATGGGCTCAACTTTCCCGATTCGTCTTTAGCTGCGTAACCTTTTGTTTTGATGTTATTGTTCATAGTTTTTGATTGATTGTCTCTGGAAAAAAGTTGCAGGGGGTTTGTTATCATCAAACTTGTCCCTGCAATAGCTGATTGTTGTATAAAATTCCTTCTTGATTTACTATTTGAACTACTTGTACTCATTGTTATAGCATTAATCTTTTTTAATGTTTTCCTATTGAATTTTAGAAGTTTGAGTATTGATTTGAGTTTATCGATCGAGATAGTAAAGTCTACTTCCAGATTAAAATTGAAATGTTATAGTTAAGAAATTCAATACTGTTTAAAATGAAGCATTTCACTAGTCGATCAATAAAAGGATGATTAGTCATTCTTGATAGCACAAAGATAGCGTGTATGAATACCTAACATTTAAAGAAATTCAATCCAAAAAATAAGAATTTCAAACTAATCAACTTTTTTGTATTGCTCATCACTTACAGCTTCCATCCAATTAACCACTCCTTTTTCAGTATTTGGTACTATATAGAGTTGTTGTAAACAAGTGTTTGGACTTGCACCATGCCAGTGTCTAACATTTGGCGGACATTTTACTACATCACCTTTTTTCATTACTTGTATTGGCTCACCTTCAATTTGATGGTAACCAACTCCATCTGTAATAATTAATATTTGCCCTGCTGGATGCGTATGCCAGTTACTTCTTGCTCCGGGTTCAAAATAAACATTTCCTACCAAGGTGGTAAATGTAGAATCCATAGGAAAAAGCCCATAGTTGTAAGCACTGCCAGTAAAGAATTTAGATGGGCCTTTATTTCCTTTTGGAAAGATGGCTTCTAACTCTTTTGTTTCACTTTGATTAGCCTCTTGTACACTTTGTTGTGAGCAGCTTGTAATTAAGAAAGCCGCCAATACCGACAGTAAGAATATTGATCTATTGTATTTCATTATAATGTATATTGATATTTGATTTAATTAACCTTTTCTCCTTTTAATGAAGATGTATTCTTAGCAAAGAGAATCCATATTTATCATGATGAATCTTTAAAAGACTATGATGATAAAAAGACAATTAATCAGAAATTTCCTTTATAATTTTTGCAGGAACTCCACCAACTACTGTATTAGCAGGCACATCTTTATTAACTAATGCACCAGCAGCAACTACCGAATTTTCACCAATAGTTACTCCAGGTAGAATAGTTGCTCCTGCACCAATCCAAGCATTTCGTTTAATTACTACTGCTCCGGGTACTAATGTCTTTCTCTTAGAAACCTCAATCGGATGATTTTCTGAAGTAATATTCACTCTGGGGCCGATCATCACATCATCTTCAATTGTAATGCAACCAATATCTAAAAAACTACAAGCGTGGTTGACAAATACATTCTTACCCAAAGAAATATGACGACCAAAGTTTGTATAGAATGGAGGAAATATAGTGGTACTTTCATCGATTATTACGCCTATAATTTCACTCAGTTTCGAACGCACTTTGTTCGCATCAGTCGAGTTATTTAGCTCAACAGACAATTTAATTGTGCGGTTAACTATATCAAAAATCTTTGGATACTCTGGGTCATCCAATGGAACTGCTTCACCGGATTTAAAACGACTAAAGATATCTTGCTTCTCAGATTTTTGCTCCATTTCAGGTTTATCAGTTTATTGAATAATTATTATAAAACAAAGATATGGAGGTACTAAATGGACTTATAAAGAAATTCAAATCAATAATTAAGAATTTCAAACAATTGCAGTTTTCTGATATGATTTAACAGTTTCCTCAGCATTTAAATCAATCAAAAAACGTGTTTTTTAAAGACTAAATATCATTTTTGAAACTATTCTATTGATTTACAGGAGAGCTGTATTAGAGCTTTTAGCAGTTATAACATTATAGTTTTTAAATTAAGTTTAGTACATGAAAACATAACCTTAAAGCCATTTTTATAGCAAAAAGCAATGCCTTCAAACTTGATATTTCATTAAAAATCAAATATATATATATAAGAATTTCAAACCTTCTTTTTTTGAAAACTAGTTACAGCGAAACTTTTAACAGTTTAAGAATTATCTTTTACAAACCTGTACCTTTCTGATTAAGCGTATCAATATCGAAACCTGCAATTTCTTTGTACTTGCTCATAGTCTGCTTAATTTCTGCATGAGGGATTTCTTCAGGAGTAAATCCTTTCGGAAACCTATCTTCCATGAGGTCTAAAATAGCATCGGGTCCTTTTTTTCTATTTTGCCTTACAATCTTTCCAGTTGCAGGCACTCTCTCCTGATCGTAAGCTTGCAAAGCATCTGAGATGGTATTATGTGAATTCAATGATTTAGTTAGTGCTGCTGCATCTAATATTGCTTGCGAAGCTCCATTTGAACCAATTGGGTACATAGGATGCGCCGCATCACCTAAAAGCGTAAACCTACCAAATGTCCAAGTATCTAACGGATCTCTATCTGACATTGGAAACTCATAAATGGCAATTGCTTCATCTATCATTTGATAAACATCGAGCCAGTCGTACTTCCAATCGGTGTATCTTTCTAATAAGAAAGATTTTTCAATTTGCCTATTCCAGTCACGCACAGTCAATCGATTCTCTCCTTCTTCTTTTAAATTTCCTACCCAGTTAATGAGTTGGAGTCCTGTTTTTTCATCTACATGACCAATCGGATAAACCACCATTTTCTGTTTGTTCGAGCCAATCATAGCCATGGTAGAACCATTGAGAAATGGTTTCATTAATGTAGTACCTCTATATAGTACATTGCCAGAAAAAATCACCGGGCCTTCTTCAGGGTAACATTGCTTTCTACTAACAGAGTTTATTCCATCAGCTCCAACTAAGATATCCGAAGAAACTTCTTTGATATACTCACCTGTCTTTCTATTGATAAACCGCGCTGTAATCTGATTTTCATCTTGCTCGAAAGCATCCAAATGATGCCCTACATGTATATGCTTTTTTCCTATACGAGCTATACAAGTTTGATATAAGAGCTCTTGAAAATACCCTCTGTGGATTGAAAACTGTGGCCACTTATAGCCAGCGAATATCCCTCTTTTATCGCCTAAAAATTGTTGGCCATATCTGTTTGTATAAATTAAATCAGCTGTTTTTATAGCAATTTTTTCTAATTCGGGCAATAGTTCAAGGTAATCTAAAACTCTAACAGCATGAGGTAAAACATTGATTCCCACCCCTAATGGCTTTACTTTGTTCACAGATTCAAATACCTCAACTTCGTAGTTGTTTTTATGTAAGCAAAGTGCAGTAACTAAACCTCCAATTCCTCCTCCTGATATTGTTATCTTCATATCTTCCAGTTTTAGATTAACCTTTGGCTGTAATAATACAAAAGCTTTGTTTCAAATTGAATCATAAGATTAGAAAAACGCAGACAAGCATCATAAGACCTTCCAAACTTTAATAGATACTGCATTGGGCAATCGCTCACCAGTGCAAATAAATATGCCGTCGTTCAACCAATTGTATTTGCCATTTCTATTTGCCTCGAATTTAGGACCCGCCCTAAAATAGTATTGGCTTACATCTACTTCTTTGCCTTCTGCCAGCAACTTTGCAACTTGGGGAGAAGCAACTCTCAACCCTACATTTTTGATGTAAATAATTTCACCATCATCAGTTTTAAATTGATAATGCGCTTCTAGCTCTGTAACTCCATCAGTTCTAAGGGTTTGCCAATCTACTCCACCATTAATAATATATGCTTTAATTTTAGGGCCTGCTACTGTTCCACCAGTAATTGGAATCACTCTTCTGGTTCTTAATGCAGTTTCTCCTACTACCATAGCAGGTTGTAAGGCTACCTGTAATTCACAAATATATTCTAAGTCTGGAGCTTGCGGTGTATACATCATTTAAAGGTGATTATTATTCAATCTGTAAAAATGCAATTATTGAATAAACCTTCAAATACTCATTGTGTTCGATTAAAAATCCCTCAAACTTTAAGTAGCCTGAGGGATTTAATCTATCATTTTATTGGATAATACTCGAAGTTTTTAAATTTAACCTTGCCTTCACCTGTAGAAACAAGTCCGATTCTCAAACTTAAAAAACCACCTAAAACATTATGATGGAAGCCTGAAACCTCTAATGAATTCTCGGTTTTTAGCCATGTTTTTCCATCGAGACTATAATACATGTTCACTGTATTATTTATATTTCTTAGTTGAAGAAATACATGCCTTTTTATTTTGTCTGATTCGGTGACAAACTGCCAACCTCTAATGTTGGTCAAAATATTTTTACTATCTGCTAAAATTCCAGAATAAGCTTGTTGATTGTAAAAAAGCACTAAACCACCAATGGCATCGCCTTCAATTTCAAGCTCAACTTGAGCTGTATAAGAATGATCTGCCGGAATGGTTAACATCGGAGAAGATTCCGGAATTGAATTTCCTTTCCCATTAATTGTAATGCTATTATTCTCTAACTTAAATCTGTTTAGATCGTATTCGCCAAAAAATTTCCATTGTGGTTTTAAAGTGCTTCCTGCAAAATTATCATTCAAAGAAAAAGATAATTGCTTAACTCCCTTCTTATTAACAGGCTTATTAATACTCACATTTTCAGGTATTTTAAACCACCCGTCTTCGGTCCACTCAACAGGTAACATCATCGTTTGTCTACCCATGTTATAATGCTCTTGCTCATAGCCGTGGAAGATCATCCAAGATTTACCATTCGTATCATCGAAAACAGTTCCGTGCCCGACAGATGCCCATTTTTCATCATTAGACTCTGATCTGAGTATTGGATTGTAAGGTGAATTTTCCCAAGGTCCTAAAGGAGATTTGGATCGTGCAGATATCACCATATGCCCAGTGGCAGGTCCAGCAGTGCCACCTTCAGCAACGGTTAAATAATAATAGTCACGATGTTTAAATAGTTTGGGTCCTTCCATACAAAAGCACTCGATCGACCATTCTCTTGGAATTTTCCAACCATCGTATGCATGTTTAACTTCACCAGTAATAGACAGTCCATCTTTGGCTAATGGCACATAACTGCCACTACTAAAATATAAATACCTGTTTCCTTCTTCATCTACCACATGTCCAGGATCAATCATAGTTACTTTTAATTCTATCGGGTCGCTCCAAGGTCCTTCAATATTATCTGCGTAGATCACATAATTTGTGTTACTTGCTGGAAAATAGATATAGTATTTGCCATCGTATTTTGCCAAATCTGGTGCCCAAACAGAACCCACATATTTATTTAAAGCATTAGCAACTGGTGACCAATTAACCAAATCGGTAGAATGCCAAATTAATAAACCAGGATAGTATTCGAAGGAAGAATGAACAATATAATAATCATCGCCATCGCGTAAAATGCTTGGGTCTGGATAGTCTCCCGAAAATATAGGATTTTGAAAAATACCTTCTTTCACTTTCTTATCCTGTGCATTTCCAGTTAAATAAAATCCGCTAAGTAAGATTAGCAGCAAAAATCTTATGTGCCTCGTTTTCATATATTCCATTTAAATATTAAATAATTTATCGGTCATATTAGGTTTCAAACCCTTGCACTTTTCTTTTAAGAAATTGATAGCAAGTGTTTTTTCTAATTGCCAGACAATTATAAAATTTATGGCATTTACTTCTTTTACAAAAAATGAAAATCCTTTTACAAAAACTGTCAATGGTGGTTTATGCGATATTCTGTGGGGTTTATCTCCATCTCACTTTTAAAGACTCGATTAAAATGGCTTTGATTATTAAAGCCAACCTTATAAGCAATTTCACCAATATTTAACTTAGACTCATTTAGTAATCGCTTGGCTTCACTAATCCGGATTTTATTGATGTAGCTCTTGAAAGTGCAATTGTATTTTCCGTTGATGTAGTTGGTAATTCTTCTTTGTGCTATCCCTGTTTCTTTGGCAACCAGGTCTAAACTTAGCTCACTATTTTGAAAGTTTTGATTGATAAATTCTATGCATTTTTCTTCACCATTTACTTCTTCGCTAATTTCAATAGGTTTATAAGAAATTGCTATTGTTGAGTCGTCTTTTTTTCTAGCATTTAGCCAAAGTAAAATACAAAAAAACAATGTTATAGTAATGATATAAGCAGCAATGAGCTTTAAAAAAAGTACCTGATTATTTCTAGTAAAAGTAATTGAACGAATCTCGATTGCTTTCACTTTATCGATGCTCGGCGTAAATGCGGTGTTGATGTTTAGATGAATGATGTTGTTAAAGCTTGGCGCTTCTTCTAAACCTTCTGGAATGTGGTGCCTATCTTCCCACCATTCTGGATGTTCGAAATCTGTAAAAGGAATGCTATATGTTTTGGGTGAGCTAGAAATATTCAAATAAGAATGATGCAAGGTTTCATCTTGACTATTATACTTTACATAGCTCAATGGTGGTGTGTAAAAAGCTACCCCAACCCGATCTATATTTTTGCCAGATATATTTAATTGAATTTCATTATACTTTTCAGCATCAATATATTTCTTATTTGATGCAGTAATGATCATTCCCGCATAGGGACTTTCAAACCCTTCTTCTAATTTGAAATCTAATGTTAAGAGCGAATCTGAAACAATGTGATTTATAACCTGTGAGCTTCCACCATTTTCTAAGTCCGTATAATAATCGTAGTTATAATCTTGAGTTTTGGGAAATATTTCTAGGTCTTCTATACTAGCAAAATAGCAAATAATAATTAGTACAATGGAAGATATAATGCTAAATGGCCAAAGAAAATATATAGATTTTAAAGTCCTAGAAACCATTCCCTCCATAATTGCTACAGCTTTGTTTGGCTCCAAAGATAAAGAATGATTTTATTTTCTAAGCTTGCTTTCAATTTTCAAAACCAAGTAGATTTGAGCTATAAATTTATAACAGCTAATTTAAGTTTAAGCTGCTTGTGTTCTTATCGACTTTGGAGTTTCACCTGTAATCTTTTTAAAGAAGTTATTAAAGTATGTAGGATATTCAAAACCGAGTGCAAAGGCAATTTCTGCAATATTCCAATTTGTATGTTGGAGCAGAGATTTTGCCTCACTTGCAATTCTTTCTGTAATATGGGTTGTTGTAGACTTACCTGTAACCTCTTTTACAGCGCGATTTAGGTAGTTTACATGAACAGAAAGATTACTGGCATAATCTTGTGCTGTTCTGAGTTTAAGTGGAGCTTCTGGACTTTCAATTGGAAACTGACGCTCTAATAATTCAAGAAAAACAGAAGTTAAACGAGAAGAAGCATTTTTGTGCTGATCGAAATTTTCTGAAGGTTGTAGCTTTAATGCTTCGTGTATAATTAAATGAATATAATTTCTAATTAAATCATCTTTATAAGAATAATCTGATTGCTGCTCTTCGATCATTTTGCGAAAAATGCTATTCAGAAACTCTCTTTGCTCAACAGTTATTTTTAAAATTGGCGTACCTCCAATCTTAAACAATGGTGATTGTTGTAAACTTTCAGAGCGATCTGAAGGTGCTAAAAAGTCTTCTGAAAAAAGGCAAGTATAACCAACATATGTACTCGAAACGGTTTCCCAAGAATAAGGAATATGCGGATTACCAAAAAATAAGATTGTATCATTTGCTTCGAAACTTCGATCGGCATAATGGATAATACTTTTACCTGTGGTTAAGCAGATTTTATAGAAATCTTTTCTGCTGTAAACTTTAGTAGCATTACCATCTTTTTCAATTTGAAATATATTGAACCCTTTGAGTTTAAGCTCAGTATTAAACTCTGAAACCGAACGCGTATTCTTATTTTCCATAATACAAAATTAATAAGATCAATCAGATTTATACTATGTATTAACAAATATCACCAAGTACAAATTCAATTAGACCTGATTCTCAATACAAAGCCAATTATTTTAAATATATACATTATAAACAACTGTATAACAATTACTTACAAATAACTCATCATATAGTTAAAGATAGAAACTAAATGCAAACTTCAATAAATAAGTGTTTAAAATGTAAAAATGTTTAAGCAAGGTTGAGAAGGAAAACAGCTCACAATTCGATAAAATTGACCTTTTAAAAAATAGAGTTATTAATCACAATTTAATAAAGAATTTCAAACCATTAATTATGATTTTCAAACATTTTGCAGCTTGTTATAGCGCTAAATTTTTAAAAGAAAATTTGAGATTATCTTTTTGCATTTGATTACAAAATTCAAATATTTTTTTTAAACTTTTTGAAAGATCATGCCATTTATCTCTCATTTTCTAAACCAATACATTTCCCCTTCAATACAAAAAACACCAGAGATGACAGTATTTTACCATTCAGTTTAAAAGCAGGACTAGGATATTCAGAAACAAAATCAGTAGTTTCAGAAGATTTTCAAGAGTGAACTATTCCGTTTCATTATTTTTGATGGATGAAATATATTTTGGCGTTTTTTGTGGTTTGCTTTTCTTTTGAAATGGTGTTGGCTCAGCACCCTATAACCATTAACATGGCTGAAAAAGATGGACTACCAGATGTTGAATTTTACGACATTATAAGAGATCAAAAAGACTTATTTTGGCTGGCTGCAAACAGTGGATTATACCGATACAACGGAACTGATTTTCTAAAGGTAGATTGTAAACAACAAAAAGGCTTATCTGTTTTTAACCTCACAGAAGATTGTGCGAATCGTATTTGGTGTGTCAATCTGTATGGACAGATTATGTATGGACAAAACGATTCGCTTCATATTTTTAAAGATTTACATCAAGTATTAAAAGGTAATCTGGCAAGCATATTTATAGAAAACAATGATTTGATAGTAGTTTGGGAAGAAGGAATTTTAATATTCGATATTAAAACTGCTGCACAAAAATTCTATAAAAAAGTCTTTAAAATTGCTACACAAAAAATACAAGGTAAAATATATATTTTCACCTCAAACGGTATAGTATATTCACTAGCTGATAATCACCAACTAGTTCAGTTTTACCAATTTGATAATCAAGAAGATGTTAAAGTAGCTGCCATTTTTTTTGAATATAAAGACAAAGTATACCTTTCTTATCGAGAAAATTATCAAAGAACATTCATCGATTTAACAACCAACACCCAACTAAATACAAGTGAGTTTAAAGAGCTTTATAATTTAAGAATAATACGTGTAAAAGAACTTGATAACAAGCTCTGGTTTGCAACTAATAAAGGAGTTTTTGTTTATAGTATTAATAAAGATGAGAGTTGGCAACTCTCAGCACAGTATTTTTCTGATGAAATAGTAAGCGATATATTTAAGGATATTGACGAAAACTATTGGTTTACTACTTTAAACAATGGCATTTATGTAATGCCAAACATACTAATTGGCAAGTACAAAGATATTTTGCTTAAAGAGAGTGTTTCTTCACTTGAAGCAGTAAGTAAAAACTTAGTAGCGATAGGTACCACAGAAGGCATTGTATATTTGTTAAACACACAGACAGAAAAAGTAACTACAATACAACTGCCCCATCTAAAAACAGTAAATAATTTGTTTTACAATGAGGCAAAAGAAGAATTATACATTAGTACCAATAGCCGGCTAAGTTATAGTTACGATTTAAAAAAAGGCAAACTAAAAAGCGAAGGAAACAAATTTGGAGTAACAAAGGGATTGGCCATTACGGAAACCGATATTGTATATCTCACTTATAACAGAGCACAAGTTTATTTAAATACATTTACTAATCACCAAAAAATTAAACCTCTTGAGAGAAAAAGAGCTTATTCCGTTTTGAGTGATCTTAATAAAAATACTGTTTATATAGGCTATATAGATGAATTGGTAAAATACGATAGTCTTTGGAAACCAACTACACTTACACTTAAAGGAGAAAATATACAGGTTAGCCATTTAGCACAAACCGAAAATGGTGTAATTTGGGCAAACATAAATCATGTAGGTATTGCCGCAATTGTTGGAGATAGTATTCTAGTAAAATATAAGCTCGACAATGGATTGATTGACAATAACTTAAGTTTCATAAAAGCAGTAGGAAATAAGCTCTGGTGTAGCTATAAAGGTTACTTACAATGTATAAATACAGAAACTGATAAAATAACTACCATTACAAAACAAGATGGACTTGAGAATCTAATTACTGGTTTAACCATTTCTGATAGTTTACTCATTTTTAGCTCTAGAAGAGAATTATATGCGTTGCCGATTTATAACGAGCTATTATTTAAGAAAAGAAAAGTACCAGAAGTGTATTTTACACAAATACTTATAGGTAACCAAAATGAAAACATTAAGGATAAATACATATTACCTTACGAAAAAAACTCGGTAGCTTTTCATTTTCAGGCAAATAGTTTTGAAGCAGCCAAGCACTTAAAGTTTAAATACAAATTACGTGGATTCGATACGCAATGGAGAACCACAGATCATGGTATTTCATCAGTGGAGTATAACAGTTTACCTGCCGGAAATTTCACTTTTGAGATTAAAACTACTACTGCCAATAATGAATATACAAGCACAGGTAAAAAAATAGAATTAGTTATTCAGCTTCCTTTTTGGGAAGAATGGTGGTTTATAACATTGTGCTTATCATTAGTTTTTGGTGCTTTGATTTTTTATTATCAGAAAAAAATGAAAAGCCGAGAAGAAAAACAAAATCAAATTTTTGATAAACTTGTACAAGAGAAAAAATTCACCACACTGAAACTAGAAAATCTTCGCTCTCAAATGAATCCGCATTTCATTTTTAATGCGCTCAATTCAATTCAGGAGTATATCATCAACAATCAAAAGAATCTTGCCAGCTCTTATTTAGTGAAATTTTCTAGACTAATAAGAATTTATTTACAACACAGCCAAGTAAACGATGTAACACTTTCGGCAGAGATAGAAGCACTTTCTTTATATCTCGAATTAGAAAAAATTCGTTTTGAAGAAGAGTTGAAATACCATCTTGAAATTGCTGAAGGGGTAAACACCAAACGAATAAAAGTGCCTTCCATTTTTATACAACCTTATGTAGAAAATGCCATTAAACACGGTTTGTTACACAAGAAAAACAATAGGAAATTAGAAATTAAATTTGAGCTAAGCGAATGTAAAACCAAACTTTTATGCCGAATAGAAGACAATGGCGTAGGCCGAGAAGCTGCGCAAAGAATTAGTGCCCGAAACAGTTTTCATACTTCTTTTGCCACCAAAGCAAACGAAGAAAGAATTGATTTGTATAATTTAAATCGCTCAAATAAAATTAGTGTCGAAATTAATGATATTAAAGAAAATAACATTGCTTTAGGCACTGTAGTAAGCATTAGCATTCCAGTAAAAAAACACTAGCTATGAAATCGATAATTATAGACGACGAAAAAAAAGCCAGAAGCCTCTTAATTACAATGATTAAAGAAAATTGTAATTCTATTAATACCATTTTAGAAGCTTCTGATTTAAAAGAAGGCGTAGAAAAAATTAAACAAGAAAAACCCGATATAGTATTTTTAGATATTGAAATGCCCGAATTGTTTGGCTTACAAATTCTAGATTTCTTCGATACACCGGTCGAGTTTCAAATCATTTTTACTACCGCTTATAATGAATATGCTATAGAAGCATTTAAGCTTTCTGCCATAGATTATCTGTTAAAACCAATTGATATTGATGAACTTACAAAAGCAGTCCGCAAAGCAGAAGAAGCACTTAGAAAACAAGAGCTAGATAATAGATTGGTAAGCTTACAAAAAAACATCAGACAGTTATCTGTAAATAAAATTGCCTTAGAAGTACCTCGGGGATTTTTATTTGTAAACCACGACGACATTCTCCTATTAGAAGCCGATGGTATGTATACAAAAGTGTATTTAAAAACAGGTGAAAGTAAATTAATTAGCAAACCGCTCAAGTACTTTGCAGATCAGCTAGAAAATAAATCGCTGTTTTTTAAATGCCATAGATCGTTTGTGGTAAACCTCAAATACATTAAAGAACTCACTAATAATGATGCGGGCTTTATTGTAATGGAAAATAAAAAGATAGTCCCGATTTCTAAATCTCGTAAGCAAGAGTTTATTAAAGTAATACAGGATGTATTTTGGTAGACAAAAATATGAATCGCTTTAGAAACAAATCAGTTTGTTTAGAAACTAAATCCGGCAACTCAGAAGATAAAGGAAACAAGCTGCTAGTTTCCCAAATAGTTTTGGTGCATTCACTAATCAAATAATGCACGTAATGAAAAAAACCAGTATTGCACGTTTAGTTCTACTCTCTTTCTTAGTCACATTTTTTTCTTGTTCTGATGATGACTCACCAGAACCAGTAATCGAGGATGCAATTGAATTTCCTGATGCTAACTTTAAAAAAGTGCTGGTTGCAGATCCAGCAATTAACACAAATGGAGACAGTGAAATTACGGAATCTGAAGCTTCAGACTTTACAGGAATTATTTCTGCGCAAAACAGTTCAACCGAAGATGTTACAGGAATAGAATACTTTACTAATGTTACAAGAATTAGTCTATTTAATAATCAAATAACATCAATAGATCTATCAAAAAACACAAAAGTTACCCAACTACTAGTTGAATCAAACAGCTTAACCAGTATTGATGTTTCGAGTTTAACTCAATTGGTAGACTTTAAAGCCCATACAAATGATCTAACATCTTTAAACTTAGCCAATGGCAATAATGCTAATATGACAAGAGTGGAAATTCAAGGTAATTCAGAATTAACTTGTATAAAAGTAGATGATTTGTCTGCTCCAACAGGTGCTTGGATAAAAGACAATGAAGCAAGCTATAGTACTGATTGTAATTAAAAAATATATCTTCTGATAAAAGAGCTTCTTGAAATACTTCAAGAAGCTCTTTTTGTTTATAAACCTCAGTACTAAACTCTCTTTAGAAGTTTTATAAACAAGAATTTATTAAAGTGATTTAGGACATCTGTTGGTAGGTAAAACGCAAAATTGCTTTAGAAACAAATCAGTTTGTTTAGAAACTAAATCCGGTCACTCAGAAGATATTGGAAACAAGCTGCTGGTTTCCCAAATAGTTTTGGTGCATTCACTAATCAAATAATGCACATTTATGAAAAAAATCAGTATTACACGTTTAGTTTTACTTTCTTTTTTAATCACACTTTTTTCTTGTGATGATGACGACGACACATTAGAACCAGTAACTATTACCATGTCTTTTAATGACATTAGCATCACTATCCCAGAAAGTTTTGATGTGAGCAACCAGCAAATGGTAAAAATTTCTGATTACCTTACTGTTGAAACTTCTAACAATACCGAAGCAAATGTAACTTATTCAATTGTTTCTCAATCTGTACCAAATGCTATTAGCATAGCTGGCGAATACTTGGTTATTAACCAGAACTTTGAATTAGATTTTGAAACAAATCCAATCCTTACTGCTGAAATCAAAGCAACAGCTGGTGAGGTTTCGGAAACAGCTACCATCACTATTAACCTAACTGATGAGCATGAGCCAATTTGGACAGTACAAGCGATTACTGTTACAATGGACGAAAATCCGACAGAAACTACGATCGACACCATTAGACTCGAAGATTACGATGCTGATTTAGACGGAACACTTACTTACTCAATAAGTAACCAAAGCCCAGAAGGAGCCCTACAAATTGTAGATGACAGCATTGTTGCAGTTAATGATGCCGCACTTTTCGATTTCGAAACCAATCCAACAATTACTGCAACTATCGAAGTAACAAACGGAAATGGTTATAGCCAAACTGCAGATTTAAGTATCTCATTAAATGACATGTATGAATCAACTTGGACGATTGACGATTTTGAGTTGACTATAGATGAAAATCCTGAAGATGAAGACTTTTTAGGTCTAGTTAAATTAATAGGATTTGATTCTGATAAAGACTCTCAAAACTTTACTGTGCAATTGTTAGATGAATCTCCTACAGGTGCAATAGAAGTTGATGTTGAGGATATCTTTCTGACAGTAAAAGATCCATCTTTATTCGACTACGAAACAAACCCTACTATTACTGCCAAAATTCAAATTTCTGACGATAATGGGTACACCCAAACTGGTAATATCACGATTACTGTAAATGAACCTTACATACCTTCTTGGACTATTGAAGATTTTGAGTTGACTATAGATGAAAACCCAGAAGATGAAGACGATTTAGGTCGAGTTGATTTAGTTGGATTTGATTATGAGAAAGACTCTAGGAACTTTACCATGCAATTGATTGATGAATCTCCTGCAGGTGCAATAGAACTTCATTATTCAGAGAAAATCTTTTTGACTGTAAAAGATCCATCTTTATTCGACTACGAAACCAACCCTACCATTACTGCCAAAATTCAAATTTCTGATGAAAATGGATACACGCAAACTGGTAATATCACGATTACTTTGAATGATGCTGATGAAGCAATCAATATTCCTGATGCTAACTTTAAAAATGCACTGCTTACTGATCCAGCAATCAATATAAATGGAGACAGTGAGATTACAGAATCTGAAGCATTAAGTTTTACTGGAAACATTAATGCACCAAGTAGTTCAATAGAAGATGTAACAGGAATAGAATACTTTATTAATGTTACTAGAATTAGCTTATTTGACAACGATCTAACATCAATAGATTTATCGAATAATACAAAGGTTACTCAATTACTAATTGAAAAAAATAGCTTAACAAGTATCGATATTTCGAAATTAACTCAATTAGTAGATTTTAAAGCGCATACGAATAATCTAACATCGGCCAACTTAGCCAATGGCAATAATGGTAATATGACGAGAATGCAAATTCAAGGTAATTCAGCATTAAGTTGTATAAAAGTAGATATTTTGCCTGTTCCATATTATGGTTGGAGTAAAGACAGTTCTGCAACCTATAGTACTAATTGCGATTAAAAAATACATCTTCTAATAAAAGAGCTTCTTGATATACTTCAAGAAGCTTTTTTGTTTAAAAATTTCTATGTAAGACTTCTTGTAAAAACCTTGTAAACAAGAATTTATTAAAGTGATTCAGGATTTTTGGTAGGTAAATCTCAAAATCGCTTTAGAAACATATCAGTTTGTTTAGAAACTAAATCCGGTCACTCAGAAGATAATGGAAACAAGCTGCTGGTTTCCCAAATAGTTTTGGTGCATTCACTAATCAAATAATGCACATTTATGAATAAAACCAGTATTGCACGTTTAGTTTTACTTTCTTTTTTAATCACATTTTTTTCTTGTGATGACGATGATGACGACACATTAGAACCAGTAACCATTACCATGTCTTTTAATGACATTAGCATCACAATTCCAGAAAGTTTTGATGTGAGCAACCAGCAAATGGTAAAAATTTCTGATTACCTTACTGTTGAAACTTCTAACAACACCGAAGCAAATGTAACTTATTCAATTGTTTCTCAATCTGTGCCAAATGCCATTAGCATAGCTGGCGAATACTTGGTTATTAATCAAGACTTTGAATTAGATTTTGAAACAAATCCAATCCTTACTGCTGAGATCAAAGCCACAGCAGGTGAGGTTTCGGAAACAGCTACCATCACTATTAACCTAACAGATGAGCACGAGCCAATTTGGACAGTATCTTCTTTTACTGTTACAATGGACGAAAATCCGACAGAAACTACGATCGACACCATTAGATTCGAAGATTACGATGCTGATTTAGACGGTAATCTTACTTACTCAATAAGTAACCAAAGCCCAGAAGGAGCAATACAAATTGTAGATGACAGCATTATCGCAGTAAATGATGCCGCACTTTTCGATTTCGAAACCAATCCGACAATTACGGCAACTATAGAAGTATCGAACGGAAATGGTTATAGCCAAACTGCAGATTTAAGTATCACTTTAAATGATGTAGATGAACCTACTTGGACGATTGCAGATTTTGAGTTGACTATAGATGAAAACCCAGAAGATGGAGACGATTTAGGTCTAATAGAATTAGTAGGATTTGATCATGAAAAAGACTCTTATAACTTTACTGGACAATTGTTAGATGAATCACCTGCAGGTGCAATAGAACTTCATTATTCAGAGAAAATCTTTTTATCTGTAAAAGATCCATCTTTATTCGACTACGAAACCAACCCTACTATTACTGCCAAAATTCAAATTTCTGATGAAAATGGTTACACGCAAACTGGTAATATCACGATTACTTTGAATGATGTAGATGAACCTACTTGGACTATTGCAGATTTTGAGTTGACTATAGATGAAAACCCAGAAGATGAAGACGATTTAGGTCGAGTTGAATTAGTTGGATTTGATTATGAGAACGACTCAAGGAACTTTACCATGCAATTGATTGATGAATCTCCTGCAGGTGCAATAGAACTTCATTATTCAGAGAAAATATTTTTGACTGTAAAAGATCCTTCTCTCTACGACTACGAAACCAACCCTACCATTACTGCCAAAATTCAAATTTCTGATGAAAATGGTTACACGCAAACTGGTAATATCACGATTACTTTGAATGATGTAGCAGAATCTGGTTGGACACTCGACGATTTTGAAATAACTATAGATGAAAACCCAAGCAAAAGTGATTTGGGCAGATTAACTTTACAAGGATACAATCCTGTAAATGATGGCATGATTACTTATGCACTTTCAGATGCATCTCCTTTAGCAGCATTACAGCTAGTTAATGAATTTGGAGTAATGTATGTAACAGTGAATGATGCTTCTTATTTCGATTACGAAACCTACCCTGTTATTACGGCAACAGTTACAGCTACTGATGCAAATGGAGTATCAAACTCAGCGACTATCACCATTACTTTGAATGATGTACTCGAAGCAGACTGGACATTAATTGAATCTTTCATAGGTGCAATAGATGAAAATCCTGAATCAGGTGATTTAATAACTCAAGTAATGATAGTGGATTACGATGCAAGTGTTGATGGGGCATTGACCTACGAATTGAGCAACTTATCACATCCTGATGCTTTAACGCTTTCTCCTCATGGCTCCTTGTTTAATCTACTTGTAAATGATGCTTCTATATTTGATTACGAAACAAACCCTACCATTACTGGTATTGTTACAGTTACAGATGGTAATGGAGTATCTAAATCTTCATATTTTACCATTAATGTAAATGATGTATCTGAAAATGTATGGTTTGCTCCAGATATCAATTTCAGTGTAGCTGAAAACCAAGGTCAGAATTCTGTACTAACTTATATTAATCTCCAGAATTTTGATCCATCTACACAAGGTTTTCCAAGTTTTGAATTTTTATCTCAAGACCCAACCGGAGCGATGACTTTTAGCCCAAATACCGGAGGCGCCATTCTTGTAAGCGATCCTACTGCATTCGATTACGAAACAAACCCTATTATTACTGGCGTAGTACTAGTTACAATGGGTAATGGTGAGACGCAAACTTTAAATGTTACAATTAATTTATTAGATCAAAATGATTGATCATTGCAAATAAATTGTGCCTAATCATAAAAAGCCGTCAATCTAGATTGACGGCTTTTCTTATATTCAGTCTTTCTTTATTACTTTAAAAGATTTTAAAAATATTTTTAATAAATGTCCAAAAACCGGATAGCATAAATGTCTTTAGGTAAATCTTAAACTAAATACGATGAAAAAATTTTTATTACTCTTACACGAAGACGTAGAAAAGATGAGCAGTCTTTCACCTAAAGAAATGGAAAGTTTGTTAAATGCGCATATGGCTTGGGCTGGCAAATTAGCCGAGTCTGGACATTTAATTTCAGGAGATGGCTTAAACGAAAATGGAGTTTCAATAAGCGGTAAAGACTGCATTATTAAAGACGGCCCTTACCTAGAATCTAAAGAAATGATTGGCGGCTATTACCTTTTACAAGCTGCAGACCAAGAAACTGTTGTAGAACTTGCTAAAGAATGTCCTTGCCACCTATGGGGAGGAACTACCGAAATTAGACCAATTATGGAGATGGAAGATTATGAGTAATCATTCACATCAGATAATTGAATCTAGCTATCGTGCTTACTATGGCAAACTATTCTCCGCACTGTTAAATCAGTTCGGAGTTAGTTATGTCAATGAGATTGAAGATGCCATTCAAAACTCATTTTTAAAATCGCTCAAAAGCTGGAAGCCAAACCATTTGCCTGACAACAGGGAAAATTGGCTTTATATAGTTGCTAAAAATGATCTGGTAAACCAAATTAAGCGAAGCAGTAAGTCGAGTTCGGCAACAATAAATTTAGAAATACAAGACAATGCAAAAACTGATGATTTAAGACTGCAAACCATTTTGCTCTTTTCTTCTTCCAAGAAGATTTCTACGCAGACAAAAGTAATTTTTATACTGAAAAACATCTTTGGTTTAAATGTTCGAGAAATTGCCGAAAGCACTTTGCTCAACCAAGATGCCATTTACAAAAGTATTAAACGAGCAAAAAAGACCCTCCAAACTGAATTTGTAGATACTCAAATTGACTCGATTAATGCTGGCCACAATGAAATTATAATTGTAGAAGAAATTCTCTATGCAGTTTTTAATATCGGTTTCGACTCTTTTAATGAAAAAGTAAAATCGATGGTGAATGAAGATTTGTGCCTAGAGGCATTATCTCTCGCTAAGCTACTTTCAGAAAAATGCGCAACTGATTCCACAAAAAACTTAATGGCGCTGTTCTGCTTTCACATTGCCAGATTGCCTGCTAAAATTGATAATGGAAAACTCATTCCTTTTATCAAACAAGAAAAAACCAAGTGGAATAAAGAGTTATTCAATTTAGGATTTCACTTTTTACAAAAACCAGATCAGCTAGATAAATTCTATCTAGAAGCATTAATTATTAGTAAATACATGGGCACCAACACTTATGATGCTGCTCACTGGGAAGAAATAATAAAACTGTATGAATTACTGGTGAAATGCTACAACTCTCCCATTGTAAAGTTGAATCTCTGCTATGCGTTACACAAAGCTCATAAAACAAATGAAGCATTGTCACTTTTAGAAGACTTAAAACATGAACTTCCAGATAATCACATCTATCTGTCTTTGGTGAAAGCAGATATTTTAAAAGAAACAAATACAGAAGAAGCAGAAAAAATCTTGCTTTCTGTACTCAACAACATGAACCAAAGCATACGCAAAGAATACATCTTAGAAAATGGCTTTATAAAGCTGTAAGACCTTTCACTGTTCTCTTAGATTACTATCATAAAATTCATAATCTCCCCTACCCATTCGAATTAAAAGCATTCTCTTTAGTTCTCTAATTTATAAAAATTACATTTAGGACTTAAATAATTAGCCGATCTCTTTTTTATTCTGTTTATTAAAACTACATTTAGGACTTAAACATAAGATTATGTCGAAATATTCTATTGGCGAGTTCGAAGAAATTGTATTGCTTACAGTAGCTGTATTGTATGAAAATGCGTACGGAATCACGATTAAAAAGGAAATAGAAGACAGGTTAGATAGAAAAGTGAGTGTAGGTGCCATGCGTACTGCGCTTAAAAGATTAGAGAAAAAAGGTTTTTTGGAATCTGAGTTTGGCGAAGCTACAGCTATTCGTGGTGGTAAAAGAAAGAGATATTTCAAAGTGACAGTTTATGGAAAGAGAGCGCTGGATTATGTGATGTCGACCAGAAAACAACTTTGGGATGCAATTCCTCCAATGGCCTTTGAATTTAAATAATTATGCAAGATCAGCAACAGAAGATAAATCCGCCAAAACTGGCGCTCAAATTTCTCAGATGGTTTTGCTCTTCCGATTTAATTGAAGATGTAGAAGGTGATCTGCTCGAACTTTTTGACGAGCGCAGCAATACAAGCCATGCTTATGCTAAAAGAAGATTCATTCTTGATGTGATCCTGCTTTTTAGACCCGGAATCATAAAAAATATTTCATATTACTCAACTAGTGCCACCATGTTTCAAAACCATCTAATTACTGCATTACGCCATATTTTCAGGTATAAAGGCTACACCACCATTAACCTACTCGGCTTGGTGGTTGGTTTAGCTTCGAGCATTCTTATTTTAACCTGGGTTCGAGATGAACTAAAAATGGATACACTCCATGAAAAAGAGGTTTACAAAGTTTGGCGAAACATGTATCAGAGCAATGGTGAGATACAAACTACAGAAGCCATACCGCAGCCTTTGGTAGAAGTGCTTAACAATGAGTATCCGCAGATTGATAAGATGAGCACTCTAAGTGCACAAACAGAAATACTTTTCCGCAATGGAGAGGAAACTAGCTTCGAATCTGGTGTTTATGCCTCTGCCGATTTTTTCAATATTTTCAACTTTGATATAATAGCTGGCAATAGTAAAAACCCACTAGATGACATGTATTCGCTGGTACTTTCTAAAAGTATGGCAGAGCGTTACTTTGGTAATGTTAAAAGTGCTATAGGCAAAACCTTAATGGTGAATGAGCAAAAGCAGGAATTTGTGGTAACTGCTGTAGTTGAAGATAAGAATACAAACAGTGCTATTAAGTTCGATTGGATGATTCCAGTTGAAGAATATATCTCAAGAAACGACTGGATAGAAAGCTGGGACAACGGTGGTTTTTACATCTACTTTAGTTTGAAAGATGGCGCTGATATTAATGAAGTAAATGCGAGAATTGAGCAAGAAATAAATAAACACACGAATACCGAAGTTGATGAACGATTGATCACTCAATCTATAAAAGATACTTACCTCTACTCAGAGTTTAAAAATGGTGTGCCTGTAAGCGGGCGTATTAGATACATCAAAATACTTTCTGGTATTGCTATTTTCCTTCTTGTAATGGCTTGTATCAACTTTATGAATCTTGCCACTGCCAGATCTAGCAGAAGAGCCAAAGAAGTTGGCGTGAGAAAAGTTTTAGGAGCACAAAAAGAATTGATTAGCCAACAGTTTTTTGTTGAATCATTCTTACTCACTTTTATCTCTGTGGGCTTGGCTTTGGTGATTGTTAGTTTAGTCCTTCCCTATTTTAATCAACTCACCAACAAAGATCTAAGCCTTTCTCTTACTGATCCAGAAGTTTTACTTTCTCTTGCAGGAATCACTTTTATAGTTGGTTTTCTTTCTGGTAGTTACCCAGCGATTTTGCTACCCACTTTCGGAATTACAGATTCTTTAAAAGGAATGATAAGAGGTTCTAAGTTTAATCAAACACTTAGAAACACCTTGGTAGTTTTCCAATTTGCGATGGCAATTATGCTTATTATCGGCACCTTCGTAGTTATGTCTCAGATCGATTACATCCTCAATAAAAACTTAGGGCTCAAAAAAGACAACTTGCTCTACTTTAACATGTCTGAAGATTATACAGGTAAAGAAGATGCTTATAGAAATAAGTTAATGAAATTCCCGCAGATTAAAGATGTTACTTTCACTTCGGGCAACCCTGTTTCTTATGGCAGATCTACGAGTTCGGCAAGTTGGGAAGGAAAAAGTCCTGATGATATGTTAGAGATCAATGTGATGATTACAGATGCTCACTTTTTCAGTGCGATGGGTACAGAAATGAAAGAAGGAAGAGGCTTTGTAGAAGGCAGACAAACTGATAAAAGTACATTTGTGATTAATGAAGTTGCAGCTAAATTAATTGGTTATGAAAATCCATTAGACCAAAAGCTATCTGTTTGGGGAATGGACGGAACAATTATAGGTGTGGTAAAAGACTTCCATATGAATAGCCTGTACGAGCCTATTAAGCCTCTCATTATTGCCAATATTCCTGAATATACCAACACAGCTTTTATTAGAATTGAGGGTGATTTGCAAGAAGCACTTTACCAAATAGAAAAGACCAGCAAAGAGATAAGCCCTTCTTATCCTTTCAGATATAAATTTTTAGATCAAGAATATGCAGAGTCTTATAGAAACGAAATCATTGTAAGCACGATGATTCGCATATTTGCTTTTATTGCCATCTTCATTTCATGCTTGGGCTTGTTTGGGCTTTCTTCTTACTCTGCCGATCAGCGATCTAAAGAAATTGGAATTAGAAAAATTAATGGAGCCAATACTTGGGGCATTGTTTATCTTCTTTCAAAAAACTATTCAAAACTGATTATAATTGCTTTTGTATTAGCTAGTCCGATAGCTTATTACCTTTCGGAGCAATGGTTAGAAAACTTCACATTTCATGTTAGTCTCAATATTTTCATTTTTATAATAGCAGGAATGATCGCCTTTCTAATTGGTGCCCTTACTGTAAGCATCAAATCTTACCAAGCAGCTACAGTAAATCCAATTAAGACATTGAAAAGTGAGTGATTTGGGTGTCTAAGAAATGCAAAATTTATCAAATGGATATAGGCTAAAAATTGAAGTCTACATCCATTTTTTTGTAGCTATTGAATCAATTAAATAGAAAGACTAAGGTAAATTTTTAAGCATGAACTTTTTTACATTCTCTCCCATAATTGCTTTAACTTCCTCTTCTTTAAAACCCTGTTTAATAAGCTCTTCTACTAGCAAAGGCAACCCAGTTATGTCGAAAGGAACTGTTGCACTTCCATCATAATCTGAACCTAAAGCGATACAATCTACACTGGCAATAGACTTTATGTGTTTCATGGCATCTACAATACCTTCTGTTAGCGGTTTGGTAACAGCTCCATCAAAAAAGCCAACGCCAATTAATCCTCCATTGGCAGCTATCTTTTGAATATGCTCATCGGATAAGTTTCGAACATTGTCTAAAGAGCCTTTTACACCAGTATGAGAAACAAGTATTGGTCTACTTGTTACTTCTAGTACATCATCAATCAATGCGGGTGCTGCATGGGCAACATCAATTATCATCTCCAATTCATCCATGCGTTGTATTACTTCTTTACCAAAATCTGTAAGTCCTTCTTTAGAAATTCCATGAGCAGAACCACCAAGTTCTGTATCAAAAAAATGTGTCGGAGCCAACATACGGACACCTTCACTATAAAGCTTTTCCAAGTTTTCCATTTTACCTTCTAGACAATGCGCCCCTTCTATTCCTAAAAAACCACCCATTACTCGCTTGTTCTCTTTCTTCAAAGTAATGAGTCTTTCTAAATCTGCTTTGCTTTTTACCACAATAAACTCATCTTCATAATCAAATGCAAACTCGTGTAGCTTTCTACTTTGATAAACTGCTCTAGCTGAAAGACTAAACCAATTAGAAATTGGTCTTGCCTGTAAGAAATTTAGCATCGTGATATTATCAAAAGCATCTGCCGAGTTTTTTGAAAAATTCTGTCCTTTTGGTGATTTGGTTACAATCGTAAATGCTTCTAAAGCCATATTAGCCTCTTGCATCCTCGGAAAATCTATATGCCCAAAAGAATTTTTAACAGTAAGGTCTCGACTCCAAAGCAATGCATCGCAATGTAAGTCTGCAATAAAATCGAGTGAGTTATATAATGCAAGAGCCTTGTCTGAAACCTTATATGGAGGTAGGGTCTTAGTTTCATTTAAATTTTTATCGAACTCGTTTGGAGCAATAATTACGGTAACAATGTAGGCTAAGATAAGCACCACAAATACGATAGCAAGCCACTTAAATTTTTTCATTAAATCTCTAATTCCAATTAAAAAACAGGTGAAAATATTTCTGTGTTGGTCGTATTCTGAAACTTGACGGATTAAACTTATACAAAAAAATTAAGGCTACACAATTATTGTAAATTCTTACAAAAGTGATAGCCTATTCAGGTTTTCAGACAGTAATTAAAGGGCTTTTTATAAACCTTTTCTTCTTGTGAAGAACTGATTATCTAATTCGATAAAAAATTTAATTGAAAATTATGTAACCTGTGAGTTACCTTTTATATTTATATAACTTTTAAGTTACATATTATGCAAAAAGAAATTAATCATCAATTTACATTTGGCCAGCCACCTGAAATAGTATGGGAATATTTAACCGATTCGGAATTATTAGCCCAATGGTTAATGCCAAATGACTTTAAACTGGTTGTTGGACACAAGTTTCAATTTGGAGCAAAACCTAAGTTAAAGATTGGCTTTGATGGAAGAATATACTGCGAAGTTTTAGAAATAATCCCTCACAAAAAGCTTGTTTACTCTTGGAAAGGTGGTTTATCTAAAGAAAATCCATCGCTTGATTCAATAGTTACTTGGACTCTCACACCAATAGATACTGGTACAGTTTTGAGATTGAAACACTCCGGTTTTAAAGGTCTTAAAAATTACTTGCCTTATTTCATTATGAACAAAGGTTGGGTTAAAATAGGAAAGCGATTATTCGAAAAATTAAACCTCAAAGAAAATGACACAACAAACATTTGATGCATTTCAAGTAATTGCTGACCCTAGTAGAAGGCAAATTCTACAACTACTATCAAAAGATAGTTTAACCATAAACTCTTTGGCCGAGAATTTTGAAATGAGCCGACCAGCAGTATCTAAACACATTAAAATTCTTAATAATGCGGGGTTCATTTCTATTGAAAATATTGGTAGAGAAAGATACTGTACATTGAAGCAAGATGGATTTAACGAGTTACAAGAATGGATCAATTATTTTGATAGTTTTTGGCTATCGAAACTCAAAAAATTAGAATCACTTCTCAACCAAAAAGCTAGTGAATAATGAAACGAACTATCAATTTAAAAACAGTTTTACCTTATAGCCAAGAACAAGTTTGGATGGCTTTAACAAATCCACAATGGCTTGGCAAATGGTTTATGGAAAACAACATCGCACCACAGATAGGCCACTCTTTTACCTTCAAAATGAAGCCGCAAAAAGGTTGGGATGGTCTCACTGCGAAATAATTGATCTTAAACCCAATGAATATATTGCATATACCTATTGTGGAGAAGCAACAGGTGAAAAAACTTTAGCTTGCGCAGGAATCTATTCTGATACAAAAGATAATTTATATAAAGGTATATTTACACAACTAGATACTGTACTGAGTTTTACTTTAGAACCAACTTGTGCTGGAACCATTTTACGGTTGAAACATGCTGGTTACAAAGGTCTAAAATTGGTGATTGTAAGCTTTGTAATGCAAATGGGATGGAAAAAACAATTACAAAAGAAGCTCCCAAACGCATTGGCGGAAATGACAAAAAGATGAGTTATAACAAACTCATCTCGGCTTGTAAAAAATCACCAATTGTATCATTACTCCGATTACAATAAGCACAATTATTTCTATTCTAGAAATGGTATTGCTGTTTTTAATCGCTCGGGTAGAATAGACGATTTGTCTCTCACTTTCCTTTACTTGTATCTCTGAAAGCGCATCCAAATCGAACATAATGATACTGTATTGCAAATTTATGTTTTCGAATAATGTCGAATCTTTAGAAAGTTCACTTTGCTCATTTAAAGATTTTTCCAATACTCGCAGTTCAATCAAATGATGTTGAAGCGTATTAAAAATCTCTGCCTCATCATCGGTAAGTTTGGTTACGGTATACTTATTAATCAATGTTTGAATTGAATCATTCGTAACTTGATTGATTCTTTTAATTTTAGCTAAATCTTCTTGAAATAAAGTAGTTTTCTTCAACTGAATTTGTCGAGCAATCTTATAGAGATAATCTTTTACAACAATCCTATCTGCATAGACTGTTGCCAGCGATTCTTTTACAATTTTAAAGTGATTGTTATCTACCATATTGGTAGCTAGTATCAGGAAGAATACAAAACCTAATGCCAGAGCAGTTTTAAATTTTTGTTTGATAATCATATTTTGTTAGTAGTAAGTCTTAATAATTTTGCATCTTCCTGATAGGTATTAAAAAATAGCTGCTATTTAATTTCGCTATTAGCCGTCCAAGGCTTACTATTTTTAGCTGCTGGTCCAAGTAATCTTGGCTTTTCTAGGTTCACTGTAACTACTTGCTCTTCCTTTGCAGTATTATCTTTCCAAGGCTTATAATTCTTGGCTGCTGGCCCCATTAGTTTGGGTTTAGATGTAGTTGTTACAGCTATAGAAGATGAAGTATTATCACTCTTCCAATGTTTATAGTTCTTGGCAGCAGGTCCTTTTAACCATTTTCTTTCTTTAGTTACCAGTGCCTTAGAACCATCGTCTGCATTTACACTATTAATTACCTGATCTTTAATACTGTTGTTACTTTGCCCATAACTCACCATTCCGATTAAGAAGAAGGCAAATATCATTATTACGTTTTTCATAAGTAGATGTATCTTTTATATGTTGTTATCTACTATGATTTACGAAGCCAATATAAGTCAGATACTCTAAGAAAAATGGTAAATTAATGTAGGGGAATTTAAGCAGAATTACCATCCGTATTAATACGGATGGGTATTGTTATATAAGGTTTAACTCGGAGGCTTTTCTAATAAGTTCAGCAGAGTTTTTCACAGTTAATTTCTTCATCATGTTAGCTCTGTGTGTTTCTACTGTTCGGGTGCTAATGTAAAGTTGGTCTGCAATTTCTTTGGTGGTCAATCCATCTGAAATCAGCTTCAATATTTCTGATTCTTTTGCAGATAGTTTTTTCAATTGAGAGCCTTCTAAAGCCATAATGTGAATCATGCGTTCAGACACCTCTTTATTAAAATATTTTATTTCTCGATTAACAGAATAGATCGCTTTTATTAGTTCGTCTTCATCTGTGTTTTTTAGTAAATAGCCATAAGCTCCACTTCGCACACATTTCATTATATAATTGCCATCGTCGTGCATCGAAATGGCAATGGTTTTTATATCAGGATATTTTTTAAGCTTCTTCAATACTTCAAAGCCATCCATCTCCGGCATGGTAAGATCGAGCAGCAATACATCTGGTAAATTTTCTTTGTTTAGTACTTCAAAAAATTCTACACCATTGCTTACGCTTATAATTACTTCAAAATCTTCTTTGCCAGTTAACAAAGAGCTAATTCCATCTCTAAAGAGCTGATGATCATCTACTATTGCTATTTTTATCATAGTTTATTGGTATTTCAACTTCTACTTCAATTCCTGTATTTTCAGATGTAATATTCAAATATCCATCAAAAATTTCTACTCTTTCTTTTATATTTCTTAAACCTAAACCAGATTTAATTTCATTTGTATTAAATCCGCTTCCATTATCAGTATAATATAATGAAAACTTCTCATCAAACTCTGTAAGCGATACAACAATTTTACTAGCATTTGCATGCTTTAGTGTATTGTTAATCAACTCTTGGCAAATTCTGAAAAGACAAATATCGATTTCAGCATTAGATTGTATTTTATCTTCTTTTAAATCATAGTTATAAATAATTTCTACTCCGCTAGATTTTTTCATTAACTCCACAAAGTTTAATAATGCTTTGCCAACACCAAAATCTTCTAGCGAAGGAGGCATTAAATCGTAGGTCATTTTTCTAATCTCATCAATTGTTTTATTTACAATAGTATTGATTTTTTCTTTCTCTTGCTTTGGCAATTCATAAGATTGTACAATCATTTTTAAACTAGTTAAAAGTGGTCCTAAGCCATCGTGCAGTTCTCTTGCAAGCCTTTTTCTCTCCTTTTCTTGCCCACTTATAATAGATTGTTTTGCATTTAATCTATTTTGCTTGCTAATGCTTTCGTACTCAATTAATTTCTCTTGCATTACGATTAAAGATTTACCCAACTTATCATCTTCACTAGATAATTGATAACTCGCATTTAAATTCATTTGCCCAATTTCACTCGAAAAATTAATAGCTTCTTTCATGGAATTTTTCAATCTGTTTAAAGCAATAAACATCTCATTAATTTCTATTGCAGGGTAAGACTTCTTTACCTTTAAATTATAATTGCCCTTCGACATATGATTAAGAAAATCTCTCATTTTTAGCAATGGAGAAGATAAAACCGAAGAAATAAACAATGAAAGTGTAACTGCCAGAAGAATAACCAATATGGAAATAATGATTAATTTATTCTTCATTCGATGCAAGGGAATATTAGCTTCTGCTACATCAATCTCCGAAAGGATAGCCCAATTTATATTTGAGATAGAAATTTTACCAAAAGAACTAAACACAGAAACAGTTCTGTAATCTTCAAAAATGCCAGTACTATCTTTTGTAGAAAATGCTTGCTGTACACCAATAGTATTTGCTTTAATTTGGGAGGGCAAACTATCAGGAAAAAATCTTGAAACAGACCTCAATTGAAAGTCTTTACCAACCAAATAGGTTTCGCCACTCTCACCCATTCCTGTTCTTTCCAACAAAATTTTTTGAATTCTACTAGCATCAATAATTTTATAATTGATTTTGCCATTATCTAATTTTTTCACAAAAGCTAATAGAATTTTTTCTCCTCTTCCACAGGCAGAAACATCAAATACACCAGACTCAACTGTTGTTGCTAAAATTGTATTTTTAAAACATACTGAGTCTACATCCGATAGCATTATATTGTAATTACTATCTATAGGACTTTGTGTAATTTCATTTGTAAAAAGCTGCCACTCATTATTTATATATTCTTCAATTTGTACTCGCTTTAAGTTTTTAATAGAAGAAAGTTGCAGCAAAACTCTTTCGTTTAGTGCATTTTGAAATTCCTTATAGAAAAAAACTAAAAGTATTGATACGGTTAATGCAATTAGTAAATTAATAAAAACAACTATCCAAAACTTTATACTCTTCATGTTATGGGTTATATCTATAGCAAACTACTGGCACAAGTTACTATAATTATTTTGATATCATGAAATGACAAAGTAATGGATAGTTGAAAGAAATTTAATAGCTGGTTTAGTTGATTGTTTTCAGGATATTTTAGGACTAGTCAGTTTAAAACACGAACTATAAAGAATTCACTTTCACATTTACACTAAAACATTTTGGTTATTATGCTCTCTTGTTTCAGATTTATTTTTGCTTTGTTTTTTAATTGCTGTTTCTAGCAATGCTTTTATCTCTTTGTTGCCAAATTTTATAGCATCGTCTAGAGGCGTATTGCTCCAGCGATCTTTTGGGCTTAGGTAAACTTGCTTGCTTATCAAATATTCTACTACATCTGTTTGACCTTCGCAAGCAGCCAAATGTAGTGGTGTGCGACCGTCGTAGTCAGCAGTATTTAAGCTCACACCTTCTGCTTCTAATCGGAAAATCTCATCTAAATCGCCATGACTAGCAGCATAAATCACTTCCATCACTTTAGAAACTTTCAATTCATTTTCCTTTCTCCTCGGGTTAATCTTAGCCGTATTGCCAATAAGTGTATCGTATTGATGGAAGCTGAAATGCTCAACTAACCTCTCACAGAATTCCACACCTCTTACTGTATTGCCTAACTCATCTAATCTTGGCGACCAAATGCTTATGCCCATCAAATTAGGGATTACCAACATTAAAGCACCAGAAACACCACTTTTTGCAGGCAAACCAATTTTAAAAGCAAACTCACCAGAGAAGTCGTACATGCCACAGCTCAACATCAACGATAAGCAATTTTGAACAGTGGACGATTGAAAAATAACATCGCCAGTTAGCGGATTTGTACCTGCGTTTGCCAGCGTTGCAGCCGCCACAGATAAATCGTAAGTACAAGATTCTATGGAACAGCATTGGAAATAAAATTCCAGTGTTTCAGTCAGATTCGTTTTTGATGGAAAAGCATTTTTCTCTCGCATGAAATACGCCAAGGCAAAATTTCTATCAGCAGTTTGGCGCTCAGAGAGGTATACAGAATTATTAAAACTCACCTCTTTTCCACCACAGAGTGCTTTCCATATTTTATTTACTTTGTCGAATCGATCTGCAATGTTGTTTTCTCTATCGATTAAAGAACAGCTCATCATTGCACCTGCATTTATCATCGGATTATGCGGAAGCCCTTTTGCATTGAGTGCCAATTCGTTAAAAGATTGTCCGCTAGGTTCTCTTCCTACATGGCTGTGCACCTTTTTCTCACCGAGTTCTTCTAGCGCCAAACAGTAGTTGATAGGCTTGCAAGAAGACTGCAAACAAAAATGTGTGCTCGCATCTCCTAAAGAAAACCGCTGTCCATCGATAGTGCAAATAGATACTGCAAACTGATCTGGATTTACTCGAGCTAATTGCGGAATATAATCTGCCACATTCCCACCTTCATTCTTTTTCGATTCGTAAAATATCTTTTCCACTTCTTTAATAAAGGACTCGAAATCTGGAATTACCAGATTTTTAGAAAGTGACTTTTTGATTAAGGCATTTTGCTTAAGAATCGCATTAAACTCTGTTTGAGTAATGGAATTCTTTTTTCTAGTTTGAGATTGTAATGTAAAATTATTGAGCAATTCCTTCATTCTTGGATCATCAGACAGAATTCCTGTGCGCGCCAATTGCTCAAAAAACTTTTCAGATTCTATGCTATTTTTTCTGGCATAATCCAGCATTCTAAATAGTGAATCTGCCGCGTTGTTGTCTAATTGTGTGGTAGTAATCATTGCGAAAGAATTAGGTGAATAATGGGAAAATAGAACCATTCTGCATGGATGTAATCAATCTTCTTAATGCAACAATGTCTGTTGTAAATCTCAAATTAGCACCTGGTCGATATCCATCGAACCAGATGTTTTTGCATCTGTTAATATTCATATTTGACTAGTTAGTTGTTTGTAAATTGGTTAAAAAATTAATTTGACTTGTATTGATTGTTAAGGTTAATGAAACAGAAAAAGCAATGCTTATTTCATGATGTTGTTTTGAGACATTTTATTTTAAACACTCTTCTTTGAGCTTTCTTCGGAGAATTTTACCAACATTAGTTTTTGGTAATTCATCTCTAAATTCTATATGCTTTGGTACTTTGTAAGGGGCTAAATTTTGTTTGCAGTGCGCTATTAATTCTTCTTTTGATAATGATTGATCTTTTTTTACCACATAAATTTTAACTACTTCACCAGACTTTTCGCTAGGTACACCAATGGCTCCCACTTCTGTCACTTTTTGATGTGAAGAAACCACTTCTTCAATCTCACTTGGGTACACATTATAGCCAGAAACTAAAATCATTTCCTTTTTGCGATCTACTAGCTTAATAAATCCATGTTTATCCATCACACCGATATCACCAGTTTTAAACCAACCATCTTTGGTAAAAGCATTTTCGGTTTCTTCTGGTCGATTCCAATAACCTTCCATAATCTGTGGCCCTTTTGCATAAATCTCACCAGGCTCTCCAAATGGCACTTCTTGCCCTTCATTATTTGCAATTATAATTGTGGTACTTGGCAAAGGTACTCCAATAGTACCTAATCTTTCTTCGCCAGCTACCATGCTATTAAAAGTAAGAACAGGTGAAGTTTCCGTCATTCCATAACCTTCTACAATAGGCACACCTGTTTTCTTTTTCCAACGTTCGGCTACAGATTGTTGAACCGCCATACCACCAGTAGCTGTAATTTTTAGACTAGAGAATCCTACACTATCAAAATCAGGATGATTTAGCAAAGCTTTAAACAAGGTGTTTACCCCTGAAAAAATGGTGAATTTATAGCGTTTTAACTCTTTAATAAAACTATTAAAATCTCTAGGGTTTGGTATCAAGACACACCTGCCGCCAACTTTCATCATGGTAAGGATGTTCGTTGTTAAGGCCAAGATGTGAGACAAAGGTAAAACCGAGATAATAATCTCTTCGCCTTTACTTAGACTATCTCCAACCCAAACATCAAACTGTTCTACATTTGCCACTATATTTTTATGAGATAGCTTCGCCCCTTTTGATACACCAGTTGTTCCACCTGTATATTGAATAAAAGCAATATCGTCTGGCCTTATATTTACTGGTCTCAAAGTTCTTTGATAGCCCTTTTCTATAACAGAATCGAATGAAACTGCTTTAGGTATATGATATTTAGGCACCAGTTTTTTAATATATTTTACGGTTCCATTTACCAGATGCTTTTTTAAACCTCCAAGCATATCACCCATTTCTGTAATAATGATGTGCTCTATAATAGTTTCAGGAAGAATTTGCTCAAGGTTATGCGCAAAATTTGCCAATATAATAATAGCTTCTACACCTGAGTCTTCAAACTGATGTTTCATTTCTCGGGCTGTGTATAAAGGATTGGTATTCACTACAACCATTCCGGCACGTAAAATCCCAAATAAGGCAATTGGATACTGTATAATATTAGGTAGTTGAATAGCCACACGACTACCTTTTTTTAAACCCAAATAATTTTGCAAATAGGCTGCAAAATTTCTAGAAAGCATATCTAATTCATCATAAGTAATGGATGCTCCCATACAGTCGTATGCTGGCAAAGGACCATATCTTAAAACACTTTGTTCAAATTGATCGATGATCGTTGTATATTGATAAGAATTGATTTCTTGTGGTACACCAACTGGATAGTTTCTGCACCAGAAATTTGTTTTAATTTCCATTAGATAATTAGGTTAAAGGCAGTAGTATTGAAAGACGATACTGCTTTATTGATAAGATGTTATTTGGAGGTAGTTATTGCTCTCGCAATTTGAGATAGGTATGTATGGCTTGTATTTAAGAAGAGCATTTATCTTCTATTCGGTTCTTAAATACGCTAGAGTTATGTAATCTACAATAGGTTATATTTTCTTTTTTACTCAACATATTCTATAGAATACACTCGAAAATTATCTTTTCGGATATCGTTTTTTTCTACTTTAGGTTCAATGTCTTTATTTTGTTTTGCAATGTTTTGGTACGATACTAAAACACTGAATAAAATTGTTAGTGACATAAACTTTTTCATAATATTTTCTTGCCGATTTGTTTAAAAATTGATTCCCTTTTGGATATCAGTTTATTATTTGTTTGCTGTTTTTTATTGATACAAAAGTAGATGATATTTAAGGGCTATGGCTAGCACAAATCCGGTGAAAATGATAATATTCCCGACAATTTCAGGTAAAAATCCGTCCGACTATAACAAATCCGACATTTTCTACTGTTTTTTATTTTTATGATAAAAAAAAGAGGAAACCTTATTTCCTCTTTTAATCCAATTATAGCTTTGAATTTCTTTGCCTCTTTAGTTGTACAACAATTAAAAAGCATATACACCTCTATCAATCTCAGCAAGGATTTTATCTGTTAACAATACATAGTTTTTTGTAGACGGCAACATCACAAAAACTTGATCTGTACAATTAAAACTTTCTTGCTGTAAAGGAAATTTTTTGATCTTATGAGTCGCTGTAGTTTCTATTTCTTTGCAAATTCTAACAAAAATAGGCACAGCATAAGATGGCAATCCAGATACCAATTCATTTGCTAGGTTTTCCATTTTAAAATTGCTCTCTGTAGTAGTTATCGCAAGCATTCCTGCTCTACCATCTGTATTCGGAATATTTACACCATACACTGCACAGGCTTCCACCTCTTCTATGTTATTTACAATTTTCTCAACTTCATCAGTAGCCACATTTTCACCTTTCCAGCGAAAAGAATCTCCGACACGATCAACAAATTGAGCATGCCTATAACCTAAATCCCTTAACAAATCTCCTGCATTAAACCATTGGTCTCCTTCCTCAAAAACATTTGAAAACATTTTCTCTTCATTTCTAGCTTTATTCACATAGCCATCGAACGGAACTTTATCATTAATCTGAACTATGAGCAAACCGACTTCACCTTTCTTTACCTTTTCAAAATAGCCAATATCATTTTTAATAGGAGTCTGGCTCTCCACATCATATTTTACAAGTGCATATTTATTCGGACTCCATCCCACACAGCAATCAATATTTAAAGTATTGGTAAAACTGATGTTGCTCTCAGCAGACCCATATAACTCAAAAATCTTCGGAATCTTAAACCTGTTTTTAAAGCCCATCCAAATGTCTGGGCGCAATCCGTTTCCTATTATCTTCTCAATGTTATGCTGTTTTTCCAATTTAGACAGTGGCGCATTATACAAATACCGACAAACCTCACCAATGTAAATAAAAGCTGTTACTTTAAATTTCTGAACATCATTCCAAAAGTTAGAAGTAGAGAATTTTCTGCGCATTGCAATGGCCGCTCCACCTGCTGCTGCACTTGGCCAAGCTACAATTAATGCATTAGTATGGTAAAATGGAATGGGCACATACATCACATCATTTTTATTCAGATTCATATTTACCTTACCAAACCAATAGTAGGTTGTTAGCCATCGCTTATGTCTCTGAATAGATGCTCGTGGCAAACCAGTAGTTCCAGAGGTAAATACATTCGCATAGTGCTGGCCAGCTTCTATCTTTTGTGTAGTAAATGGATTTTCTTTAGAAACAGATTCTATTAAAGCGTTTAAATTTTTATAGCCTTTTGGGCAAATTGCTTCCACTTTGTCCTTTACCCAATAAAACTTAGAGTCTGCCTGTAAATCCAATTCTGGTTTTATTTCTTCAAAAGCAGTCACCAACTCCTCTCCAATTACAAAGGTAGCTCCTTGATGTACTTGAATGCTATGCTTTAATGGATTTAACCGCTGATTTGGGTTGATGAGAGATGCAATTCCACCAATTTTTGCCATAGCAGCAATCATAAAAACGATTTCCATTCTATTCTCCATAAACACCACCACCACATCATCTTTCTTAATTCCTATAGAAATAAAATAGTTAGCATATTGGTTTATCTTCTCATTAAAAGTATGATGGGTGAATTTGTGATCTTCATAAAGGAATGCCAAATTATCTTTATATCTCTCAGCATTCAATTCCAGTACTGAGCCTAAAGAAACATGATCATTCGGTTTGATGGAAAGTGCTGCTTTTAAGTTCTTTACAATAGATGGAATTCTTGGCATTAGATTTCCAACTCTTGGAATAACATCAAAAAAGCCAAGTGTTTTTGTGTTGTTAGTTTGCATATTTATAGTTCAGTAAATTTATATTTTGCTTTAAATGAATAGAAAATTCATTGTTATTTTATGCTTTAAAATACTGAATTTTACTATCAGATCTATCAAAGATTTTCAGTAAAATACATGATCCTTATTCTTGTATTTATTATACAAATTGAATAAGGATCAAAAAGCTATTGATGAAAATTTAAAAATTAGATTACTTAAAAGTTTATCAGTTCTTTTTCGCGAGTTCTCTCCTGCTTTTTTGTAGGTTTATCAAGTGTATTTCTCTTATGTTCCAAATCAGTAACGATGCTCTCAAACACATAATTCTCTTTGCTAAAATCCACATCAATTTTAAACAATGGATAAATTGACAGGTAAAATGTTCCTATAAAAATTGAGATGACACCAAGAATTAAAAAATAAGCCATTAAAAATAAATTATAAAGTGAATAAACATTATCAATAAAAAATTGAAAATATAGATCGAATAAGCATACTTTGGAGTGTAAGGTGATGCCCGATGCCGAGCATGAATGAGTCTGTTTTCTATACAGACTTTTGTAGTATTATAATGTTTGTAATCGACTATGCACAGAATTAATCTATTGCATTTTGATATTTAATGCGACAAAAATAGTGGAATTCTTGCTCGGTTAGTTAAGAAAATTCCGGCGATTTGTATGAAATTCCCGACGGAGGGAAGATCAAAAAACCGCCAAACTATAACAAATCCGACAAGGTATGTATCAGATTGCTTGCTGTAAAAGCGCTGATGGCGTTAAGCCAAACTCTTTTTTGAAACACTTAGAAAAATAAGATGGATTAGAAAAACCAGTCTTAAAAGCGATATCTGCAATGTTTTCTTGTTGACCAATAATCAACTCTTTTGCTTTGTGTAAGCGAACAGAAGAAATTAGTTGATTCGGAGACTTATTAGTAATAGCTTTCAGCTTTCTTTGAAGTTGTCGCTCACTAATTGCTATTTCTTTGCAAAGCTTATCCACACCGAAAAACTCATTACTTATATTATCATTTATACAATGCAATACTTCTTCGAGAAACGAATCACTTTGAGGCAGATGATATTGATAACTTTCTAACTCTAGGTCAACTCTGGAATTATCTGAAACAGTAAACAACAAAAGCGAATCACCAGAAACTGTTTCGTAAACAGATTTATATTGAGTAAAACTTAAACCTGCACCAGAAAGCAAATGCCTAACAGATTGTGTAATTAATATTTGATTCGGTTTAGCTTGTTGTAAGATAGACTCTACAAAATCTTCTGTTTCGTCACTTATAAAATGAGCTTCATCTACTGCTCCTTCTTTTATATGAATACCTATAGCCAGTTGAGCTTGCATACTTTTGATCATATCAATCAAATCTATACTGCAATGAACAGCTTTACTTGGGCCTTCAAACGTGGCAATAAAAGTATCTTTTCTAAACTGAATAATTTTGCCTCGGTATTGCCTTACAAATTGGCTAATTAATTCCTTGGTTTTATTTTCTGCATTTTCTGAAGTAACTAACCTGGCTGCAACAATGGTAAAAAGTTGCTCTTGGTAATTTTTAGCAGGTTTTACATCTAATATAAAAGATTTCATTTGGTCCAATACTTCTTTCGTATTGCCAGCCCAAAATAAATGATCGTCGCCTTCGAACTCCACAAACTTAGCTCCTTTAATACGATCTGCTATAAATCTACCTTCTTCAATTTTTACATCAATGTCATTAGTGCGCTGCATTATTAAAGTGGGCACTTTAATAGAACCCAAAATACCTATTATATCGACCTGTGTATTCATTTTGGTGAGTACCAACGCTGCACTTGGACTAGCACCAGAACGGAAATAATTTGCGAGCCAGTCCATAAATGTTTTATCATGAGCTTTGGAAGGTGCCAAAGTTTCGAGATTCATTTCTCCACTACCCCAACTATTTTCGATCATGTCGTAAACTACTTGGCGTTCTTCGTCTGTTGGAGCCCAAGGATATTCAGGAGAGTATCTTCTTTTAGCAAATATGCCGAAGGTAATCATAGATATTACTCGGTTCGGATAGGTTGCTGCAAACAATGCAGATACACAACCTCCTTCAGAGTGACCAAATAAAATGGCTTTCTCAGAACCTACAGCATCCATCACAGCACGTATGTCGTCCATTCGCTCTTCTAAAGTAGATAGCTCCACCACTCGGTCTGATAGACCTGTTCCCCTCTTATCAAAAAGAATTACTCTAGAAATTTTTCCTAACTCTTGTAGAAAATTAACTAGTTCAGGACATGACCACATCCAATCGATATTAGAAATCCATCCCGGAATGTAAACCAAATCTACTGATCCTGACCCGAAAACCTGATATGCGATATTGATGCTACCACTTTTTGTATATTGAGTAGCTGGTTTCATATAATTAATTAGCTTAATGTAACATAAACATACTTTGCATAATAACTCTATGTCTATACATATATGCTGATAGTTACTTTGTGTTGCACATCCAAATCTAAGGTATTTTTTATGCTTTTGAAACTATTATAACTGATCTGAATGGTCTATTTTATTCCAAATAAAGAATGAAACGGAAAAGAAATTCTAAGGTTTTTATATCGGTAAATTTTTTATCCTAAAAATTAAATCTAAGAGAAGTATTCACTAGAAAATTGGTATCTGAAACTTATATCTGTAAATTTAGAATAAGCACTTTTACTATAAATAATTCTTATAGAAGGATTAATATTATAAATAAAAGTTATTGTAGTTTTATTTTTTTTAGAACTTAAACAGATGAAGATGGAAAAACAAAATGGTTCAAATGGTGAACGAGGAACTAGTTTTGAAGTAAACGATTCAAGCAGGTGTCCATTTTTAAGTGGTATCCAAAACTTTAGTGCTGGTGGTGGTACTAGAAATACAGATTGGTGGCCAAACCAATTAAACATTAACATCCTACGACAACACTCATCATTATCTGACCCAATGGGTGAAGATTTTGACTATGCAAAAGAATTTCAATCTCTCGACCTTAAAACTGTAAAACAAGATCTTTACGACTTAATGACAGACTCGCAAGATTGGTGGCCTGCCGATTTTGGTCATTATGGTCCATTATTTATAAGAATGGCTTGGCACAGTGCCGGTACCTATAGAATTGGAGATGGTCGTGGAGGTGGAGGAGCTGGTTCTCAGCGTTTTGCTCCATTAAATAGCTGGCCAGACAATGCCAACCTAGACAAAGCAAGAAGATTGCTTTGGCCAATTAAACAAAAGTATGGTAAGAAAATTTCTTGGGCAGATTTAATGATTCTAGCAGGTAACTGCGCATTAGAATCTATGGATTTCAAAACTTTTGGTTTTGGTGGTGGTCGCGAAGACATTTGGGAGCCAGAAGAAGATATTTACTGGGGTTCTGAGGGTGAATGGTTAACTGACAAAAGATACTCTGGAGACAGAGATTTGGATGACCCACTTGCTGCTGTTGTAATGGGTTTGATCTATGTTGATCCTGAAGGTCCAAACGGAAATGGTGATCCTGTTTCTGCGGCTCAAGACATTCGCGAAACATTCGGGAGAATGGCCATGAACGATGAAGAAACTGTAGCCTTAATTGCAGGTGGACATAGTTTTGGTAAAACACATGGTGCAGGCGATGTAAAACATGTTGGTCCAGAACCAGAAGCAGCCGGTATTGAAGAGCAAGGCTTAGGCTGGACGAGTAGCTATGGTTCAGGTAAAGGCGGCGATACCATTACTGGTGGTCCAGAAGTAACTTGGACAAAAACTCCTACCAAGTGGAGCAATAATTTCTTCGAAAACCTTTTTGAATTTGACTGGGAATTAACAAAAAGCCCTGCCGGTGCAAAACAATGGGTGGCTAAAGGTGCTGGAAATATTATTCCTGATGCACATGACTCTTCAAAAAGTCATGCACCGACTATGCTAACCACTGACCTTTCGTTAAAATTCGATCCTGAGTACGAAAAAATCTCAAGAAGATTCTACGAAAATCCAGATGAGTTTGCTGATGCTTTTGCCAGAGCATGGTACAAACTTACTCACAGAGATATGGGACCAAAAAGCAGGTATCTTGGTCCAGAAGTTCCAGAAGAAGATTTAATCTGGCAAGATCCTTTACCATCAGTATCACATGAGCTAATTAGCGATGCAGATGCCGAAACATTGAAAGCAAAAATACTAAGCTCAGGTCTTTCTGTATCAGAATTAGTTTCAACTGCTTGGGCTTCTGCTTCTACTTACCGTGGTTCAGATAAAAGAGGTGGTGCCAATGGTGCTAGAGTTAGATTAGCTCCTCAAAAAGACTGGGAGGTAAACAATCCAGCTCAGTTAGACAAAGTATTGAAAAAACTAGAAGCAATCAAAACTGAGTTTAATGGCTCTGGCAAACAAGTTTCTATTGCCGATCTAATAGTTTTAGCAGGTTGTGCTGGTGTTGAAAAAGCAGCTAAAGATGCAGGTTTTGATGTAAAAGTACCTTTTACTCCTGGTAGAGTTGATGCCACACAAGAACAAACAGATGCTGAACAATTCGGTTATTTAGAGCCTGCAGCAGATGGATTCCGTAACTACAGAAAAACCAAATATTCAGTTTCAACTGAAGAATTATTGGTAGACCGCGCTCAACTGCTTACACTAACTCCTCCTGAGCTAACAGTACTTGTTGGTGGTTTACGTGTTTTAGATACTAATTTTGATAAGTCTAAGCATGGTGTATTTACAGACAAGCCAGAAACTTTAACCAACGATTTCTTCTTACACTTACTAGACATGAACACTGTTTGGAAAGCAACTTCAGAAGGGCAAGAAGTGTTTGAAGGTAAAGATCGTAAAACAGGTGAAGTAAAATGGACTGCAACTCGTGCCGATCTTATATTTGGTTCAAATTCAGAGCTACGTGCACTATCTGAAGTTTATGGATGCAGTGATTCTCAAGCGAAGTTTGTGAAAGATTTCGTAGCAGCATGGTCTAAAGTGATGGATCTTGATAGATTTGACATTGCATAATTAATAAATACAATATGGTAGATTCTTCAATTGAGAAGAATCTCCATACATTACATACCATACTTTACAAAAAAGCAAAGGTTTAGACATAGCTCTGGCCTTTGCTTAATTTTTTTTAAGCATAAATTTCACACAATTAATAATAAAAATCGACTATATAATCAAGTGTGAGCTTTGTTATTAAGTACAGCAAATCACTTAGACTCTAGTGGCTCAGCATCTGAGATTTGCATTGGATATAATTCACGAGCCTGATCTAACAGTTCTTTTTCTTCAGGATTTTTAATGTCCAAATTCTCATATTCTGCTAAACGTAAACCTAGAGAAGCCGCTCTCAATTCATTATAACTCAACTTTAACTCATCCAAAACTTTTAAATAAGTATCGTAAGTTGTTCCCCTATCTGTTCTTATAGAAACCACCGCTTTTAAAGGAGAATCTGATAAATGGGCATTTGCTCCATTATTATCGATAAACTTTTTAGTTCTATCTTTTAATTGATCAAACTTTATCAACTCATTTTTTGCCAGAATTTCATCTTTAGAATTAACCAGAATGGCAAATACATTTCTCTGGTTCAATTCTACTGACTCATTATTCTTAATCGGAAGCTTCATTAAGATACCCTTATCATTAACAATTGTGGTTGTTACCAGAAAAAATATTAGTAACAAAAAGGCAATATCTGCCATAGAGCCTGCATTTACTGCAACCTGGTCTTTTTGCAAGTAACCCATAGTAAAAAATTTTAGCTTGATTTTACCTATATAATCAAGAAGTGAAAAAAGGATACATATTTCTACCAAAAAAATAGTGCTTGAATTTAAAAATATGTAGCACTTTAAGCTAATAGATCTCAATGCTAAAATATGTTTAATTGTAGCAATTAATCTAAGTACCTCTGAACCATTACTTATCCATATTGTTAGGTAAACTAATTAGTTTAGTTAATTAATTGAAAATGGATTATTTATTAATTGAATCTTTGAGAAGTAGTATTTCAGGACTTCATAAAACATTAAGAAAGAGCTTTACAGATGGTAACTCTTTCTCTTTAACAGAACTAGAAACAATTGGGCTTATCTATCGGAATGAGCAAATTCTTCCATCTGAACTAGCTGCTAAAACTAAAATTACTACACCGAGTATGTCTCAAATACTCAAGAAAATGGAAAAAATGGGGATTATCATTCGCACTCCATCAAAAGAAGATGGACGCAAGGTTTATATATCTCTGAGTGAAGAAGGACAGCAAATAGTAGACAAAGCAAAATACCGCAAAGACGAAATGCTGAAACATTTACTAGAAAGTAAATTATCTGCGGAAGAAATAAATCTTTTAGCACAAGCAATACCGATTTTAAAAAAACTAAATACCTAAAGAAATAACACAGCTATGAATAAGCTTAATGCTTCAACTGCAATTTTAGTGATGGATATGCAAAACACAATATTGGGTAACTATACTAAACTCGATTTGGAAACAATAATCCAAAATGTAAAACAATGCATAAACAAAGCTAAAGAAGAACTAATTACCATTATTTATGTGGTACTTGGTTTTAGGAAGGGCTTTCCCGAAGTCAATAAAGATAATAAGATGTTTTCTGCTTTTAAAGAAAATTTCAAGCATTTAGAAACTTCAGAAATATCGAAAATCCATCCTGAAATTGCCCCAAATCCAGAAGATATTATTGTGAAAAAACACAGAGTTAGCGCTTTTTCAGGAAGTGATTTAGAGATGATTTTAAGAGCAGCAAATATTAATCACCTCGTATTAACAGGAGTTGCAACTAGCGGAGTTGTATTATCAACCTTTGCAGAAGCATTTGACAAAGACTACAGTTTAACAGTAATTTCTGATGCTTGTACAGATCGAGATGATGACGTGCATAAAATATTAACTGAAAAAGTTTTTCCAAGAAGAGCCGAAGTTGTGACCACAGAAGAATGGATAAAATAATTTATGAACACAAGAGCACAAAATATATTTAAAGCACTCAAATCTCCCAATTATAGAATATTTATTACAGGTCAGGCTATTTCGAGAATAGGCACTTGGATGGAGCGTACCGGGGTTAGCTGGGTGGTGTATGAAATGACGCATTCCACTTTCATACTTGGCCTTACTGTATTTGCTTCGCAGTTTCCATCATTTATGTTTTCTTTATATGGTGGAATCATATCAGACAGATACAACAGACACAAAGTGGTATTATATACACAAATAGCGTCCATGGTGCAGGCGACTATTTTAGCGGTGTTAGTTTTAATGGGAGATACAGAAATATGGCATATACTGGTGCTGATTACCATACTTGGGGTTATCAACGCTTTTGATATTCCCGCTAGACAATCACTGGTGCATCAGCTAATTGAAGACCCAGATGATTTACCAAATGCAGTTGCTCTCAACTCTTCGGTTGTAAATATAGCCAGATTAGTTGGCCCTGCCCTATCTGGTGTAATACTGAGCACGCTCGGAGCAGGTATCTGTTTCTCCATAAATGCATTAAGTTATTTAGCCGTAATTGTTTCTTTGCTATTTTTAAAACTTAAACCTCAAATTATTAAGCCGAAAAAGCAAAGCAATCTAGTTGAAATAAAAGAAGGATTTAATTATCTCAAATCTAATCAAATACTTGCTCCAATCACGCTTTACATTGCTGTAGTAAGTTTCTTGATTTTGCCATATAATACCTTGCTACCAGAATTTGCCAAAGAGATTTTTCATGGAGATGCACAAACATACGGATACATTAATAGTAGCATTGGTTTCGGAGCATTGTTAGGCACCTTTTTTCTTGCAAGTATAAAAAGTGAATCTAAACAGCGAATGGTTTTACTCTTAAATTCATTTTTATTAGGATTGAGTTTAATTGCTTTTTCATTTATCAATTATTTACCAGTAGCACTGCTAATATCAGTAATTGCCGGATTTAGCGGATTAACACAATCTACCATTTGCTTAACCATAATTCAGACTCGCTCAGACCCAGATATGCGAGGTAGAATGATTAGCTTGTTTGCTATGGCGATGTTTGGAATGCTTCCACTTGGTAGTTTACTAGTTGGAACAATCTCACATAATTTAGGAAGTTCGCATACTATTTTATTTGAAGGAATATTGGCCATCGTAGTTTCAATTGTATTTGCTAAATACTTGATTACGAAAAACATCAACCGAGAAACTATAGTCAACAAGATGAAGGAAAAGGTGAATAGCTTCTGATGATAGCTAGCTAATTTTCAGAACCTTAAATTCATATACATAAAAAGACAGTGAGCGAATTCACTGCCTTTTTTATTTATCAATTTTTTTAAATGATACAAAGCAACCATTATTAAAAACTAATCATCTAGCTGATAAAAAATAGCTCTAACCTTGATATAATATGAAATTCGTAATCACCATTTTAATTTTTAGCTTAACAATCCACTTTTTATCTGCACAAAATGAAGAACAGTTAATTCAAAAAGCGATTGAAAAGCATGGTGAAAAATTTATCAAGAACAAAAATATAAGCTCAGTATCTATAGGTGTATACAAGAATGACAAAACCTATACAACTCATTTCGGAGAACTAGAAAAAGGTGCTAGAAACTCTCCTAACAATAAAACAATCTACGAAATCGCTTCTGTCACAAAAACAATGACTGGTTATTTAGTTGCAAAAGCCATTTTGGAAGAAAAGCTAAAACTAGAAGATGATATTAGAGACTATTTGAAAGACGATTATCCCAATTTAGCTTTTGAGAACAATCCAATTACTATTCAACATTTACTGACACATACAGGTAGCCTTCCTCCATTTTTGCCTTTAGAAATGAATGGTGTATTTGATAAGTTTGATGAGATTGTTCCATTCAAAGTTGACAGCATTGAAAGTAAGTATAGCAAAGATCAATTTCTTGCAGATTTACATGAAGTTGTAATTGCTAATAAACCGGGCACTCAATATTCTTATTCCAATGTTGGTGCTGAAATCTTAGGTTATATTCTTGAAAATATCTATCAAAAAAGCATTGATAAGCTGATGCAAGAAAGCTTTTTAGAAGCCTACAATATGACCAACACAGCAATTCATCTAAATAGTGAGCAAAAAGAAAGATTGACAAAAGGATATTGGATGAGTAATGAAATTCCATCTCCTAATCAAAAAAATAAGCTTTGGGCTACTGGCAGTGGAGTAAAATCTACTTTACCAGACTTATTAGATTACATAAAAATGCAATTAGACGAATCGGATGCTATTGCAAAGGAAAGCCATCGTATACTTTACGATAATGGAAACACATTAAAACTTGCCTACTTTTGGAGAGTATGGCAAGATAAATACGGCACTTCTTTTAATCATCATGGTGGAACAAGTGGCATGCAAAACTGGCTTTATATATTCCCTAAATACAATCTGGGAATTTCAATTATTACCAACCAAAGCGGACCCAAAACTCCCAAATTGCTGAGTAAAACTGTAAAGAAAATATTGAAGGATGTTGTGGAGTGATTTGAGTAAATTTAGCATTTTGTTTTCATAGCCATTTCAACCGCTTTTTGTGCATTTATTCGCCCAAAACCGAAATATTCTGAGTGACCATTTGTGTCATAATTGGCATTATTAAGATCGATTTTATCTGCAGTTTCTATAATAATCCTTTTTACTTCTGAAGAGCTTAAATCAGGATTGACTGATAGAACCAAGGCTACTAAACCAGCAACTAATGCTGTTGAACAAGATGTTCCTCCAATTTTATACAGTTGGTGCTGCTCATTTGAATCTGTATATTGAGGGACATTAATTTCTTTTCCTGGAAAACCATAAGAAGGAGCACAAACAGTTAACTCTTTCCCATAATTGCTAAAACTGGCTCGCCTATCTAAACTATTAGATGCACCTACTGCAATTACATCTGGATATATTGCAAAACCATGATGTGAAGCATGTCCATCTTTATTTCCATTTATAGGTCTGTTCTCATTACCTGCAGCAAAGATTATTATACAACCTTTCTTATTTCGCCTACCTTCAGTTGAGACTTTATGAAGCAACGCTTTTAGCTTAGTGGATAATGGGAAGTTCCATGCAGAAGTAGACCAACTACAACTAATTACATCAGCAAAATTATCCATCGCATATTGGAGCATTTCGATGTAAATATTATCCGATAACCAAGTAGGCATACTCAAAGGCATTAGCGAACATTTAGGTGCTAAACCTACCATTCCTTGCCCATTCTCTTCTGCTACAGCTAATAATGCACATGCCGTTCCATGTGTAATATCTTTCTTAGATTTAGCACTACCAAATTCTTTTGCTGCAACTATCTTATCCATTGCAACTAAATCTGGATGGGATAGATTAAAACCATTATCTATGATGCAAACTCTAACAGATCGAACACCTTTGGTGAACTTCCAAGCTCCTTCTGCTTTTACATCTGCTCCTGCTTTTAAACTATATGTACCTCCCGAATTATTTAAGTACCACTGATCTTTATAAAGCGTATCAGACGGAATATAATTCAGTGAAACTTGAGTGCTTAAATCTGGTTCAGCAATTTTAATTTCTTTATGTTTTCGTAATTCTGAGACAATTTTTAAAGGATTTCTTTTCGAAAATGATGTTAAGCGAACAGTATAAGACCTCGGCAAATAACTAATTTGCTCAATCACTTCTAAACCAAACTTATTAAAAATTTGAAATCTCAGAACACAAGAAGTGCCATCTTTAAATTGAACAGTAATTGTATCTAGTGGTAAAACTTTTTCACCTGATATCATATCTGAATTATACAAATGCGAAATAACTTCATTGCCTCTGGCCTGTCTCAATTCTTCCATAAGGTAATCCAGGTTTTCAGAATTATTTACTGGTACTATCCGGATATCATTAGAATACTTACCTCCATCTCTTAAAAAAACAGCAAAGCAATCAGATACTTTATATAAAGTAACCATTTCTCCTCCTATAAGAAGTTTTGTGGCCTCCATATCTGATTGCTTTATTATGATTTAAAGTTTAAAATTTATACCTCAGCTTCCTCAGCCACTGGTACTGCAGCATCAGGAGTGAGCACTTCGGCATACATCAAAATATCTTTTATTGTACTAATTTTTACATCCATTCCATTATCTGGTAATAGAATTCCATCTGATTCTATATTTGCATCATTTGTATTGTTAAAATAGCTATTAAAATCTCCTTTAACAAGTCCAGTAATGGTTTCTCCTACCAATTTACTGCCTACATAACCTAAAGTATTGCCGTCTTTTTGAACTTTAGCTTCTTGTAAAATATAAAACCAGAGAGGCGTCATCTTAACAAAATCAGAATCTTGCATTACAGTTGTTTGTTCCTCACTTAAGCCTTCTACCAATTGACTTTCAGTTAAAGGGTCTATCCTCATAGCTTCTGCAATTGCCTGACCTGTAGGAATGCTTAATAAATAACCTCTCAATAGATTTCGCTGAGTAAGACTTGCCAATACAGATGGTGGCGGTGGAGTACCTGCAATTTTACTTAAATCGAACAAGCCTTTAGCTATAAATGGATCAATCTTTCTAGCTAAATTAGCTGGATTTTCACCTACAAAATTTGCCCAGTCTACTACCACATCTACTCGAATATTACCTGTTGTCGGATCAATTAAATTAGCAGCTGGATCTAATATTTTCATTATATTCATGGTTGTCGCATCATTTAACACATAAGATGGACGAATCATAGAGTGCCCGAACCTGAAAGCTGAAACTGAAAACTCCAAAGGCATATAAGGGAAACTGGAATTGTAGAAAAATGGTCCATTTCTAAGAACATCATTTACAACATCTGGATCACAAACGGTTGGCAAATAATCATTTAACACTACATATTGATAAGCCCATCTACATAACTGTCTGGCTCGACTATAAGCATCAGCATTACTCAGTCCTGAGTGATCTAAGTTATCGTTGATTTTATTGAACATTTTGAGAAAAGTAGCATGCAACTGACTGACGATTAAGTTTTCATCATTTCTCGCATCTGCGATTATTGCTTTAAAATCTTTTTTCTTATCTCTCTTAAGATCAAGAAAATTTCCTGGACCATCTACTAAAAATAAATTGAGACTTCTGTTATCAAATAACTTATCTGCCTGGCAAGTATACTTTGAGCTAAAACTAGGACCTTCGCCAAAAACACTGTCTAAATCTAGCTTTGGTCTTCTACCATTTCTTAAGTTTTGTACAATATCAAGCGGATTAAGCGGATAAATATCTGGACCATCTCCAATACTACTATAGGTAGTATTTCTATCTGTTCTAGCAGTAATATCGTGATCGATAAACTGTCCTAAATAAGTATAAATAGATGGAATGGTTGAATTTCTTTCAGCAAAATCTTCTTCAGAAATTTCTTGGTCTGCCATTACAGTACCAAGCCTTCTTAAATAGTGAACAGTTCTTGGACCAGTAGGTAAAAGATGCGAACCATTTCTATTTAAAAAATTAAACATATAGCCAAAATCTGATTCATACAGTATTTCGGAATCATCTTGTACATCTACAAAATGTGATACGTTCTGCAACATAGTTTACACAGTTAAAGGTTAAAAAGTGATATGCTAATAGAAGTAATGCTTAGAAGATCTTGACAATATCGTACTAGGCTGACTCTAAATTGAATCAGATAAATACATATCCGTATAAGGTTTTTCTTTAAAGTTTTAATAAACTAAAAAGACTCAATTGAATCAAAATTCAATAAGAGGAAATGCTTTTAAATAATCGGCTGGTAATTAAATTTCAGGCTGGTACTAGTTTATTTTCAATTGCGATTCTAACTAAATGGGCTGTGTTTTTAGCATGGAGTTTACTTATAATATTCTTTCGGTGCGTCTCTACAGTATTAACTGCAATGTTTAATTTCTCCCCTATTTCTTTATTATAATCTCCGTTTACAATGTATATTAAAATTTGTTTTTCTCTTTTAGTTAAACAAACTTTTTGTTGTCTTTTCATTCTTCGGTTGCTCATACCTTCTATAACAGCACTCATTACATCCACACTAAAATGTGAGCCTTTTTGCAGTACCATTCTTATAGCATTGAGCAATTCTCTTTTACCTGTATTTTTTAGAATGTAACCATTTACACCTAGTTCTACCATTTTGGTAACAAAACCTTTGTCGTTATACATGGTTAAAACAACAATCTTAATATCTGGAAAATTGGTCTTTATATATTCTACAGACTCGATTCCATCCATTACAGGCATATTAATATCTAAAAGCACCATATCTACTTCGATAGATGTTATCATTTTGATAAGTTGCTTTCCATTACAAGCTTTGCCAACAACTTGCATATCCGCTTCACCTTCTATAAGAGATTCGATTCCATCTAAAATTACTTGATGGTCATCGGCGATTACTAGATTTACCATAGTGGATCATAAAGTTTATGTTTCTAAATTTAAAGGAATTTCGATAATAATTGAAGTTCCACTTCCTAAACCAGAATCAATACTAAGTTTACCTTTATGCTCTACTAATCTTGCCTCGATGTTTTTAAGCCCAATACCATTAGCAGCTAGCTGTGGATCAAACCCAACTCCATCGTCTTCTACAATTAAACTTAATGCTGTTGCTCGTTTAGTAATTTGAATTGATACTTCTCTTGCTTTTGCATGTTTTAAAATGTTTGCTAATAATTCTTGAACGATTCTATATAATGTTAATTCGAGTGTTGACTCCAATCTTCTTTTGACCCCAAACTCGAAAATTTCAATTTGTAAACTATTTGAACTCCTGATATTATCTGCCAAACTTTCTAAAGCTGGCACCAACCCAAATTTGTATAATACTCCAGAAGCAAGGTTGTGAGAAACATTTCTAACTTCATTACAAGCTTCATCTAAAATAGTATTTGCCTTATCATACTGCTCTTTAAAAGTGTCTGCCATTTCATTTAGTTTGTTATCAAAACTGCTGAAATGATATTTTACAGTAGATAGTAAGCAGCCAATTCTATCGTGTAAATCTTGTGCTACCCTCATCCGCTCAGTTTCTTGCCCCTTGAGCAATGCATTTAATACTTCTAGCTCTTGGGCTTTCATCAAATCTGAAATTCTCCGCTCATTAATTTCTTCTATTTTTAAAGCCAGTTCTTGACTTGCCCTCTTCTTAAATTGGTAATATTTTACTGCTGAAAAAGCGACGGCTATTACCATTAAACTAAAAAAGAAAGATGCATTTCTTTGGAACGCAACTATACTTGCTTGAGCTTCTACAAAGCTTTTCTCCATCTGTAGATGCTCTATTCTCTGTGCTTTTTTATCAGATTCATATTTCTCTATTAACTCAGCCTCACCTAAATGCTTTTGAATGGTAAATAAAGAATCTTTTAGGGATGTGTATCTTTTATAATAATTTAAGGCGAGTCCATCTTTCCCCAAGCCTTCGTAGGTAAGAGTTAAGTTTTGATATATTCTTTTTAACTCATTGGGATCGTTTGGATTGATATTTAAAGCATTGTAAAAATATTTTAATGCCTCATCAAAATTCCCTGATAAATAATAATCCTTACCTACATTAATATAAGATGATAATACCTTCGATTCTATTTTACTTTTTTCTCTTAAGCTCAAACTTTTATTGTGATACTCAAGAGATTTATCAAAATCATTAACATGTAAATAAGCGTTACCTAAATTATCATAAAAATCAGATAAAAAGACATCACTTATAGAAAATACATCTAAGCAATTATGAAATGTTTTAATTGCACTTTCATATAATCCCGAATCAAGTAAAATTATTCCTTTATTATATAAAGCATCTAGCATCATCGATGAATCTTCCTGATAAAGAAAGTTATTGAATGCTAAATGATTATAATGTAATGCATTTTGATAGTTATGCCTGAATTCAAATCTATTACTTAAATTCATATAAGAAACTCCCAAAGACTTATCATTTAGTCTTTCTTTTATTTCTATACTTTTAATAAGATATTCTATACTAAGTGAATATTTCCCCTCATAAAAATAAACATTACTAATATTATTATAAGTCTTTGCTATACCCAAACTATCATTAAGTTCTGTTTTAATTGCTAGACTATTGGTAAAGTATTTTTTTGCATTATCATAATCGCTAAGGTTTTTATACAAAACTGCTTTATTGTTATAAATTTTAGCTAAAAGAGTATCATTAGTGCCTGATAATGCAATAATAGCTGAATCATAATAAAGTAATGCTTCTCTAGGATTTAAACCATAACTTGTTATTAATCCAATTTGCTTATATGCAGTAGCCTTACCTTCATTATAATTGTATCTGTTTGATAACTTAAGAGCCTCTCTGGCATATTCCAAGGCTATTTTTTCATCTTTTTTTCTGTATTCCCATGCAAGATTATTTAGGCCATCAATTTTTAAGTAATCAGCTTTTGAGGAAACATTATGAGTTGTATTCCTATAAAAGCAGAAGATTATTAAAATACTGAAGCCTAAATAATACTTTATCATGATTTTAAATTTTATGATTATTATTCTTCATCATCACCATCTTTTGTATGAATAGATGAAGTACCATCATGACTTGCTGCTTCTATTTTATGCTCATCTTCATGATCGTGCTCATCTTCCTCATGATCGCCATGTTCTCCTTCTATAGTATTCAACCTTACCAATCCTTCAAACTCTTTTGGAATTTCAATAGTAGGTATAGAATAACTAGTCGGAACATCAGATGCTACTTCATTTAATTTTACACTTATGGCATAAATGCCATCCAATTGAGTCATTTTCGTTTCTTCTATAGACTTAATTTGCGTATCGTAAGATTTCAATACTGCTTCCAACATCATGGACTTATCCTTCTGCTTTTGTAGGTACATCATCGCTTTAATTCTTCGATTTGCATCAGGAGTATCATCATCATCACTATTTTCTGCAACATTTTCTATTGCTATTGAACCCTGCATTGATGGTATTCCTTCTAAAATAGAAGTGAGTCTAATTTTGGTTGCTTCTATATTTCCTAAATGCAACTCACTATGTTTTATCTTAATACTTCCTTCTAGAGAGTTTACCATGTTTGTAGAAACATATATCTCATACTCAAGTACTATTTCTTCATCATGAGTTTTGTCGTATTGAATCGCTTTTTTCCTGATCTTTTGAATACCATATTTTTCACTATCTAAATCTAATTTATAAAATAGTTCATAACCTGGTTCTCCTGATTCAATATCTTTTCTTTTTTGAAGTGAGATTAAAGTTTTAATTCGTGGATTGCCCATTTTTTTATATTTAAAAGTATTTGAAAATAAACTCTATACAAGGAGGTAGTTAGTGATAGTAGAATTTGCTTTAGCTAAAAAACAACTTCTTTTTAAAGTTGAGCTAAAGAAGCAAACAGTTGAAAAAATGAGTTTTACTTACAAATTAGATAAATGGAATTACTCAATTATTGTTAAGTTACTAACTTAGTATGAGTGTTACAACTATCTATTGCTAAAATTCAAATTTGTAATATTTTATTAATCATTTTTTTATATCTCTCTTCTCGTGTTATAGCATAAACCATTTGAAGGTTTTTATAACTTGAAGAAGCTTTTAACAAAATTGCACTTAATCTCTCATTACTAATTTGAGTTTGTTGCAATCGCTTAAATTCGTTTTCTCTTTTGCCCATTACAGGTATTGTACTAATCTGATCACCCAAATATGTATCCCACTTATGAGTTTGTAAATCAAAAAAAGAGATTTTACTATCTTCTGCAGCTCCAAAACTAGACACACCAATACCGAGAAAATCGGTTCTAATGCCAGGTCCATCTCCTATTGAGAAGTAGGCTGGCGTCACAAAGTTCGAAACTGATACACCTTCAATTGTGTAATTAGTTTGATCTACCGCACAGCAAGATCGATAAGCATGAAATACTGTTTTTAAATGATTAAACGGATCTGGTCCAGGTAAAAAAATATTGGCTAAGGGATCTATTATTAATTCTAAAACTTCATTTGATAAGTTGACAGACCAGTCCTCATTTTCTGTAAATACGAACCCAAAAGGTAGTTCACTCGCATTTAATGAATGATAACCCAAAACACTTGACAATGTACTCTCTTCAACCAAATACACCACATTTTCTGTTCTCACAGGATCGTATACTAAAGCCTTACTATCAGTTGGATAGTACGATGTAGGATGGAATTTTAAAATTTTACCACTTCCCCATATAGGCATAAAATGTTCTTTTATTTGTTTGTTTATGGCATTAATTACTTCTAAAACTTCCTGATCTAATATATGAGTAGTGAAATTGATAACAGAGATTGCCGGCAGCGTCATAGTCTAGTTAATTTAGTTAAATGTGTTAATCAAAGATATTTTGTTAGTCCACCAATACAATCAGTTCAATTTGGGATAAATAGCTCAATTTTAAATACCCAGAAACCTTGATTTTTTATTGATATGTTCATTTATTCTTGAACGAGATCAAATAATTGGTTAATTTGAGAATACAAACTCGTTATAAACTCCAAACTGATCGATTCAATAAAATTTTCTGTACTTTTTTTAAAAGCACAATGGATTTCTATTGCTCAATTTGAACAGTTGAGCTAGCACCTTCCTAATAAATTTGAAATGTTAAGCGACTGATTAACAGATAATATCTTTTACAATTAAGGTTCTAAACCTCCAAATCACTCATTTCTTCTACACAGATAAATCCAAGTTTTAGTCTGTCTGAAAATTGATTGCTAAAGGTTTTATTCTCATTAAACTCTTTAAATACTTTTTCCCATTTGGGCAACTCAGGATAGTATTCTTTAATTACTTCTGGTTTGCCATTGAGAATCGAATTGATTTTGCCCCAATGTGGTATACCTCCTTTATCAAGCATAATCTTTTGGTAATCGTATAAGAAATCATCTGAACCGGGAGTTCCGCAAACAAAAGGCACATCGATATAAGCGACTTGCTTGCCAAACTCTGGCGAAAGATATGCTTTTGATCGATTTACAAACCTTATTCCCATTGGTGAACTTTGGTAAAAACCTCTGGCTTGGTTGTACTCCACCAATTCAAACATTCTTTCGATAGCAGCTATAAAATTGTTTTTCCCAAAAGCTAAATCGAAGGCAAACTCACTATCGTAAGCCCTTACTTTTAAGTATTCAACTCCTTGGTAAAGCACTTTGTAACCTTTGTTTTCAAAGCTTTTATCTCTCAAAGATTTTAAAGAACTGTCTAGCAAACGGGGTAATTTAGATGGTTTTCGAACTATCTTTTTGCTAATTACTAAGAAAGAAAACGGCACTAATGGGAAGTTTCCGAAAATACTACTTAGCCAATTTCTCTTTCGATCATTAATGTTTCTTCTAGGCTTACTTTTTAAAAGTCTGTGCTTAACCACAATTACTGTATGATCGTCTTTATCAGTTTTGTAAGGGTTAATTTGCACCATTACACCTCGAATTGGTGTTTTTCCATCGTCCTCAAAAAAGATACTTCTATCTTCTAGTTTAGGCTTTATGTCTTTCCACTTATAGCATTCTTTCGTCTCTTTTAAATAATACATTTCTTCTATCTTCAATATGTAAGAATATATTACTCCAAAGCAGCCGAGATTTACCAATGCACTGTAAAACAGATCATCATCTTGCCTTAATTCTATTGCTATTTCATTATGCTTCTCTGGATCGGAGATGCCATTTGTAGGTTCAATTCTGATCTTCTTGCCATTTTTAGTCACCAACACCATCGACTGTACCAAACCGGGAAGTGATGGCAAATCGATACCTGTACCATGCGTACCCGTAGAAATAGCACCTGCCAAAGTTTGTTCATCGATGCCACCCATGTTGGTGATGCACAAATCGCGATCATCCATTTCGCAGTTAAACTTTTGGATAGTGATACCTGCTTCTACATGCACCAAAGTTTTATCTCTTTTCTCCTCTTTGATGAAATTGGGTAAATCTAAAACTCGATCTAACTTTTTTAAATCAACCAAATAATGATCGGGCATAGCAACATCAGAAAATGAATGCCCCGATCCTACTGCTTTAACTCTTCTGTTTTCTTTCTCTGCTTGCAAAATTACAGCGGCAATATCATTTATAGTTTCAGGTATCGTATAGTGTGGAATTATTTTACGATACTTCTTAATAGTGTTTTGCCAAAACCTATTTTTTTTAACCTTAACCATGTTATGATAAATTTTAAAGAATTAAAAAATCAGTATCGCTATGCCAATAATTTTCAAACATAGCAATACAAGTGTTATTAAAATAACTGGTTGACTTACAGTAAAATAAGTATGGTCTAAACACGAAAACAGAGATGCTTAAAAAAGCTCTTTTACACCTCTATTTTCAATTTCCAAAAATTGAGTTTACCAATATCTGCATTTGCTTTATCGGTAATTTTTAGTTTCCAGTCTCCTTTTATTGACTGGCCTTTTAGTTCTGTGAGAATCGGTGTATTGGCTAAGGAATATGATTTAATAATGTTATCTGAGCTTCCTCCAATGCGATTATGTAATAGATAAGAATTGTTACTTGGCGAAATTAGTTCTAGCGTTAAATCACCAATATAAGTATGGGTAATATCTACAGAAATTTCTAGATTTTTTAAGATGCCAGATTCTGTAACGGTTAATACTCTTTCTATGCCTGATTGATTATTATCTGGAATGGTAATTCCTTCATTTTCTTCTACGGTGATTAGTTCTGCATTGTTTGCATTTATTTCTAAACTCCACGAGTTTAATGAGCCTGTATCAACATTAGCAGCATCTTTAACAGTTAATTTCCATTCGCCAACCATAGATTCACCTACCAAAGCTAACAAAGTAGATGTGTTGGAGAAGTTAAATGTTTTTTGCAGATTATTGGTTGATCCACCATTTCTGCTTTGCAAAATTACTTCTTTGCCAGATGGAGCGGTTAAAGTCAAAATCAAATCACCAATGTAAGTATGGGTGATGTCTACACTTACTGATAAAGAAGCTAACTCTCCCTCTGTAGCACAAGTTATTATATCAAAAATACCCTCACTATTATTATCTGGAATACTCAAAGCTGGTTCTGATGTCTCTGCAAATGTTGTTTGCGTATTGTTACCGCTGATTCTAGCAAGCGCTTCTCTTACTGCTTCCAATGCATTTACTTTACCATGGCCAAACCATGGACTCCAAGTTCCATCAGGTAAATCAACATCATCAAAACTGCCATTGTCGAATGGAGCAACTGGTGAAACATCCCAAGAAGTATCGGAATCAAAATCTGTTGGCAATGTTTTAGGGTATGCTTCTAAGTTCAAATCTTTAGAAGCGGTTTGATTCAAAATTGATATAACTTCTTTCGCACTCAACTCCTGATTTGCAGAAATAACCAAAGCAGCAATACCAGCCACTAAAGGCGTTGCACTCGACGTACCGCCAAAAAAATTGGTTACTCCTTCGTTTTGTCCAGTGGTGGTGGTGATGCCCAAACCTTCCACTTCCATTCGGTAATAGGTATGCACATTACTCGAAGGTGCACATAAAGTTATGCCGGGACCATAGTTAGAATAATGGCTGCGCTGTGCGTTACTGGCTAGTGCAGCAATATGCATTACACCCGGCAAACCAACCAAATTATGTATAAACTCTTGTGAGGTTTCTACTCCAACCCAAACCAATGAGCCATCTGACAATTGTTGCACACCAGAAGTATATGGAATTTCTATATTTGATGAATAGTCGATTGGACAATTTTCGTTACCAGAAGCCCATAGAAACACGATTCCTTTTCCTCTTCTTCCACCCGTTTCCGCGAGCGTAGTAATGGTATTCAAAACTTCGTTCTCCCAAATACCCACTGGTGATATTCCCCATGAGTTAGAAATTACATCTACTTTGTCTGACATGTAATTTAAAGCAGTTATCAATTTAGAATCACTGATAAATAGACTTGGTCCATCAGACTCCCACTTTACGGGCAATAACCTACAAGCTGGTGCAGCTCCTACAGTTTTTACCGCATCGGCCTCTCCTGCAATTACACCGGCACATGAAGTACCATGGTTAGAACCAGTTTCATACATATTACTAGGTGAAGCATCAAAGTCAACACTTGAGATCAATCTTTCACCTTGAAAATATCCCCAACTGGCAAACTTACCAGATGAATCAAAATCTTGATGAGTTAGCAAACAACCATCGTCGGTTACACCCACAGTTACATCAAAACTTCCATAATTGCCCAACAACTCCCAAGCACCTTCACAATCGGTAGAAGATCTAGGATCAAACTCTGGATCGTTCAGTCTCTCATGCAAATGCCATTGCTGAATATAATTTGGATCTGTAGGAACAATATCTTGATACTTTTGAATTCTCTGGTTAAGATCATGCCCTGCTGATTCAACAGTTTCATCTTCTTCCATCAGTTTAACTACCAATTTTACCGGGTTCATTCCAGTATAATTGGTTAACTGAAATAAGTACGACTTAGCAGAAAACTCAGACTTTAATACCAAAGCATATTTGGCAATAAACTCATTTAATTCTTTAAGGGGAAGTTCTTTTTTAAACCTTACAAAAACTCTATCTGTAATTAAAAACTCTTTGCCAGTTTCCTTATACTGATAAGCATGGTGAGTTGGAGCAATTCCACGCGAAACACTCATTAAAGCTTCTAAATTGCTATTATTTGTTGTTACTCGCGTTGAAGCAGAAGAGACTTGTTCTAATTCCGTTGAGCCAAAGGTTTGTATTCTTTGAGGTAAAGCCCTAACTACAAATTGATAGGGATTCTTTTCCAACTTCACTTTTTTGCCACATCTATAAGTATAAGTTTCAGGGAATGAGTTCATAATTACTTTGTTCAGTTAAAAAAATACCTGCAGGCTACTTTTAATTAATTTTATCTTCTTTTGTAACCCATTTTGTCTATTCAAAAAATGCGCTAACTAGCGCTATATACTTAACGACATTTTGATAGGATGGTTAAAATTCCAATTAATTACAGTGATTTTGTGTATACTGAGAAGTTTTGAGGTTGAAAAAAAATTTCAAAAAAAAGATCCATTGCCAATGCAATGGATCAAAAGACTTTAAATTTAATATTGCTTAAACTAAAATTTACTTCCCATAGTAAACCATAGTTCTGTCGCAGGGTTGTCTTCTCCTTGTCTAGAAATCGCTTCTGTTACATTTGTACCATTAAGATCATAAGCTGGTTGTGCATACTTCACCCTGTTTGGATAACTTCTGCCTAATGGTATGCTATTGCTATAAATAGTTGGCAAATCGGGAGTATTATCTGTGATGTAATCCAAATGGAAATCGCGAGCCACTGCCCAGCCCTGATAATCTACAAAATACAAAGCTAACCAAGCTTGTAAACCAATTTGTTGCAATTGCTCTTCAGTTGTACCACTTAAAGTAGCAATTGGAGAATCAAGATAACCGTTATCTTCCACTACCCATTGATCGAAAGATGCCTGAATTGCTTGTTGATACAGCGCATTTGCATCTCCTCCAAAACCCAAAACTGCTGCTTCAGCTTGCATCAAATAGATTTCAGACATTGGCATGATATACTGATCTATTTCATCTCCCAAGTCTAAAACACCTTCTGTAAGTCTGTTTGGTCTGGAGAACATTTCTGTATGCAAGAATGTTTTCATACCATCAACAAAACGCATTGGTTGGCCTACATAATAATCAGGACCCTCTTCAATAGTTACTACTAAATCGCCACCATTCATTGAGGTGGAATATGGTACATTAGATCTATCTAAAGTGTTTTCCAAGAGGTAATCAATTTTTTCTTTGTTTGCTGTTTCATCATAACCACCAAAAACCAGTTCACCTCCATCAATAGGATCTGCAAAAGCAGGTAATCGAGGGTCATCATTGTCTTGCAATGTATTTATCAACTTAGACGATAACATTTTCCAAGAGCCAGCAAATCTAGTAAAATCTCCATCTCTGGCAGCTACACTCCAACTTACTTCAAGGTCTTTCACTATCTTTACATCCTCTGTTGGCAAAGGATTAGCCAAAGCTTCGGCAATTGCAGTATCGGCAAAACCTTCTCCGGGTGCGCCATTTGCTCTTAAGGCAATTCTCAGTTTTATGCCATTGGCAAAAGCTTTCCACTTTTGAAGATCGCCATTAAAAAGAATATCATATTCGGCCAAATCACTCGCTCCTAAACCTGTTACAGTTTCATCACCTATTACCGCCATTGCATCATTCAAATCATTTATAACCCCTTCGTAAATGGTAATTTGCTCATCAAACTTAGGCTCCAGTATTCCCTCTCCTACTTCTGAATATGGTATTTCTCCAAACTGCTCAGAATACATAAAATAATAGTTGGCTTTCATAATATTGCCAACTGCTTCCATCAAATGGTTTTCTAATAGGCCACCCGGCTCTACTAATCTTAGGAATCCATCGATATCTAAAAAGTAACCAGACCAGTGGTTCCATGCATCTGCACTCGCTCCCCAACTTCTAGTGGTATTAAAAACCACATCTGGTTGCTCCCAAGAGTTTTTATAACCAAAAGAAGCATAACCACCATAAGTTGAACCGATCATTATTCTTGTAAATAAATAGGACCAGCTCGGTGGCATCCACATTTTGGTTTGAACATTCGGGAAGAAAAAACGGGCACTAACATCATCACTTGTTAAGCTATCATTATCCCCTTTAAATTCTTCAAACTGATCTGTACACCCAATCAATATTGAGCAAGTGAGCAAGATGGTTATATATAGTTTATTTATAGCTTTCATTTTCAATAATTTTTAAAATGTGATATTCAGACTCATTCCAAATCTTCTGCTAGATGGTTGGTTGTAATAGAAAATTCCTTGGCCATAGTTAGATACTGAAACTGAAGATTCAGGATCAACGCCATCAGCTTCTTTGTGCAAGAAGAATAAATTTCTGCCGATCAATGTTATAGAGGCTTTTTGAATTGGCGAATTACCAATTAGAGTACCTGGAAAATCATAAGTTAAAGAAACTTCTCTTAATCTGATATTTGACAAATCTTGCACATAAGCACCCGGAATACCCGGAAGACGAGCCCAATACTGTTGTGCAGTAATTTCGGTGGTATTTTGTACGTAAATTGGTTCTTCTTCAGTACCAGTGTTCACTACAGCATCTAACACCATACCGTCACGACCTTCTAAAGTAGCTTCAATACTTCCGCGTTCACCAAGTTCTCTATTTGTCCAAGATAGTGCTTCACCACCCATTTGAGCATCAATTAAGAAACTAAGTGTCAGATTCTTATAACCAACTGTATTCTGGAATCCACCTGTAAAATTTGGAAGGTAATTTCCTAAAAGTTGTTCTTCGGTGGTGGCGATTGGTAAACCTTCTTCATCCACTACCATTTTACCATCTTGATATTGGAAATCATTTCCCCAAATGTCTCCGTAATTGCCACCAACTTTAGTTTTTACGGAATAATTATCTCTATAAGTGAACAGGAATGACTCTGAACCTTCTATGAAAGATTCTAACACACTGGTATTGTGCGCATAGTTAAGTGTAACATCCCAATAGAAGTTTTCTGTCTCTACAATTGTACCGCCCAAAAGTATTTCTATGCCTTCATTAGAAATCTCACCAACATTGGTTCTCATGTATTCGAAACCTGTTGATGGATCGACCGGAGCATTGATGATCTGATCGAATGTATTAGACTTATAATAGGTGATGTCTGTATACAATCTGCTCTTTAAAAACTTCAGTTCTAAACCTAGTTCTGTTGAGCGAGTAGTTTCTGGTTTTAATGTTGGATCGTCAAAAATATTAGATTGTGTAACTGTAGTTAAACCATTGTAACCAGTTAGATCGCTCATGGAATAATAGATTTCATCATTTTTAGTACCACCAGAACCAACTTCTGCCCAAGCTACACGGAATTTAGAGAATGATAACAAATTACTATTGATATTGAATATTTCATTTCCGAGTAGCGACAAGCTAACAGATGGGTAAAAGAAAGACCAGTCACTTGCTGAGCCAGAAGCTGTCCACATTCTAGAGTCCCAATCGTTTCTGCCTGTAAAACTCAAATACAGCATTTCTTTGTAATCGATTGTACCTGAGAAATAAAGTGAATAAATGGATGATCTAAAAAATGTTTCTGAGCCTGCTCTTAAGTCGGCTAAATTGGTATACAGCTCAGAGTTTGGAATGATAAAATTTTCACCAGACTTGGTAGATGTTTCATTCTTATTAAACCTGTAATTACCACCAGCATTTAAACTGAGGTTAAAATCAGTACCAATGTGTTTGTTAAACATCAATAAGAAATCTGCATTTACTTCTGTTTGGTCGTAATAACTATCTGATCTAGAACCATCATTAGAAATACTTCCACCTTTTGGAGTGATCTGTTCTATTTTATGAGAAAGTTGATCTGATCCAATTCGAACGAATGCTGTTAAGAAGTCATTAAAATCATAAGTTAATTTGGCAAAGCCAGTGATTCTATTTCTAAAATCATCATTAATTTTTTCGTACTGATTATAGTAAGCGTTTTCAACCGGAATATTTACATCATAAGGATGAATTGACCTGCCAATTTCATCAACATAATTATTTTTAAAATCTTCATTATCAGCATTTCGAACTCTTCTATACAGGTGAGTGGTTGCACTGTTGTTAGACCAACCCATTACCGCTCTACTTTGAGCTTTCTGTGTAAAGTAAGTAACTTTTGAATCAAAAGTCATCTTATCTGAAAGCTGAGTTAAACCTCTTAAATTGAAGGTGTTTTTGGTTAATTCTGAATTGGGTAGAATACCTTTACCAGAAAAGTTGGTATATGAAAATCTTAGGTTACTCACCTCATTTCCACCCTCAATATTGATACTGTTAACCGCTTCTACTCCTGTATCGAAAAAGTCTATGATGTTGTCTGGATGTGGAGAGTAAACACCTGCAAGACCTGTCGGATAAGTAAACTCGCTGTTATCAAACTTAGGCCCCCAACTTCTCGAAGCATCATTTGCAAATGTTCCACCATCACCTTGGCCATATTCATTTTGGAATTGCGGCAATGTATTTTCATTCACTTTCGAAAAAATAATACTACCAGAATAGCTCACACCAATTCCTTTTTTACTTCCTTTTTTTGTGGTGATTATAATCGCACCATTGGCCGCTCTATTGCCATATAGTGCTGCCGCATTTGGCCCTTTAAGCACCGAGATAGATTCAATATCATTCGGGTTAATATCTGAAATACCAGTACCATAATCGCTTCTAGAATAAGAAACACCTGTACCACCACCAGAAGAACCACCAAATCCATTATTATTAATTGGCACACCATCTACCACAAACAATGGTTGGTTATTACCTGTAAGTGAAGAGTTACCTCTCATAATAACCCTTGAGCTACCTCCCATACCAGACGAAGCCGGAGTAACCAACACACCAGCTACTTTTCCAGAAAGTGTATTTACAACATTGTCTTCTTTAGCTCTATTCAAATCATCGCCAGCCAAATTGCTGGTTGCATAACCCAAAGAACGTTTTTGACTTTCAACTCCCAGTGCAGTAACTACAATTTCATCAAGCGATGTGTAATCTAAATCCATGGTTACATTAATAATAGATTGATTACCTACTTCCACTTGTTTTTCCACAAATCCGATCGAGCTAAACCTTAGTACATCTCCATCATTCACCTCTATCTTAAACTTACCTTCATAGTCAGTTACAGCACCTTTTGAAGTACCTACAATCAAAATACTCACACCCGGTAAAGGCTCTTCATCTTCGGCAGAAAGCACAGTTCCTTCTACCAACTTTTGTAATGGGTTATCTTTCGATCCACCATCGGGTGGTTGGGTTTCATTTAGTGAAACATTAATTACATTATCAATCCGCTTAAACTTGAGGTTAGATTCTTTAGAAAGATAGCGAAGAACGTTTCCCAAAGATTCTCGATCATTTTTTATGGTAAATTTCTTCTTTACTTTCTCAATATCTCTCTTTGCGTAACCAAACTGAAAATTGGTTTGGTCTTCGATAGATGCAAATATTTCATTGATTTTGGCATTACGAACTTCGAGATTCACCAAAACTTTGTCTATACTTTTTTGCCCGTAAGAATCATTGGCTAACAACAATCCTGAAAGGCAAATTTGTAGAACTAAGCCAAAAAACATATAGTTAGTCATACGTATAATTTGATGTATTAATTTCCATTTCATATTTTTAATAGATTTTGATGAATAATTAGATGTTTAGTCAAAATTGATGGGGCACCCTTTAGTGATCCTCGACCAAAATTTTCACTATTGGGAACCTGCCTTCATGTATCCCCGCTATTTCTGTTCAACTGAGATAGCGGGTTTCTTTTTAGCTTGAGTTCATGTTATTTTTATATTTTAATTAATAATTACTTTGCCATCTACATATTTATATTCAAAGCCTAGCGAGTACTTTATGCTCTCCAATACATTTACTAAGTTTTGATTTTTAAATGTTGAGTTATATCCCCCTTTCACATTTACTTCTTTTTCCAAGATAAATCCCACTCCATACCAGCGCTCTAAACTCTTGATAATCTGTGAGAAGGAGGCATCTTCAAAAACAAGCACGCCATCTTTCCAAGAAGGTAAATCGGGGTTAAAAGCTCCTTTTTGAACCAGTTTTTCTTCAGGTTTCAATAAGGCAATTTCTCCGCGAACCAAAGTGATAGAATCACTTGTAATTGCATTTTCTTTTTTCTTAACCATTACCTTTCCCGTTTCTACAGAAACCTTTACCGCATTATTTTCTGGAAATGCATTCACATTAAATGAAGTGCCTAATACTTTTACCTCCGAATATTGGGTGTGAATTACAAATGGTTTGTTGGGATTTTTAGAAACATCAAAAAAGGCTTCACCTTCAAGATGAACCTCTCTTATATTCGTACCAATAAAATTTTGCTGAAATCGAAGTGAACTTGGGCCATTTAATTTTATAGCACTACCATCTGGTAAAATAAATGATATTTTTTTCCCCGCAGGAATTGTTTTCTCTTCCCAGATTGGATTTTGCTGAGCTAATATCAAATCAGCTTTATCTTGCATTAAACTATTACCAATTAGTAAATAAATTAAGCTCCCCACCAAAGTGAATATTGCCAGTGAAGCTGCATACTTTAACCAATTTTGTTTGTTTGATGCTTTGTTATATTGAATAACTTTATGGGTAGTATTAGACTTTGTTTCTTTATCTATTTGCGAAAATACATTTTTCCAAACATCATCTTTATCCTGCTCACTAGCCTTATTTTCTCCTTTCACGAAATACAGGTAAGACTTATAAAATGTTTTATTCTCTTCGCTAGCTTCTAACCATTTCTTTAATATTAGTTTTTCTTCATCTGTAGATTCACCTATTATATCTCTCGAAATGATCTCCAAAATATGATTCATGAAATTATGCATTTGTTAGCTTTTACTTTCATGTGCCATATTCTCACAAAAACCCCTACTCTTATCTGAAAAAAATTTTAAAATATTTAAAAACTTACAGAATCACCTTGTCTTTTTCTACGCTTTTGTGGTCTTTTTTAAACTCCTCTCTCAACAATTTCATGGCTTTTAGCATATGATTTTCCACTGTTTTTATGGAAATCGTCATGATATCGGCCACTTCTTTATATTTTTTGCCTTCGTCTTTTACCAATTCAAAAACCTTTTTACACTTTGTTGGCAAAGTTGTAATTACTTTATCGTATCTTAATTTTAGCTCTTCAAACTCAACAACTTTATCTGGCGAATTAAAATCGATATTCTTTTTTGTATAGTAGTTTTCGTGGATTGAATCTGTGTACTTCTCCATTTTATTCCTTTTTAAGTAGCGCAAACACTGATTTCTAATCGCTACAAACAGATAATTATCCAGATTTTCTATGTTAGACAAGTTTTGGCGAGAGTTCCATAGCGAAATAAAAACATCAGAAACTAACTCTTTTGCTATTTCCCTATTCTGTAATATTGAATAGCCAATATTAAATAAAGGATTGAAATAATAATCATACAACTCTTTGAATGCTTCAGGGTTGTTTTCCTCTGAAACCTTCTTTTTCAGTATATCAGCATTACCCATAAAAGTTATTCGTCTAATACATTTTCATATTTAATCGAATATATAAAAAAATGAGTAAAATTGGATAATTTACATACCACAATTTGTCTATTGGCCAGATAAAGTACATTATAACTAATTAATAAAGCAATTAGAATAATTACTTTTTTTGAGGTAAATTGGTTATATATAATTGTACTATTCTAAGTAATAAATGCCATATTGAAGAAGTATCAACAAATCAAAATACCATTAAAATACTTATTTTTAATGATTACTAGATATTCTCAAAAAGAGGCAACTAATAGCAATTAATTGTATTATTCTTATCTAACTTCTCTTTTTAAAAAGTTTTAAATTAAATCGATAAGTTGAAAATTAGAATTATTGATGTAGAAATTATATTCAGAATCGAAATAGGAAATTATTAATTCTGATAGTAATTCTAGAATCGACTGTAAAACAATAAGAAGCCATAGTCAAAAATTTGACTGTATGTTGTTAACCTCAATAATTTATTATTTCCCAGTATTTAGAAGTCTAAACCTCATAAATACTTCATTTTCAATAGTTAACTCCCCATCTTCTTTAAATCCTAATCGATAAATTGCTTTAGAATTTAGCCTACTTGGTGGGAATAATACAGTAATAGAATCTATTGCCAACTCGGTAAATGCCCATGATTTTACTTTGTTAAAAATCTTTCTACCCCAACCCCAATATGTCGGATGGAGCACCAAAGCAAAATCTGCTTCACCATTTTCTGGTTGTAAACCTCCCCAACCTGCAAAATCTCCATTAATTAGAAATGCCCAAGGTCCGTAACCATATTCTTCCCATAATTGCTTTTTAGATTTTAGGAATGCCTCACAGTGTGCTTGCGTAAATCCAGCAGCTAATAATGGTAGTTGTTTGCCTACCATTTCGTTGTTCATCAGTTTTATTATTTGTTCTTCTGGTATTTCTTCAAGGTGAACAAATTTAATTTCTTCCATCTAGCTCTCTTTAATTTGACAAGTAATGGAACAAGAAGCAAATCTGCTCAGTTCAATATTGGGCAACTTATAATGGAAAAATGGCTATTTTTTGAATCTGTAAAGAAAAGGTGCTTTGTTAGCAGCTCCGGTAAACTTTTTTTCTAGTCTTTCGAGCACATCTAAATCCAGCATTTTTTTCTGAAAATTATTTCGCCTAAAAGGTTTATCAAAAACTACTTCATACAGTTTTTGCAGCTCTTTCATGGTAAACTTTTCGGGCAACAGGTTAAACCAAATAAGTTTATAATCGAAATTGATACGCAACATCTCCAAAGCCTGCTGTACTTGTTGGTTATGATCTAAAATCATTTCAGGTAATTCCTTAATATCATACCAATTTATAGAATGATCTAATTCTGTAGTTCTTGGATTAACTTTATTAATATCAACCAAAGCATAATAACCAATAGACACAAATCTTTTCGTAATCCAATCGTAATCTTCTTTTTCAAAAAATACTTCTCCGAGTTTTTCTTGATTGAGGTCAAGCATCTTCTTAAAAAATGTACTATTTGTTCTTTGAGCTTCACCAAAAACCCTAAACTGATCCAAAAAAACTTCTTTTATTCCTGTTCTTTCTTCGAGAATACGTTGTGCCGCCTGATCTATACTTTCGTGCTGAAAAATAAAACCACTTGGCAAAGCCCAAAAACCTCCTATCAAGTTCAACTTTGGAATTAAAACCTGAAGGTTGCCCTCTTTATAACCAAAAATCACACAATCTATAGAAAGTTGTTGGATAAAATTCTGTTGGCTAATTGCTCTCATACACTATCATGCTAAATGGAAACTAAGCATGTTTCCATGATTTAGATATTCTCTTTCTGAATTTTGGAATTACCACTCAGCCAAAGATAGGAAAAATTTATTGTCTATTTTTTAGACAATAAAAAATATTGTATACATTTGTTATAATTCACTAACTCTATATATGAAAATGATTTCACTTCGCACTCCCTATTTACTTTTAGGATTTTTCCTATTATGCTTTTCGTGTACTAAGCAGCAACAACACAAAAACATCTTGGTTTTTAGCAAAACGGAAGGTTTTAGACATGAATCAATTGAAGCTGGTAAAACAGCACTTACAAAAATGGCTCAAGAAAAAGGCTTTGATGTGAGCTTTACTGAAGATGCCACACAGTTTAATGAAAATAACCTAAAGAAATACAATACGATTGTCTTTTTGAACACCACAGGCGATATACTCAACGATGAACAACAAACCTCGTTTGAGCGATATATACAAGCTGGAGGTGGCTATGTGGGTATCCACTCAGCTACAGATACTGAGTACGATTGGCCTTGGTATGGTGCACTAGCAGGAGCATATTTTCTAGACCATCCGAGTGACCCAAGTAATGTGCAGAAAGGTAAATTTATGGTAACTGAGACTAATTGGGCTACAGAAGGAATGCCTAAAGAGTTTGAGCGTACTGATGAATTTTATAGCTATAAAAACATCTCTCCTAAAATAAATGTAGTAGTCGAGCTGGATAATGAAAGCTACATTGGCGGCAACAATCCCGGTTTCCACCCAATGAGCTGGTATCAGGAATTTGATGGTGGACGTGCTTTTTATACAGGAATGGGACATACAGATGAAACATTTTCAGAGAAATTATTTTTGGATCATCTTTGGGCTGGAATCAATTATACATCAGGTGGAGATACTCCAAAACCTTTAGATTTTAGCAAAGCAAAACCAGAAGAAAACCGCTTTACAAAAGTAGTGCTCAAAGAAAAGTTGGATGAACCAATGGAGCTTACTATACTTGATGATAGAAGAATACTTTTTATTCAGCGTAAAGGAGAAGTGCTACTTTATAACATTCTTACTAAAGAACTTAAAACTATTGCCAAGATTCCTGTAAGCTTAAAATATGTAAGCAAAGAGGGAAAAGAATCTACTGCAGAGGATGGCCTTTTAGGCTTAAATAAAGACCCTAATTTTGCCGAAAACCACTGGATTTATCTTTATTATTCTCCAGTAGAAGAGCCTATGAATGTATTAGCCCGCTTCGAATTGGATGGTGATGAGTTACTACTTGATACTAAAAAAGTAATGTTAGAAGTTCCTACACAAAGAGAAGAATGCTGCCACACAGGTGGTTCAATTGCTTGGGATAGTGAAGGAAATCTTTATTTATCAACTGGTGACAATACCAATCCACATGGCTCTAGTGGTTATAGCCCAAGTGATGAACGTGATGGCAGAAGTGCTTGGGATGCGCAAAAATCATCTGCTAACACAAACGATTTAAGAGGTAAAATTTTAAGAATTACGCCACAAGCAGATGGTACTTACAAAATACCAGCAGGTAATCTTTTCTCAGAAGGAACAGATAAAACTCGTCCAGAGATTTATACAATGGGACACAGAAATCCTTTTAGAATTTCTATTGACCAACACACTGGTTATTTATATTGGGGAGATGTAGGACCAGATGCTTCTAAACCAGATTCTACTCGCGGTCCTGCTGGCCACGATGAAGTAGGACAAGCAAAAAAAGCCGGAAACTTTGGTTGGCCTCATTTTGTAGGTAATAATATTGCTTACCATAAATACGATTTTGAAAATGAGATTTCTTTGCCAAAGTGGGATCCGAAGGCTCCAATTAATACTTCTCCTAATAACACTGGCTTAGAAAAACTACCACCTGCCCAAAATGCTTTTATTTGGTATCCTTATGCCGAGTCTGAGATATTTCCACTAGTTGGTGCAGGTGGAAGAAATGCTATGGCTGGTCCAGTTTATTATTCAGGAGATTTTAAAAATGCCGAAAGGGCTTTCCCAAGTTATTACGATGGCAAATTGCTTGCTTACGAATGGATGCGTGGTTGGATTATGTCTGTAACGATGGATGAAGAAGGTAACTTAGCTTCTATGGAGCGTTTTATGCCAAGCTATCGCTTTAGTAATCCGATGGACATGGAATTTCATGAAAATGGAGACCTTTATATGCTCGAATATGGCTCTGGTTGGTTTACACAAAACGATGATGCCCGACTGATCAGAATTGAATACAACGGAGGAAACCGTAAACCACAAATCAAAATGATTGCTAGCCAAATGGGCGGTTCAGTTCCATTCGACTTAAAACTAAGTGCAGCAGGTACAACCGATGCAGATGCAGATGAATTAAAGTATACTTGGAAGGTTACCTCAGATAACAATTTCTCAGAAACTATTAATACTCAAGATGCTAACTTAAACCTAAATGACATTGGTGTTTATAATGTTACTCTTACTGTAGACGATGGAAAAGGCGGAGTAAACTCTCAAAGTATGGAAGTAGTTGCAGGTAACGAACCTCCTGTTTTAACACTAGATATGCCAAATAGCAACAAATCTTTTTATGTTCCTAATGCATCAGTGGCTTACGATATACAAGTAAATGATAAAGAAGATGGAAGTTTGGAGAGTGGAATTGATCCTGCAGAAGTTTCTGTTTCTATTGATTATTTGGCAGAAGGTTTCGATCAAATTGAAATTGCTCAAGGCCACCGTTCTGCTGATGCGTCTGCCCAATTTGTTTCTGGTAAGAAATTGATTGACGGAAGTGATTGTGTGGCTTGCCATAAGCAAAAAGAAAAGTCTATTGGCCCATCTTATCTGGATGTTGCACTCAAATACAAAGGAGACAACAATGCAGTAGAGTATTTAAGTAAGAAAATTATTTCTGGTGGTGGAGGTGTTTGGGGTGAAACTGCTATGGCTGCACATCCTCAACTTTCTGCAGAAGAGGCATCTGACATCGCTAAGTATATTCTTAGTATATCTAATCAGAAAAAAGATGAAAATGCACTTCCAACAAAAGGTAGTTTTGTAGCGAAAGTACCTGAAGGAGACAAAGGAATTGGTATTTATATAGTTCGTGCCGCTTACCAAGATCAAGGAGCTAACAACATGCCTCCGTTAATGGCAGAAAAAACATTTGTTTTGAGATCGTCTAGAATAGATGTACATACTTTTGATGAATATGTAGATATCAACAAAATGTCTTTCGGTGGGAATAATATAGCTATCCCTTCAAAATCTGGCTCTTATATGTCAATCAATCAAATTGATTTATCAGGCTTAGCTTCTGTACAATTGGCTGCGGCAGCACCAAAAGCTCAATTAAATGCTGCGGGTGGTAAGGTTGAGTTACGTATTGGAAGTCCTGATGGAACATTAATTGGTGAGTCTAAATTCTTAGAAGCCTCAGACAAACCTGGATTTGCACCAGATATTATTAATGCTCCTATAAATTTACCAAACGATTATGATGGTTCACTTAAAGACCTTTACCTAGTTTTTGTAAATGATACACCAGATAATGCCAACTCATTAATGGTTGTAATGGGAATAGAATTTAAAATGGCTAATGGAAAAACTGAGATCGTTGAAGCATCCAACCAAAAAACAAATAAACTGTAAGTACAAGGAATATTTAAATATAAGTTTTAACATAAGCAAGCACCAGCAATGGTGTTTGCTTTTTTATTTGCTCAATTAAAATAGCATTCGATAATACACCATTATTTATAATTTTGGGAAATAAGTTATTTGCAGATTATAAATACATGAATTAGTAGATAATCAAAATTTAATAACAATTAGTATACTTTAAAAAAAGCGTTTTTTATGTCATCTGAAGATAAATTGTATAACAGTGAAGCTTTTCAATCGAAAATTAAACAGTGTAAAATATTTAAATTAAAGTATCCGAAAGGTGGGCATTATAATGATGGATTTGAGCTAAACGGAGAAGTGAACAGAACTACTACCAATGAACTTTTAAAGTTACTAGATGACTTAGGAGTTAAATATTTACTTCATGAGGCAGAACCTATTCTTGAAAAAGACAAATATGGACTTACAATAAATTGGTGTAGACCTATAGAGTTAAACAATCTAAAAATGTGGTTAGAGCTAAATAATTGGTGTGAATGTTATGGCTTTAAAACCTTCATACATGTAAATCCAACAAATTTTTCGGTTACCTTCAATTTTAATTCAAAGAGCTGGTATAATGTAACATTAGAAGATGTAGAAAGGGCTTATTTGTTTGAGAAGGAATTAGAAAGACATGGTCTAATTAAACGTTAAAGCAAATAGCAGAGATGATGTTTGCTGTTTTTCTATTCGAACAAAATGGATACGATATTTATCTCGTTTTAAAGATAAAAAATTTTAAAATTGAGATACTTATCAATCTTTTCAATTATACTAATTTTGTTAGCTTGCGATCAAAATCAATCTGCTAATCAGCATTTATTTCCCGCTAAAAAATTCGGTAAGTACGGATTGGTGAATTTGTAATACAGCCAAGATTTGATGATGTTCATAGATTCTCAGAAGGATTTGCAGCTGTAAGAATTGATTCATTTTGGGGTTATATCGATTCTATAGGTAATGTAAAAATCGAACCTCAATATTATGAAGTGGAAGATTTCTCTTGTGGATTAGCTTTAGTTGATCTAATAAATATCTCAGCTGAACAAATATTTATAAATAAATCTGGTGAAATCGCATTTAAACCCCAAACCTATACATGGAGTTTTAGTGAAGGATTAGCAAAAAGCAAAATAGATAATAAAATAGTCTTCTATAATTTGAAAGGTGAAATCACAATAAAAACAGACTATCTATATGGAGATTCATTCAAAAATGGATTGGCTAAGATTTGGGACAAAGATAGCACTAAATATATTGATAAAACTGGTAAAGAAATCATCAAGTTGAGTGGTATAGGCCATAGTCCCTTTTCAGAAGATATTGCTATTGTTAGAAAAAACTTTAATGTATTAATTAATAAAAAGGGGAAGATTGTTGTCGATACACCAAGTCTTGATGGAGTTCTCTTCGATTTTTCGGAAGGATTAGCACAAATAACTTATGCAGGTGAAAGTTTATCTTCTGGATTTGTTGATACTAAAGGAGAAATTATTGTCCCAATGGAATACAATTCTACCGATAAATTTAATGGTGGATATGCTGCTTTCAAAAAAAATAACAAGTGGGGCTTCTTTAATACCAAAGGCGAAATTGTGATTCCACCAATATTTGATAATATAGATCATGAATACGGTTTTAAATATGGGTTATGTTGGGCTAAAAAAGATAAAGTTAGAGGGTACATCAATAACTTAGGCAATTTCATTTGGATCCAAAATGATAATTATCTCTATGAACCTATTGATACTTTAAACTGGAAACTTGATACCTTAAATGCTGAAAGTTTTCTTTTTCTAAACCAATCGATATCAAATAATTATCCTCATAAAATACAAAGTGATTCATCTTCTATAATTCAACTAAAAGTAGTTCCAGAGTTGCTTACTCCTTACGAAAATAAATATTTTGGTTTAAAGATTTTTTTAATTAATGGTTCGAAAGATTCATTAAATATTCATACTCAAGATGAAAATATAAAACTATACCAACAAGTAAAAGTAAATGATGGGAAGTGGGTAACCTTAGAAAATAAAAGTTCAATATTATGTATAAGTAGCATAAGTCATTTTTTACTCCTACCAAAAAATTATATAGTATTTGCAACACCTATTTTAAAAGGAGATATAAATAGTAAATTTAGAATTGTACTTCACATAAATAATAAGCTGAAAATTTATTCTAATGAATTTGAAGGATGTTTTTCAAGTACTATTCTTAAAGAGAATCTATCAGATTAAATATTTTATTTTTGCTCAAAACCCCTCATTTCATTAATCCCTCATATAATTTAAACATTGTTCAGCCGGTATATTAACTCAACAGCTATATTTGAAAACAAAGATTAACAATCAGCATGAAATTTTTCAAATGGATTAACGACTATTTTTTTGGTGTTAAATTAAATGTAGAAATAGATTTAAATGGTGAATGGGAAGGCTTTTTTAAGTATAGTCAGTATGCACATCATTTGCTTCAAAAAATACAATTCGATTTTACTCTAACCTTAACCGAAGAAAACGGAGACATCAATGGTTATTTCATAGAAGAGATGATTGGCGGTGAAGTCGATGATAAAATACTATGTTACGGTATAACTAAAGGTAGAAAAATAGAATTCCACAAGATTTATAATACTTGCTATGTGTTAAAAGAAGATGGCTTTGCTTATGAAGAAAGCGCATACAACCCTCCATTAGTAAAATATTATGGACACTTTTACCCACAAGAAAATAAATACTTTGGTGATTGGAGCATGAAATACGAAATTGAAGGTAAACGCCAATATACATCAGGATACTGGGAGATGAGAAAAAAAGAATAAAATCTACATTATAAATCACACAAGCAGGTCAATAAACTAACACAATCATGATTTATCTACTACCAATAATTATCATCGGTATATTTAGCTTTGTTTGGTTCAGAAAAAACACTATGCCAAGTTGGAATACACCAATAGAACCTTTTCCTAATGAATGGAGAATTATTTTGCACAAAGAAGTTACTTTTTACAATTCCCTTTCTGATGAAGAGCAAAAGAAATTTGAATACAAAATTCAAGAGTTTTTACTGAACTGTAGAATTACAGGTATCGAAACTACAGTCGATACGACCGATAAACTCCTGATAGCTTCTAGTGCCATTATTCCCATTTTTGCTTTTGACAATTGGAGATACAGCAACCTTAAAGAAGTGTTACTCTACCCTACCTCGTTTAATAAACAATTTGAAACCAGTGGTGAAGAAAGATTAATTTTAGGCATGGTTGGCACAGGTTATATGGAAGGCAAAATGATATTATCTCAACAAGCTTTGAAACATGGTTTTAAAAACGAAACGGATAAAAAAAATACCGCAATTCATGAGTTTGTCCACCTAATAGATAAAGCTGATGGAGTAATTGACGGAATTCCATCATTACTACTAGAAAAACAATATACAATCCCTTGGCTAGACCTCATCAATAAAAGTATTGACGAAATCTATAATGGAAAATCTGATATTAACCCTTACGGTGGTACCAATAGAGCAGAGTTTTTCTCGGTTATTAGCGAATATTTTTTCGAGCGACCAAAGCTGCTTGAAAGAAAACACCCTGAGTTATATGCACTACTTGAGCGAATTTTTAAGCAAGATATGACAGCTAGAAAACTCAAAAAAGTAACAATTAGCCGAAATAGCCCATGCCCCTGCAACAGTGGTGAAAAGTTTAAAGATTGCTGCGGCAAAGTCCATTATAAAAAGAAACACTAAACTAGAGCTTCATTCTTAATTGTACTTTCACTTAACCTCAAACTGTAATTCATGTGCTTCTTGGGGTGTAGGAATTTCCAGTCCGTTTATCATTTTCTCAATCACTTTTTCAGGCACTTTATATTTTCTATTGTGATTTTGAGCAAGCAACTGTTTATAAGGAACTTCTATATAAACAACCTTTATTCTGCCGCCATACTCTGCAAATAAAGAAATCCACTTACTTCTCCTATCTGTGGTGAGATTAGTAGCATTAAAAACAAAAGATTTTCTTGCTCGCATATACTCTTTGGCCCTCTCTTTACCAATTTGAATTACCTCTCCATTTTTCTTTTTATCAGTAGGGTCAATGTTATATTCTCTTCTTATTTCATCGAGAGATAAAACAGGTAAACCTTTTAGATTTTGGTTTACAAAAGTATCTTTCCCACTTCCTGGTAGTGCACTCATCACAAATACATCAAATTTTAAATCATCAAAAGGCACATAATCTGGTGAAGTATTAGACCTATTCAAATACCAATATCTACTATAGTTCGATTCAAACTTTCGAGGCTTACCAAAGCATTTATTTTCTTTACATAATTCTATAAATAAGTCAATGCGGAGCAAGATTTCTTTTTGGTCAGTACAAATTCTACCCAACACATCTGCTTTGGCCAAAATGGATAATAGCTTGGTATCTACTACCAAACTGGCGCTTATTACTTCTTTAGTAGGATCATGTTTCTCGATCGCCCATAGTGGTAAGCCATGCAACCTTACCAGCTTGGTAATTTGCTCTCTTATATGAAAATGAGTAATTATATCTTTATACAAGATTTTTCTAGCTGTATACTCTCCCTTTTTGGCATGTTTTGGTGAAACAGTTCTTTGTTTACCATCAATTATTTCGGTTGTAGTGGTAGAGCGTTTTTCTACATCATGCAACATGGCTGAAGCAAACAAAATATGTTTCTCTTGCTCGTCTAACTCTTGAAATTCTGGTAAACTGAGCATTGCCTCCACTACCATCTTGGTATGGGTAAAAACATCACCTTCAGCATGCCAAATGGCATCTTGGGGAACATCTTTCATATCTCTAAACCAATCAAACTGAGCTTCTAAGGCACTCCAATTTACTGGTTTGTTAACTTCATATATCGGAAACTTCCACATCATATTCTATCTGTAAATTCATACCCAAACCATTTATACTTTTCGTAATTTACTAAGCTGGCTGCCTTCCATGTTTTAGACCAGTGCACATCTGTTTTTACATGAGACTTTCTTACTAGCTTAAATAAACTATCGAATTCATTAGATTCTACAGGTAAAGTGCCACTGTTTGTAAGAAATCCTTCTTTATCTCGTATCACAAATCCTTCTGAACAGTCTTTTCCTGTTTCTGGATCATAACCTCCTAGTAAACCAGAAGTATTTACACTTTCTCCCCAAGTCATGCCTAAATTTAGTTTTAGCCAATTAGCAAGTACAACATTTTCATCTTTATTATCAGTGTAAACTTCTGCTAAATTTGTTACAACAGATATTTCAGGAACAGTAGGGAAATCTAGCATTGCTGCATAAAATTTAACCTCTTCCCAAGAGAGCCACCGGTCTCCTTCTCTTACTGCAAACACATAAAAATAAGATTCCAAATTTTTATAAGCTATTGAATGAACGCCATACATATTTTCACCAAAAATTTCCAAATTATTCAAGTCATTCTTAATCAAATTCCATCTTTCCCGCATGGGCTTATCCCACGGATGCTGTGTAGGTGTAGCATGGGAACGAGCAAATACACCATTTTTACTAAAGCAGTTATTTTGCCCATCTAGCTTTTCTGTAAGTACGAGTTCCTTTTTTTGAGCAAAAGCTTTCACATAACCATCGGGCATAAACCGATCGTCTGATGTTGTTCCTAAACTAATCTGAGCATGAAGGCTTCTGCAATATTTCCGCGATTCGTTCACTTTTGTTTTGTTAATTTTTGCCTAATGATAACTACTTATTACTTAAAAAAGTGCAATACTAATTTTTATAAAAACCTATCGCAAATTCTATTTTTTCTTTATAATCAGTCTTAATAAGGCTAAAAAATCAATAATTTCTATGGTTATTTATTCAATTATAGAAAAATACATACATCTATATTTAAACTTTCAAATATGAGATATGTACTAGTGTTGTTAATAATTGAAATGTAAAATTGACTATTAATTTTTAAACATTTTGTTTAGCCGTTCTGAAACAAACCGATACTAAGATACCCATCAAAATTCTATAGAAGGTAATGACTTAACTTTTTCAGGTTAATAAAACTAATACTAACAAGGAGACACTATTACCAACTAAATTTCTTATGAAGCATAATTACCTTTTAATTTCAGTATTTCTAATCAGTTTAATTTCTTGTAACAATGATCCCGATCAAGTTATTGATAAGGAAGCAGAAGTAGATCAAGAATTAGAACAAACATTAAAGCTAGTTGCCGAAAATGGAGAAGTATCTTATTTTAAACTGCCAACAAGTACTGATCTAGATAACATTCCTCAAGATCCTAAAAACCCATTAACAGAAGAAAAAGTAGCTCTTGGCAAACTATTATACCACGAAACAGGCTTAGCATTAAATGCTATTACAGATGGTGGTAAAAGAACTTATTCTTGTGCTTCTTGTCACCATGCACAGGCAGGATTTCAAGCAGGAATTAGACAAGGTATTGGCGATGGCGGTATTGGCTTTGGCATTGCAGGTGAAGGCAGAAGCCAGAACAACAATGTGAATGCGGAACAAATTGATGTTCAGCCAGTTCGTTCACCTTCTACTTTAAACAGTGCTTATCAAGTTGCGCAACTTTGGAATGGTCAGTTTGGAGCTGTTGGCCCAAATGAAGATACTGAAGCTCAATGGACAGAAGGCACACCAAAGTTTGCTAATCACCTAGGTTTCGAAGGAGTTGAAACTCAAGCGATTGCCGGATTTGATGTACACCGCTTAGGTGTAGATACTTCATTGATAATGGACACAGATTATAAAGCTATGTTCGATGAGGCATTTCCAGAAGTTGATAAAAATAAAAGATATGGCAAAGAGCAGATTGGTCTTGCAATGGCTGCTTATGAACGTACTTTATTAGCAAACGAAGCTCCTTGGCAAAGGTATTTAAATGGTGAACAAAGCGCTTTAACGCAAGAGCAAAAATTAGGCGCCATTCTCTTTTTTGGTAAAGCAAATTGTGTTTCTTGCCATAATGGTCCTGCGCTTAATAGTATGGAATTTTATGCACTTGGTATGGGCGATTTAACTGGAGATAATGTATTTAGATTTACAGTAGACGATCCTGCTCACAAAGGAAGAGCAAGTTTTACTGGTAATTCTGAAGATGATTATAAGTTTAAAGTTCCTCAATTATACAACCTAAAAGATTCACCATTTTACGGTCATGGTGGCACATTTAATACTGTAAAAGAAGTTGTAACATATAAAAACGAAGCTGTTATAGAAAACACTAATGTGCCAAACACTCAATTAGCATTAGAATTTGTACCACTTGAGCTTAATGAAGAAGAAATTGATCAATTGACAGATTTTATTGAAAACGGCTTGTATGATCCAAGTTTGCTTCGATACTTACCAGATCATTTACCATCTAATTTAAATTTCCCAAATAACGACAGCCAATCTCAAGTTGATCTAAGTTTTTAATTTTATAAATGCCCTAAAGTTTAGGGCATTTTTTCTATCATTATATCTCATTGAGATACACTCGTAATACAAAAATGCTTGCAGCATCAATTCGATTTGTACCGTAATAGAAATAGATCTGTACGATATGAAAAGAATTATAGCTATTAGTTTTTCTACACTTTTATTAATTGCAGGCTGCTCCGAAGATGAAATTACAATTACTCATGAAGACCTTTTGGGCACTTGGATTTCAGTAGACAAAAGTGATACAATTCAATTTACAACTGAAATTGATTTCTATAAATCCAGCAAGACGATGGATTACGATCATTATATTTATCAAATATTGAAAGATTCACTTCAAATCGGATATAATGGAAAAATGTTTGTGCTAGTTTATCCAACCAAACATCAATTTCAAATAGATAGAGATAAGTTATTGATTGATTTTAGCCAAGTTGAATGTTTTGGATTCGAAAATGAGAAAATAACCTATATAAAAGAAGACTAAAATTTAAATTAGCAAAGTCGCTACAACAAATCAGTAAATGAAGTACATTTTTTTAATCTACTTTTTAATTTTTTCAAATGATATTGCTTTTGGTTTAACGGAAACCTCAAATCTAAAAATAGTAAATTTTCAGTCTGAAATTAATGATGGGACTTATCAATTATACATTCGTAGTCCTTCAAAGATTTCAAAAACAGAAAAGAGCTCGGCCATTTTACTATTAGATGCCAATTACTATCATAGAACTTTTACTAATATATAATAGGTATCGGTTATTTGCCCAATCCCATAAACGATACTTTGTTTATGAAGGACTTTACTCCTACTGCTGTTAATGGTTTCCCAAATTCTGGAAAAGCTCATGAATTTAAAAAAGTATTAGAGCAAGAAATTATCCCTTACATTATTAATGAGTTAAATGTAAATCAATCCAACATTTCTATAGTGGGTCATCATTATAGTGCTTTGTTTTTAACATGGTTGCTTACTCAAAATACTGGCTTTCAATTTTCTAATTATGTAATCTGTAGTCCAGTTTTAACATTGAATGAGGGCTTTAAAAACTTTCAGTTTGACAAAAAAAATACTGGTATTTACCTGAGTTCAGGAGCGGGTAAAATTATTTATATTGATGAACCTGAACTAAATAAATCGAGATTCGATATTTTAAATAAAGAATTGATTGAATACATAAGTGAATCTAAACAATTGGAAAGCAATTTCTATCCTTCTAAACTGAGATATAACGATTTATATCTTGGCTTTTGCAATGGAGTTAATTTCATCAACAGGCACATAGAGAAATCAATAATTGATGAAGGTAAGTCTTATACAAACAACTTAAAACCAATAAATGAATCAGCCATTTTTATTGATCATTTAACCGATAAAAACACTTCATTTGAATATGAAATCTCTATTTTTTCACCTGATAATAAATCGAAAGACAAACTACCTGTAATTGTAATTCTAGATGCAGACTTTAACTATACTGAATTATTAAATACTGCTCAGAAGTTAATAGATGAAGGAAAAATGTCAAAAAGTTTGATTGTTGGTGTAGGCTATGGCACTACAATTATTGGAAGAGGAAATAACAGAAACCGTGATTTTTTACCTAACAAAGTGAATAGTATGGAATCTGGCAATGGGAAACAATATGCAGGTTTTCTCAACACGCAATTAATATCTTATTTGGAAAAGAACTATTCAATCTCAAATCAATTTACGCTGCACGGACATAGCTATGGAGGATTATTTCTAGCTTATTTGCTGTCAAAAGAAAATATCAACTATGAAAATTTAATTATTTCTAGTCCGGCAATTTGGCAAGATAAATCTGTATTAAAGAAATTGAAATTATATGATAACCCGATTACCCAGAAAATATATCTTGCAAGTGGCCAAATACACGACAACGATAAAGACACAAAGCGGTTAGATAAAGTTTTGAAAAAGAAGACGACAAGCCTCTCAACAAAACTATATCCTAATGCTTCACACCTCACAGTTATATCAGAAGCTTTTGAAGACGGTTTGATGTATTTAATCGAAAAATGATATTACCTTCCCAATAATTAAATCATCAGGAAGGTAGATTATAGTTGAATATCACTTATTGCCAAGTCGCTCTGGCTTCGCGATCTGGATCGTTCATTAACTCGCATTCATCATTTAAGACCATTACTTCACCTTCTTTGGCTGTGTACTTATCCCATTCAGGTAAACCACCTCCATTAGGATTGCCCGTTTTCATAAACTGAATCAATGAACTAGACATCTTATCTGCTAATTTTCTCGGTCTAGCTCCTCCACCTGTGTGAGTAAGCATTAAATCTGTATTGTTAAACCAGAAACAAATATCTAAGCAATGGAAAGCACGCATACGACCATTATACAAATTAGGTTCCCAACCAAACCAAGCTACATAAACTGGTGCGTTTTGCTGTAGTTTGGCATTGGCAGTATTTACAACACCATTTCTATTACTAGAGACTAAAGTCATAATTTCAATTGGCTTTGCATCTGGAAAAATATTGGCGTACGCCTGATATACTTCCGGAGCTTTTTCTCCTAGTCCACCCATAAAACCAGCTCTTTCTTTTAAGAAGTCAATGGCCTTTTCTTCTGAAATGTTTTCCATTTCGGGACTAGTTCTAGACATTCCCCATTCGTGAAAAGTACTGCAAATTAGCATTGGTACATCTGTTGCCGTTCCACCATTATCTGAGAAAAATACTTCTCTTGGCAGATTGATACCATCTGCTACTGGCCCAAATCCACCTCTAAACATACTTTCACCACCTGTTTCTTCTCTAAGTTTAGCTTCTGCCTTATAAGATACGTCTAGATATCTTTGCCAAGGCATTTCTTGCAACTTATTCATCTCTGCCGGACTTAAACCAGCTTCCCTCAATACATATTCTCCCAACTTTTGAGAGTAAGATTGATCTATGGCTTGGGTGGTAGAACCACTTAAAGGCACCATTTTATGAAACAATCCTTTAGTTTGAGGCATAGCTCCCAAAATACATACTTTAGCTCCACCTCCAGACTGACCCATAATCGTCACATTAGCAGGATCACCACCAAAGTTTTCAATATTTTCTTTTACCCACACAAGTGCAGCTACCATATCTAATGCTCCCACATTGCCAGAGTGCTTAAATTTTTCTCCACCAACTGCAGAAAGATCAGTAAAACCAATTGGGCCTAATCTATGATTAATAGAAACAAATACTATATCACCTTTTCTACTTAGGTTTTCTCCATCATAACCATCTTGCTCAATGCCATTACCATTTCTGTAACCCCCACCATGTAACCAAACTAACACAGGTCTTTTTTTACTATCAGCTATTGAAGGAGTCCAAACATTTAATTTGAGGCAATCTTCACTCACATCATCGTAATTCCAATGATCTGCAAAAGAGTAATGCGCATTTGCATAGCGATTTTCCATTTGCTGAGGAGCTGTATTACCCCACCATAAAGCCGGTTTTGTATCTGTCCAAGGTTCTGGTTTTTGAGGTGGCATAAATCTATTTTTCCCACTCGTATCTGCACCATAAGGAATGCCTCTAAACTGTAAAATATCTCTTAGCTTAAATCCTTGTACTTTGCCATATACTGTTTTGGCAATTGCAATATCATCTCCTATAAATAATAATTGCTCATCTCCTGCTTCGTTGGAAGGCTTGTTTTTAATAAAACTTGGAATCGGAGAAGCTGCTGTTATACCTAAACCTGCTACACCAGCAGTAATAGTATGAAAAAAATTTCTTCTGTTGGTTTTCATAATTTGATAGTTAAAATTTCATTTTCAAAATTTAAATAATTAGAGATCTAGTTTTTGCATATATGCTTTAGGTCTTGCACATCGACTATTAAAAGCATACTTAATATAATTAGGACTTACGCAATATTAAATTTCTCTAGCAAAAATGCTCAAAATTTGAGAGATTGTTTTTTTTAATACTAATTTATATGGATAAATCTCTGTACATATCATATCTTCTCCATACTCACGGGAATTATACCTGTACCCACATGGCAGCCCATTCTATGGATGTCAGTCATGACCAAGTCACACGTTTTCTAGCCCATTCTAAATTTACCTCTTCCGACCTGTGGGATATTGTCAAGGGCCATCTCCAAGATAGCCCAGACTCATTTATCCTTGTCGATGACAGTGTTCAGGCAAAGAGGTATTCCCGGTATATAGAATTGGCCAAAAGGCAGTACTCAGGCAATGAGCATGGCCTAGTCAATGGGATCAATCTGGTAAACATGGTACACAGCAATGGCATTGATGGGGATTACTATCCTATCGATTACCGAATCTACCACCCAGAAACGGATAAGAAGACCAAGAATGACCATTTCCAGGAGATGTTCACCCGAATGACCATGCGTAAAGACCTGAAAGCCAAAAAGATACTTTTTGACAGCTGGTATGCTTCCATGGACAACCTTAAGCTTGTGCACAGAAGCGGCTGGACATTCTTCACTACCCTGAAGAGCAACCGCCAAGTCAGCCTATCCAGAGACACAGGGATGCAGGCTGTGGGCACAGTCGAGCTTTCCGGTAGGCAACTGCTGGAAGGCGTACAGGTCAAACTCAAAAAATACCCTTACCCCGTCAAATTATTCAAGATAGTCTCCCTAAACGGGGACATTGAATGGGTGATCACAAATGATCTATCGGACAGGATGAATGTATTTGAGGCCGAAAACGAATCCCAGATCAGATGGCAGATTGAGCAGTTCCACAGGGAATACAAACAGCTTACAGGCTCTGAGAAGTGCCAATGCCGAAAGGCAATCTCCCAGAGGAACCATCTAGCTTGCTGCTACCAGGCTTGGATAGGGCTGAAACTCCTTGCAAAACAGTTGAAAACAACACTCTATCAAATCAAAGTACTTCCGTTCAGCAACTATCTTAAACAGATTCTTGCTAATCCTATTATCATTTTTAACTTAAATGCGTAAGTCCTAA